>NZ_OZ035006.1:0-340948 GCF_964031115.1 Spiroplasma endosymbiont of Clivina fossor
TGTGATTTATGAGTTATAAAGAAATGTGGGAACAAGTTAAAACAAAATTAATGGGCGAAACAATTGATCCAATTATTTTTAATACTTATATTAAAAATACTAATATTCATTCAATTACTAATAATAATGAATGTATCATTTTAGTTCGGAGTGGTTTTGCAAAAGAAATTTTAACAAAAAATTTAACTAATAAAATTCAAATTATTATTAATCAAGTTAGTAATCGGCAACTAAGTGTTAAATTCCTTGAACAATATGAAATTGAAAATATGCCCCATCAACAATATGATGAATGTGATGATAATTTAAAAAGTAATAAGAAAAAATTTACCTTTACTAACTTTGTTAAAGGAGCTTGTAATCAAGATGCTTATCAAGCATCATTAGCTGTTGTTAAAAATCTTGGTGTTAGTTGAAATCCATTATTTATTTATGGAAATTCAGGACTAGGTAAAACGCATTTATTACATGCTGTAGAAAATGAAATTATTAAAAATAATTTTTAATTTTGTCGAAAACTCTTGATATTTATTGAATATACTTAATTTTAGATATATTTTTAATATGATAGAGGTGGATAATAATTATGGAAAAAATAATTCAAGAACTAGTAAATACTTTAACAGATGATCAATTTTTAGAATTTTATGAAAAAGTCAAACAACAAGCAGAATTAATAAAAAAACAAAAACGGTTAAATGAAATTGATCAAAAATTTAGAGCGCAAGGTATTAAATGCCCTAAATGTGAATCTTACCATTGCGTTAAAAATGGACATAATTCAGAAGGAAAACAAAAATATTTATGTAAAAATTGCCGTGCAAGTTTTGACGCTTTTCGTAATCATTTTATTTATTGAAGTCATTTAAATTATGAACAATGAAATTTATTGATTCAAATTTCATTGCCGGGGCAATCTAGTAAAACAATTTCTCGTTTTATTAAAACTACATTAAAAACTGCTTGATATAATCGTCAAAAATTAATGAAATCAAAACAATTAGAAAATACCCAATTAAAATTTAAAAAATTATCTGGTAAAATCCAAATCGATGAAACATTTATTAAAGAAATCCATAAAGGAAATTTCAAATATAAAACTGATCCACGAAGAATTCACCTTGACCCATTCGCAACTAATACTAAATGCTGTATTCAAATGGCAATTGATAATAATAACAATATTTATGTTAAATCCACAATTTCTAACATCCATTTTATCGTCCTTAATATTTTTTTCACTTTTTTGAAATGCTTCCTTTCAGCATTGATCATAATGTGTTATTTCAAATAGTTCATCAGGGTTTGCGTCTTCAAAAAATAAATAAATATTATCAATAAAACTTTTAATTTCTTTACTTAAATTAATTTCACTTTTTGTATTAAAAATTAAAGGTCTATTATGTTGTTTGCGAATACTTATAATAACAGGTCCATTGTTATAAGCTACTTCTTCATTTACACTAAATAAAGGTTTATTCTTAATTAATAAATGAAAAACTTGTGCTAAATGAAGCAATTTATGAAGCATAAATTCTCCTTTATACATTTCAAAGCCAATTTTTTTAAAAAGTTGTTTTGAGTTAAATAAAGCTGGATTTTTACGAATTAAATATTTTGCCATATCCACAACATTATTATTTTTCACAATTAAGACACCCTCCTCCTACCATTATTAACTTAAATTATACACTATTTTAAAAGTAAGAACTCTGGGTGCCGTGCCAATCAGCTATCTATAATTATGAATATAACATATTTTATAAGGATGCTTTTTATCCATTGGTGAAACCAAATTAAAAATCCAACCCCGCGTAAACATATTTAATTATTTTAATCTTTAACCAATAATTTAGAAATTGCTTTCATAAACTTATCTTTCTTATTTAACTCTATACCACTTTTAATCATTTCATCACTGTAACTAATTGTTTTTCTTTTCATTTTAATTTCCCTCCTTAAACTTAATTCAAAATTATTAACTTAATTATACACTTTTTTTTAAAAAATAAGAACTCTGGGAGGGTTGACTTTCACAAAATCTGCGTGTATAATCTAGTTGTTTATTAAATTAAAAAAATTACGGAAGTTCTTTCAATAAAGTCAGGGTCCCCAAGGTCCTGCTAAACGCGGACCCCTAACAGGTTAAAAAGCGGTGCCGAGATTTTTTGTAAGCTTAATAAAATTCTAGTATATTGACGCTTCGTTTGTGGAAGCAACCCGACCAGCCGACATTAAATTTCAAAAACAAAACAAGAGAGACCCAGAAAGGTCTCTTTTTAGTCCCGATTAATTAAATTTATTTTTGGAGGAGTTATTAAATGCAAGAACAAAAAAATAAAAGAAAAATTTTAATTTTGTCGAAAACTCTTGATAAAATAAAAAAAATCATCAACTTGATAATTTTAAAAGGCTTTTATGTAAAATTACTATTTTTACTTTAACTTTTTTATACATTAAAATATAATACCGCTGTTTGTTGGTTTGGAGTTAAACCCTTATGTTGGTATTTTCATTTTCAGAGATTTAAATAATTTTGAATATTAGTAAAACCTAAACCATGATAATGAATTAAGGCTTCTTTAAGACTAGATTGTAATTTACTGATTTTATTTAAGTTACGATAACTAGCTTCAGGATTAATTGTTGTTTTAGTTACACATAAAGTAGAATTTGTTTGTTTTGCTACTAAAAAATATAATTTTTGCATATCAGAAGTAATAATTGAATTTTCGTTAATTAATTCTTTGTTCATATTTTCAATAACTCATTGTTTTTGTAAACGTTTGGTGTTTGTGGATTTAACATAAATATTGTTATTATTATCAATTGCCATTTGAATACAGCATTTAGTATTAGTTGCGAATGGGTCAAGGTGAATTCTTCGTGGATCAGTTTTATATTTGAAATTTCCTTTATGGATTTCTTTAATAAATGTTTCATCGATTTGGATTTTACCAGATAATTTTTTAAATTTTAATTGGGTATTTTCTAATTGTTTTGATTTCATTAATTTTTGACGATTATATCAAGCAGTTTTTAATGTAGTTTTAATAAAACGAGAAATTGTTTTACTAGATTGCCCCAGCAATGAAATTTGAATCAATAAATTTCATTGTTCATAATTTAAATGACTTCAATAAATAAAATGATTACGAAAAGCGTCAAAACTTGCACGGCAATTTTTACATAAATATTTTTGTTTTCCTTCTGAATTATGTCCATTTTTAACGCAATGGTAAGATTCACATTTAGGGCATTTAATACCTTGCGCTCTAAATTTTTGATCAATTTCATTTAAACGTTTTTGTTTTTTTATTAATTCTGCTTGTTGTTTGACTTTTTCATAAAATTCTAAAAATTGATCATCTGTTAAAGTATTTACTAGTTCTTGAATTATTTTTTCCATAATTATTATCCACCTCTATCATATTAAAATATACCTAAAATTAAGTATATTCAATAAATATCAAGAGTTTTCGACAAAATTAAAAAAGAAAAATAAAAATATGGGGGGGTATTTGTGATTACAGGAATAGTAATATCAATAATTTTAGGAATAGTAGCTTATAGCAGAAGTAACAAATACTTTCTAGAATCTGATGGTGAAATAGTCTATTGTGGAAGTACAATATGAATGAAACTACATGGTAGAGATACTAGTCAAGAAAATATTGAATTAATATGTAAATATAACCCCCCCCCCCCAATTTTAAAAAATGAAATGGCAAATATCATAAAAATTACTTTAAATAAAATAATATACTAAAAAGAAGGTTTTTAACCTTCTTTTTAAATTTCTAAATTAATGTATGAATCAGATTTGTTATTAAATAAATAAATATTCATTATTTCTACATATCCATTATTTGTTTCAAATTTAAAATTATATTGACCTTGTCCAAAAATAACAGATAATTCCAATCGCTTGAAATTACTTATTTCTTTTTCTAAAAGAAATTTACATTGCTTAGTAATGTCAAGTTTATTTATTTCTTTAAATCACCTAAAATTACTTAATAACGCCTCTAATCCCTTTCCATAAATATTTATAACACTACTTAATTGTGTTTTTTCAACAATACAATTTACAAAATTTTTACCATAATTTCCATCCGCTAATTTTATATCTTTTGGCAGTAAACTAGGGATGTCGTTTGGTTCTAAATTATTAATTAATGGCAGTCAATTAAACTGGTTACTATTCAATTTAAATAATTGATTTTGCGATATATCATTATTAACTAATTGAATATTATTATTATCAAAATTAAAGTACTCTGATTTTAAAACAACTTCTACATCTTTGAATTTATAATATCCATCATCAAGCAACGGAACTGAAATGAGCTCAAAATAATAAGGCAATAATAGTTTGTAATCATCATTTAAGCCAATATTTATTGACAATTCAGAAAGGATGTATTCAGAAAGCATCATAATAATTTGTTTAAATATTTGTACTGAAGGATGTTTTATTAACTTAGGGTTTTCAAATTTTCAGTCCTCAAAAAGATTAGTAATAACTACTTCGGGTTTTTGACCAACAAATTTATTTTCTTTCAATTTTGCAATATCATCTAATGGAGTATTATTTTTATCATATGTTGCATATTTAAAATTTGTTCGGTAGTTATATGTATAATCTAACATGTCTAATAAAACTTTTTGAAGACTATCAATTTTAAAAATTTCTTTAAATTCTAATTCCACTCTATCATAATTCTTGGTTAAATTATATGAGGTAGCGTCTAGACAACTTGGCTTAAGTCCGCCAATAGCACCAGGTAGAGTGATTGTTTCATTTAAAATAATATTTTCTTTTAATAAATCCACGGGTAGGCAACCAACGGGTACACTCTGATATTTTTGTGTATTTCTAGTAATATGCATTGATGTTACTCTTGCATCAATAAAAACTTTTTTTCTTGATTCTGTTCCGCCACCAACCGTAATCAAATCTAAAGCACTTTTCTCGTTAAAAAACAATTTTGCTTTTTCTCATGCTAAAACTTGACTAGACATTCATTGTTGCAATATTCTAACTTTTGGCTCAGTTTCAATCGGCATTGATAGCATTGGTAACATAACCTTGTCATTTTCTATAAATAATCGTGGATAACCCGCCACGTCGTTTACTTCCCCGATTAATTTAATATTTCCAAATAAAGCTTGCCGTGGAAATTTAATAGTAATTGCTTTAACCTTTGTATCTTCGGGCAATTGTTTTTGAATACGAACAATAATGGGATTAGAACCACGAACTTTAAAATCTTGCACCCGTACTAAAACTGTTTCCTTGGTTACCTTAATTGATTTTGGGGCATAGCGTTCGGTGTAAGAATTTATAATAGACTTCTTGCAAAATTAATTTAAAATATAATTGAATTGTTGTTTTTAATAAAAAGGTGGAATTTAAATGAAATTTAAAAAAAATAATCAAATAAGTGATAAAAATTTTTTAAGATTAACTGGTATTAAACATACTACTTTTAATAAAATGCTAGAAATTTTAAAAATAGAAGAATTAAAAAAGAGATTTCGTCGCGGAAGAACCAATAAATTATCATTAGAAAATCGTATTTTAATGACTTTAGAATATTGAAGAGAATATAGAACTTATTTTCATATTGCAAAAAGTTATGATATTAGTGAAAGTAGTTGTTATAGAAATATCAAATGAATTGAAGACACTTTAATAAAACACCCTAATTTTCAACAACTTACTGGTCAAAAATCACTATTAAAAGATTATTTCAAAGATAAGACTGTTATAATTGATGTAACTGAAAGCCAAATCCAACACCCAAAAAAAGACAAAAACAGCACTACTCAGGAAAAAAGAAAAAACACACAATAAAAACACAAGTTATAATTGAAAAAGATAGTAAAAAAAATTATTAGTTCTGATTTTTCTTATGGTAAAAACCATGACTTTAAAATTTTAAAAGATTCAAAAATTAAATTTTTACCAGAAACAACTGTTTTAGTGGATTTAGGTTATCAAGGCATACAAAAAATTAATCATAATGTTTTTTTAATTTTGTCGAAAACTCTTGATATTTATTGAATATACTTAATTTTAGGTATATTTTAATATGATAGAGGTGGATAATAATTATGGAAAAAATAATTCAAGAACTAGTAAATACTTTAACAGATGATCAATTTTTAGAATTTTATGAAAAAGTCAAACAACAAGCAGAATTAATAAAAAAACAAAAACGTTTAAATGAAATTGATCAAAAATTTAGAGCGCAAGGTATTAAATGCCCTAAATGTGAATCTTACCATTGCGTTAAAAATGGACATAATTCAGAAGGAAAACAAAAATATTTATGTAAAAATTGCCGTGCAAGTTTTGACGCTTTTCGTAATCATTTTATTTATTGAAGTCATTTAAATTATGAACAATGAAATTTATTGATTCAAATTTCATTGCTGGGGCAATCTAGTAAAACAATTTCTCGTTTTATTAAAACTACATTAAAAACTGCTTGATATAATCGTCAAAAATTAATGAAATCAAAACAATTAGAAAATACCCAATTAAAATTTAAAAAATTATCTGGTAAAATCCAAATCGATGAAACATTTATTAAAGAAATCCATAAAGGAAATTTCAAATATAAAACTGATCCACGAAGAATTCACCTTGACCCATTCGCAACTAATACTAAATGCTGTATTCAAATGGCAATTGATAATAATAACAATATTTATGTTAAATCCACAAACACCAAACGTTTACAAAAACAATGAGTTATTGAAAATATGAACAAAGAATTAATTAACGAAAATTCAATTATTACTTCCGATATGCAAAAATTATATTTTTTAGTAGCAAAACAAACAAATTCTACTTTATGTGTAACTAAAACAACAATTAATCCTGAAGCTAGTTATCGTAACTTAAATAAAATCAGTAAATTACAATCTAGTCTTAAAGAAGCCTTAATTCATTATCATGGTTTAGGTTTTACTAATATTCAAAATTATTTAAATCTCTGAAAATGAAAATACCAACATAAGGGTTTAACTCCAAATCAACAAACAGCGGTATTATATTTTAATGTATAAAAAAAGTTAAAGTAAAAATAGTAATTTTACATAAAAGCCTTTTAAAATTATCAAGTTGATGATTTTTTTTATTTTATCAAGAGTTTTCGACAAAATTAAAATAATGTTTTAATTCCTAAAAGAAAATCAAAGAAAAACCCTTTAAATAAAGAAGAAAAGCAAAATAATGAGCGAATTTCAAAAATGAGAATTGTTATTGAAAATGTTTTTGCTATACTTAAAAAATTTAAAATTATTAGTGAAAAATATCGAAATCGTAGAAAAAGATTTGCTTTAAGATTTAATTTAATAGCTTCAATTTATAATTTACAACTATTAGTTTAAATATATTTGATAATTTAAAATTTCAGTCTTTTTTTATTGTAAATAATAATTTTTATTATGTTTTAATGACAAAATATTTGTAAAAATAATCTAAAAATTATTTTAATAACACTTTTATATTTATTTTAAATTTAAAAATTATAATTATCATATTAATTTTGCAAGAAGTCTAATATACAATTCATCCAAATTATTTTCGTTTGCCGGTTCACCAATAGAAACAACATGAAGATTAAATTTGCCGTATAAACTTTCATCTTGAAAAATTATAGTCTTGGCATCGACCATAGTATATTCAACACTATTATCTTGAATATTAGTAGCATTGCGAGCATCTAATTCTAAATTAAAGTCACTAACTTCATAAGCAATCGTTTTTTTAACTTCTAACGGGTCAATAAAGCCAATTTTAACAACATTGGGAGAAAAGTATAAATTAGGTTTATTTGTGTTTTTAATCAGGTTATTTAAAGGGTAAATATATAATTCGCGTTTTCTTGTTTCGTTATAAATTGTATGCAAGTCAGGGTCTGATTGTTCGGTGTAATTTGCAAAGTCCAGTGGAGTATTATCAATTGCATAATCACGATATTTTGTTTCATTTTCTTGACTTGGTTTAGTCTTCCAATCCGCCATTTTCTTGTCCTTTCATATCAATATTATTAATTTCTTTACCAATTGTGGTCGTTACATTCAAATTGACTTTGATTGTCATTTTTTCAAGTTCTTTTGAAATAAAACTGTTACCATTCAAGTCGCGGTCAAATTTAAGTAGTAAGTAAATAAAGTTTGCATGGGCTTCTTCTCGTAATAATAATTTTTGCTCGAGCATATTGTTAGTTTGAATATTAACCGCAGAACTTTCTTGACGAGTTTGTTGAGCCCCTTTATGAATTGCAGGTACATGCATTCCAATCCGTTTATTAATCTCGGTCACATTTCAATCATATAAATAAGTTAATTCTTTTCCTCTAAATTGACCATTAATAGTAGAAAAGGGTATTGGATTTTGTGCTTGATCATAATTCATGACTAAAACATGATTTTTAATAAAATCATCAATAATTTTATTTACATTTTTTTGAACATTACCAACAAGTGAATTTGTATTAATAAGAAATCTTGTGGCGTTTAAAATCGCATCTAGAATGCTTTGTTCATAAAAAATATCTAAAGCTTTCAATTTATCTTCAACACCAGCGATGTCAGCGCGCTCACTTGGTAAATTAGAAAAAATTGCAATTGGTATGTAATTAATTTCTAAAACTTGGTTAATATTTAATTTTTCATTATTGCGTTGTTTTTCAAAATCATTAACTTTTATTATTGTTTGTTCTAATTTGGAAGTGCCATTATTGTCAACAATTTTTTGGTGCTTAGTTCATAAATTTCACGCGTAATTTTTACTTTGCTGTTTTCTAATTGGTAAGTTTCGTACATGCGTAAATTAAGATTATTTTTCTTATAGTCGTCGTAAAAAATTGTACATTGAATTAAATTTCCCAACACATCATATTCTCGCTCTGCTACTCGTATGGGTTGAAAATTCATAATTCCTTGATTTAAAAAAATTAGAAATGCTGAAATACCAATATCGCTAGCTCGTTTCTCATTAATCCAGTTTTTACTTTGAAAATCATTTTTATAAAGTCATGCCATTATTTTTGGTGATAAATCTTGTTGACTAATATTAATTTCCAACTTCTTAGGAGTTAATGCATTAGCCATAGTGTCGGACACATACGATTTATAATAATCTTCATGACCAAAAGGAGCAAAACCATACATTCGCAAAATTGATTTTTCAATTTCGCGTTTTTTAACTACTACATTATCATCTTTATCACTAAATCATTTTTTAGTAAATCGTAATGGCATTATTTACTTTCCAATTCTTCAACTTGTTTTTTTAAAATTTCAATTTTTTCAGAAATTAATTTCCCCAAAGGTACAAGTTCTAGAGTAATAAAGTTTAAAAAGTAAATTAACATTTTCAATCAAAATAATTTTTTAGCCATTATTTTTAGCTCCTCGTTTTGGTTTGTTAATATTAATCTCGTTTTTATTAGCGTTATTATTTTTGATAGCAATAACCATATCAATCTTATTATTTATAATCATTAATTTAGTATCAATTTTATTTAACGCTTCTTTATTTTCTTGCTCCATTTTTTTCGCCTCCTTTTTTGTTTTTAAAGCCGAGATTATTCCCGTAATGCCAGCCGTTCCACCCAAACCGCCAATAATTGCTGTAAAAATACTTGCTACTGTTTCTGAATTCATATGATACTTTCTCCTCTCTTATTTAATTTTAGCCCCTAGGCCCACATAAATGTGAGCTATTAAACTAGTATTTTGTGGGCGGGTTTCTAAAATATCAGTTTCATTTTTTTCTGTTTCGGCTGAAAAAAATAAATAAATTTCTTCCGGGACCTCTTTTGGTCAAGCATCCAAAATAAGTGAGGACTGCATAACAATGTCAGAATCTTCCGGCATGTGGGGCATTGTGCCCACATTTCACCCTGTTGTTGTAAAAAAATAATTTTTTTTTCATTTGAAAACAAAAGAAGAATTGGGTTTGTCTAATTTCGGAGCCACATAAATCGGATGAATGTGGTGACCGACATTGTCATTTTCTGCGTTTAAAGGATTGTCTTTTTTGTGTCGCACAAAATCGCCCTCGCGAAGACTAGGCGTCACCAATTGACTGCCGTCGGCAAGAATGACGGTGTATGCCTTTTCTGAAAGTGGCAGTCAACCCTCTTCCAATTTTTTTAATTGAGAAAATCAAGCAATCGCTCCAATTAACGATTTTTGGATATTTTGAAAATTTTGAAAAATCAAATTTAGTTGCTTTTGTAATTTGGCAGAAAAATCAGCTGTTGTAGCGTGCGTATAATCGCCCTCTTGAGGATTAGGTTGTAAAGCATTTGGTGGTAAAGTCCCAATTTGTTTAGGGAAAGATACCGTTAAAGTTTCTGTTTCATGTTCATAATCAGAACTTGCATATTCCTCAATAACTAAATTAGTTACAGGCCCTCTAAGATTAGGATTTTGGGGGCATGTGTAATCCTGACAGCGACTTTGAAAAAATTTTAATTGTTTTTTTAATCGTTCATTTTTTTCTTTTTCTAATAACTTATCAACAACAAATTTACTGTAATACAAACCTAAATCAATCATATTAGCATCAACTGTATTTTCATCATTATAAGGAATTAAAAAATTTTTTAATTCTGTAAAATTAGCTAATGCTTTAACTCTTTGTGGAATCATATCTTGAGTATTATTTGCTAGAGTAGAGGCAATATAACTTGTACTAGAAGTATTCAAATTTTTTGTTGCATCAACAAAAAATTCAACTGGAACTCTGTTAAACACTCAATGCTCAATCAAAATATAAATCATGTCCATAACGGTTTCTTTAATTTCATCAGGAAAAGTAGTAAATTCTCACTTGTTAAAAATAAAGTCAAGATACATGTTGCAATCATTTTGAGCTCTTAAAGCGAAAGTTTTAAATCAATCATCAAAATTAGCAAAATTTAAATCTTTATATTTAGATGGTATAGCATCTAAAGTTCCAGTAAGTGGTTTGATAGTATGATAACCATTAATGGTTATATTTGGTCAAAGTTCTTTTAAGAGCATTTTTTATCACTTCCGATTTAGTTTTTTATTGATAGTAGTAATTTTTTTAGTTATTTGTTTTTGGATCATATTTTTAGCATTAATTTTCAAATTAATATTTTTGTTTTTAACAAGTGGCCTAACAAAGCGGTTTTTTTAACATTTCGTCCAACAATTCCCTTACCCAAAACACTATCAACGGCTCAATTAACATAGTTGTCTTTATTAAAAACTTGATTAAAATTTTCTTTAACTTTAAATAAATTTCCTTCTTTATAACGGTCATAAGTTATTTTTAAAAGCGGAGTTAAAACTCGATATAACTTTATACTATTGATGTAAAATTCTTGAACATTTGCTGGTAAAAATGGCATTAAAGATAATATGTTACCTTTAGTTTTACCCCAACCAATTGATCAACCACTTTCATACATATAAAATTTAAAAGGACTAGAAGCAGTTATTAATTGTTGTAATTTTAAGGGGGTAGTAATTATTGGCCCTATTGGTTGATATTCAGGATTTTGGTAGTAAATTGTAATCGCAATATCTGTTAGTATTCCTGTTGGTTTAACTTTGACTGCAAAAAAGACATCAAATATTAATGGCAATAAAGTACCATCGGTAATTATTTTCTTTTGCACTCTTGAAATAATGTTCTTAAAATTTGTATATTCTTGAATTTTGGTTGTAGTCTTTAATTCTATCTCTTTAATCGTTTCTCTTACAGGCTCAAACACTTTATTTAAACCTTTTTGAATTTGATATGTTGGCGATAATTTTTTCAATTTTTTTGTTTTTTCCATAATTTTATTAAATCTTTTAAGAAATTGAGAACGAAAAACATTTTCTGCTCGTAAAGTATTTAGTGATAATAATGTACCTTGACGAATTCCTGATTTTTGCATTTGGGTAATTAAATTAAATCAATTTTCTGTTGGCATTTTTGAAATTTCATTAATGTTTGTTCCGTAACGATTTAAAAATTGATTACCTCATTTTTCTTTAAATATCTTTGTTTTAGTTACAAGATTAGGATTAATTTTTCTTAGTAATGTTTCCATTTCCAAAAGTTGACCTAATGTTGTTACATTTGCACTTTTATAATTCTTAACAAATTGTTTTCGTGCCAAAAATCCTAAATGATTTAGCATAGTTTCTTTAGTTGGTTTTTTAGTATAATCAAATCAAGTTTTATATTTGTCAAGAATAATTTTTTTATTATAGACTTGGTACATAACCTGCTCTAAATTATTAGCCGTTGTTATTCCTAAGTGATTAATAATTTTATTTTCTTTCGCTAGATTAAAAAACTTTGTTGTTTTATAAGTTCTTGATATCTTACTAATTTCACCAATAGCTGGCGTTAAATTAAGTAAAGTGCTTATTGTATTACTTTGTTCTTTATAAATATCATAGACTTGATTAATTGTAAAATCAGTTACAACACGCACACTTGAAGCAATTAATTGGGATGTTAAATTTGATAATCCAGCACTTAGAGAAAATTTTAGCGACAGACCCGCAGTAAATTTTGCTAATAAAATACCAATGACTTGCACACCAACAAATTTTAATAATTCCAGTAAAAAATCATTTTCTTGTTTTTGAGGCAACCGCGTAGTTTTAATAACTCTCAACTGCAAAGCAGTTATATTAGTTCCAATGGGCATAATCTAAAAAAGGCTACCTAGCTATAGCCTAATTTCCTTTTTAATCATCTTTTTCACCTTAGTCTCCACCTGGGTCTGGTGTTGTTTTGTGATAATGAACCATTTTGGCTACAGCAACTTTACCAGTAAAAAATTCTCGTTCAGCAATATAAACTTGTCCCATATATTTTTCGTCTGTATACATACCTACATCCATAGGCAAATCAATACCTGTAAATGTCGCATATGCCAAAGTATTAACTCATATCATATTAACATTCTCGGGCAAGCGAGATTTAGGCACTTCAATAGTTATACAACCATTAACAACACCGACAACTCCGTTAACCATACCTAGCACACCATCAGGAGAAGCGGTTACCAATTTCGCATAAGTAGCTTCGGTCACTACATCAGCCGTCGCGAGCAAGAAACCACTTGTCCACTCATTTTCAGAATTGACAACAGCAATTCGCATTTTTGCCATTTCTTCAAGAATTGTGTTTTTAGTAATCAGTTTTGCGGTTGCAATTGCTGTACCGCCAGCCACTAATTGTTCAGCATCGTATTTGTCATAAATTTCAGCCATTTGTTGGCGAAGACGAATAATCTTACTTTCAATGAATTTGGGACCTACTGCTTTACTTTCTAAACGCCCTATGCGTTCTTGAATATCAATTACTTTGTCCAAGGTAGCTTCTATTTTTTTTCTCGTTGCATAGTTAGATTTGGAATCAGTATTTGGGTCTCATGTTCTATTAATAGTTCCGTTCGTCGCAAGTGGAATAACTACTTTCTCACCATATTCAAATTCGGTAAAAGCTATTTCATTTGCAAAAAGTTGGTGAATTAAACTTCCTGTTCGTGGAAATTCGGGTCTTCATTTGCTTGAAACCAATGTTCTTAATTGGTCAACATTAATAAAAAACGCCATTATTATTTATCTTCCTTTCTTTTAAACATTAACTCTTGAGGGGTTAAAGCATCTGATGAAAAAATTATTTCTTCTGAGTTAGAAGAAGGGTTAGTATTTTTATCATCAGCCTTATTTGGAACGCCTCCTGTGTCTAATGTGTGTTTAATTTTTGGCATCGTGGCCACAAAATTATTAATATCATTTTTAATTACTTCAATATCATTTTCAAAATTAATTGAGTTTTTCACAAAATTAATAAATTGATTATCAATATTAGCATCTTGAATTAATTTATTAATTTCTTGTTCTTTTTTAAAAGTTAAATATTCTTTTTCTTTGTCGGCAAATTTTTTTAGTGCATCCGTTTCTCTTTGTAACAGATTTTTTGCTTTTTCCTGAAAATTAGCAGTATAGTCATTTTGCTCAGTGAAGCCACGATATAAATTTTTCACCTTAAAAGTTCCATCAGCATTTTTTTCGGGTTGTCCGTCTTCACCAATAAAGACGATTTTTTTATCTCTAATTTTCATTTGGTGTGTACTCCTTTTTCAAATAAAAAACTCATTTGATATTCTAATTATCTAATGAGTTTTTCTAATTATTGAGTTTTTAGCTATTTATTTTTTCTTTTTTTTCCAATTTTTTTAAATTTTTCAACCTCAATGCTAAAAAATGTTTTATGGGTGGTCTTATTTGGATAATAACGATTGTGTAATTTTCCCTCAATTAAAATAATATCGTATTCTTTTAATTTTAAGAATCCTTTTTGCAACTTTTCTTCATAAATAGAGAGCGTTGTGTAGTTAAGACCCGCTCAACTAACTTGAACATTAACAACTTTAACAACAACACTACTAATAGCTATTTTTTGCTTAAATTCTGTGATTTTGGGAATATCTTTTAAAATAACTGTCAAATTTACAAAATTAACATAGTCAATTACTTCATTTTCTTTTTTAGTTTTTAGTGCTTTTAACATTTTGTTTTACCTCATTACCCAAAAAGTATTGAATATGCTTTCACGCATCGTGCTCGTGTTTGGTAAGTTTTAAGTTTCCTTTGTAAAAAAATCCTTTCTTTTTAGAAGGCTCTTGTCTAAGAAAGTGCCAATGATATTTAAACCTTAAAAGACTGCTTATTGCTCCAATAAGTTCTGAGGTTGCTAAAGGATTGGTAATCGTTCTACCTTTAGTTAAGAAAAAATTTTCAATAATAAACAATGGCTTAAAATTTTCTATTCTTTTAAAATTATCAAATAATTTTTTAATTTTAAAAATTGCTTGTTCAACGCTTTCAGAAATTATTGTTTCGTTAAATTCAATGCATGAATTTTCAAAATTCCAAAGAACAATACCAGTAGAACCAATTCCTGCGGGGTCGATTCCAATTATATAATTCATAAAATAAATACTTACCTTATGACAACTACATTTTTTCGTTGAGTAATCGGAAGCGGTGAATCACGCCTCAATAAAGATTTAGACATATTAGACTTCTTGCAAAATTAATATGATAATTATAATTTTTAAATTTAAAATAAATATAAAAGTGTTATTAAAATAATTTTTAGATTATTTTTACAAATATTTTGTCATTAAAACATAATAAAAATTATTATTTACAATAAAAAAAGACTGAAATTTTAAATTATCAAATATATTTAAACTAATAGTTGTAAATTATAAATTGAAGCTATTAAATTAAATCTTAAAGCAAATCTTTTTCTACGATTTCGATATTTTTCACTAATAATTTTAAATTTTTTAAGTATAGCAAAAACATTTTCAATAACAATTCTCATTTTTGAAATTCGCTCATTATTTTGCTTTTCTTCTTTATTTAAAGGGTTTTTCTTTGATTTTCTTTTAGGAATTAAAACATTATGATTAATTTTTTGTATGCCTTGATAACCTAAATCCACTAAAACAGTTGTTTCTGGTAAAAATTTAATTTTTGAATCTTTTAAAATTTTAAAGTCATGGTTTTTACCATAAGAAAAATCAGAACTAATAATTTTTTTACTATCTTTTTCAATTATAACTTGTGTTTTTATTGTGTGTTTTTTCTTTTTTCCTGAGTAGTGCTGTTTTTGTCTTTTTTTGGGCGTTGGATTTGGCTTTCAGTTACATCAATTATAACAGTCTTATCTTTGAAATAATCTTTTAATAGTGATTTTTGACCAGTAAGTTGTTGAAAATTAGGGTGTTTTATTAAAGTGTCTTCAATTCATTTGATATTTCTATAACAACTACTTTCACTAATATCATAACTTTTTGCAATATGAAAATAAGTTCTATATTCTCTTCAATATTCTAAAGTCATTAAAATACGATTTTCTAATGATAATTTATTGGTTCTTCCGCGACGAAATCTCTTTTTTAATTCTTCTATTTTTAAAATTTCTAGCATTTTATTAAAAGTAGTATGTTTAATACCAGTTAATCTTAAAAAATTTTTATCACTTATTTGATTATTTTTTTTAAATTTCATTTAAATTCCACCTTTTTATTAAAAACAACAATTCAATTATATTTTAAATTAATTTTGCAAGAAGTCTATTATATTTTTCTCCTTATGTGTTGTCAGCAAAGAAAATGAGTACATTTTTCTTGGGGCACACAGCAATTTTGATAATCATAATTTTTTTTAGTTTTTCGCTTACAATAATTTTCTATTCTTTTAAACTCACATTGCAATGATTTTTCTTTTAATTGATAATTAACTGCTTTTAACGCTGTAATTAATTCTTTATAAGAATATTTTTGGCGTAACGCTCTTTAAGTCAATAAAAATGTTTGTTTTCCATTAATTAATCTTCCTCAATTATTTCTTTATAAATAATTCATTTCCGCGGACGAATGACTTTTTTCTTGTAATAAATTACAGTTTCTAATGAGTGTACTTTTCTTTTAAAATTAGGATTATTACGCGAAAGTCCATAATAGCGTTCTACAATTTCGGCAACACTATCATAAACACCGACTAACTCATTGGTTTCGCAAGAATATATAACATAACAATATTTTTTAGCCATTTCGTACTTGTTCAAGATTTAATAACTAATTTAAATCAGTTTCTTTTAATCATTCGGGAATAATATAATTAAAATTAATATCTTTATCAGCTTCAGATTTTTTAATATTTTCTAAAAATTTTTGTCGATTTTTAATTTTAACTTCTTCATACAAATTAATAATTTCTTGCCCCTTAATGGTTGTAATTTTCTGTGCACCGTTGGCATCATACTTAATAACTTCATAATCATTTTCTGGAAAAATACCGACCACCATCTGATTTGCATATTTAATTGATGGGTATACTAGTTTTCTAGGAATTCAAGAACCACCACCACTATTGGGAATTGATAGTAAAATCGCATTTGTTGTTTCAGCAACAATATATTTTTTATTCAAAAATAAATTTTTTAAGTTAGTCATTATTTATTAACTCCTCATATCAATAATTTTTTAGTTTTTGTAAAAAGATAATATATATCCTTCCTTATATGCAATTTCCTAGTTAGCTAACATAGTTAACTATCTAAGAAATCTATGTTATTTCTCTTATGTTTAACTAAGTTATGTTAGCTAACTAGGTGCGAGAAATGCTCGAAATTATCAAAAAGCATTTTTTGGCACACCTAAAAAGTGTTTTCATATTTACAACACAACTTTTTAAATAGAATTTAGTTTTTGTTCGAACAAGTTAATAAATTAATAAAGTTAGTTTAATTTTATTAATTAAAATACCTATCTCCTTTAAAAAATTATTGTTAAGAGGAACATTCTTACTGGTCTAAAATGTCTGTGTTACCTTACAAGAAGATGTTAAAGAAGCATTTAAAAGTTCAAATATTATTATTGACAAGCGAGAAAAAATTACTATTAAAAAAATTAAACAAATTGTTGCCGAATATTATAATATTCCTGTTAAGTTGCTAATTAGTAAAACTAGAGTTGCAAACATTACGATTGCCCGTCATTTAGCAATGTTTTTAGCACGAACGCTTATTGATGAACCGTTTTCACGGATTGGGATTGAATTTGGTGGTAAAGACCATTCAACAGTAATGAATGCCTGTCAAAAAATTGAGATTTTAATTAAAAATAATAAAGAATTTGCTAAAGTAGTTCATTTGCTAATTGCTAAATGTCAAGGATAAACTTTTTTAAACCAAAAAAGTTATTAACAAAATTATCAACAAATTATTAACACTAAAAATGTGTGATACTATAAAATAGTTAGCGGTATTTGGAAGTTATCCACATTGTCCACAATATACTACTAATACTATAATAAATATAAATATTATAATATATAAGGAGTCACTCTAAATGATTATTACTATTTCTCGCACAAGATTACTAAATGAAATTAATAAAATTTCACGAATCATATCATATAAATCACCATTACCCGCATTAACAGGTCTATTATTTGAAGTTAAACCTGATAAACTAGTTTTAATTGGTTCTTCGGGAACATTATCAATGCAAGTTGAAATTAAAGTTAATGAAAGTAAATTACAAATTGAAGAATTAGGAAAAACTTTAATTAAAGTGCGATTTGTTAGTGAAGTGATTCGGAAAATTGAAAGTGAGATTATTCGCATTGAAGTTGTTGAAGGTAGTGTAATTCGGATTAATGCAAATAATTTTGATTCGCAATTAAATACTTTAGATGTTAATCAGTATCCTAAAATTTTATTTGATACTAGAGGACAAGAATTTATTATTAGTGATAGTGTTTTAAAAGCAATTGTTAATCAAGTTGGATTTGCAATTGGTGAACAAGAGAGAAATATTATTTTTACAGGGATTCATTTTTTGTTTAGTAAGGGAAAATTAAAGGTTACAGCTACTGATTCATTTCGATTAGCTAGTAAAGAGATAAATTTTCCCTATTATAGTAAGGATGATTATGAAGTTATTATTCCAGGAAAGGTAATTCAAGAAGTAAATAAGATTAGTGAAAAAAATAATGATGTTACAATAATTATTAATGAAAGAAATGTTGTTTTTAAGATTAATAATACAATTTTACAATCAAAAATTATTGATGGTAAGTATCCTAATATTAATAAAATTATTCCTGAAAGCTATAATAGTAAGATTGTGATTAATAATCGTGATTTATTAAATGCCATTGATCGTGCTAGTGTATTAAGTCACGAAATTAGTAATACTACAATTAAGTTAAACATTAGTAATGATAAAATTAAGGTGGAGTCTAGTTCTAGTGAAATTGGTAATTCTAATGAGCATCTAATCAAGTTTCAGTTATCTGGTGAGATAATGAATATTGCGTTTCGCTCACAGTATATGCTTGATGCGATTAGAGCTTTTAAGACTAGTGATTTAAATATTAATTTAACAGCTGAAGATAAACCAATTATTATTACTAGTGATGAGGATCCAACATTATTACAGCTAGTCTTACCAATGCGAACTTATTAGTTAAAAAATTAAAAATGCGAGTTTATAAATTTTTATGTTATGAATCCGCATTTTTAATTTTTAAGACTATTTTAAGACATTTTTAGTTGTATGTCATAAAAATTTATACTTGTCTTGGACGCATAAAGTTTTGTTAGGTAGGTAAAGATTTGAATAAGTATTAAGACAGTCAGCAATGATTGTCTTTTTATTTTATAAGGTGTTAAAATTTGTTCTTTGAAAATTAAATACAAGTGAGTTAATAATGTTGGTATGTATTAAAACACGATAAATTGTGGGTGGTCGCCATAACCAAAAGAAGTTTACCAGTTAATAGATAACACCCTATTAACTATAGCAATTTGTTTCGCTTTGCAATAAAAAAATGAATGGGTGGATTTCCTAAAAATATACACGCTATTAAATTAGTTCCAAGGGTAGGATGCGGATATTAAAGTGTAGAAATTTCTATGATAGGGGTATGTTAAGTTTAAAATTATTAAAATCTTTATCTAATTTAATAACAAAATTTACTAACAAAGCTTGTTAAACACTTAAATCTGCGATATATAAGTGTTTAAAAAACTAAGTTAACTAACTTAGTTAATATAACTTAGTTTATCTATAAGAAAGGTAATTTATTATGAAAAACATTGAAAACATTTTCTTAAATACTAAGAAATATCTTTTAAAAGAAACACAAAACGCAATGCTTATTAAAGCACCAAAAATTCCGTGATTTAATGAACAAATCGGTATTTGGTTTCCAAAGCGATTTGTTTATAAAGGAAAATATGAAAATTCTATTTGTATCGGAATAATAAAAGATAATAAAAATCAAGTAATTTCAATTAATCAAAAAGAAAATGAAACCAAATTAATTAAGGGGCAAGAATTATTAGGCTTCTTCATTGCCGAAAAAGAAAACAATAAAAAAGATATAAATTATAACTATTTTAAAGAAGTTTAAAAATGAATATTGCAATTGGAATAATATTTATTATCATTTGCATAATGCTATTGGCATATTTTGCTTATAAAATTTATGCCAAAATAAAAATTAGAATTAAATATAAAAATGCCATTAAAAATAATACTGGTAATTTTACAAAAGATGAAAAAGTATTTATTGCTCGCTTTGAAGAATGAGTTAAAGCTCCTAATTCAAAAGAAAATAATGAGAATAAAAAATAATGTTTTGAGAAATTATTATGGAATTTTTAAAACTGTTTGTTCCGATAGAAAAAATGCCTGCACAAGTTGCTTTTATTGCCGGATTAATTATTATCATTACTTTTCTTTTCGCGTTAATTTCAATTATGTATTTACCAATAAAAATGATTTTTGGGAGATAAAAAATGACAATAAATTTAAAAGAATTTAATTGAGAACAAATTAAACAAACTTTCTGAGATTTATTTATTCAAATTACAACTATTCCGGCTCATATTAGTGGCGGCAAAGAAATTGATTTAACCCAAGAAACACTTTGGCTTTTAATAGCAAATATTGCTTTTTGATTCTTGACAGCAATTATGGTGTGATTTATTCTAATGCTACTTTGAAAAACAATATCGGTATTTAGATAGAAACAAAACTAATGTCGCGAAGTTACATTGTGATGTATTCACAAAGAAATTCAAAATTAATTAGGAAAAAATACAATCGTGTTAACGATAATTGTGGTTTTAACAAATTTAAGAAAAACTTTGAATATAAATGATGAATGTTTTAAAAAAGAAAGAGGGTGATTATATGATTGGAACTTTCTTGGCCAATGCACAGCAACAGTAGAAAAAATAACAGCTAGTGACGCGATGACTAAATTATGAAATGCAATTATAACGGCATTTACTAAAATGTGAGAAATTATTGCTGTTAATATGCCGCAAGTCGGTAACTTCTTTGCTGACTACTGAATATTCATTTTTCCATTTATTTTGGCAATATTCTTTATTTGCTTTAAAATGTTTGAAAAACTACTTGGAGCAGTACGCTAATAAAAAAATAAAGTGAGGTGCAAGATGAAATTTTGCAAATGAATAATAGAAAAAAAATAACCATTTTATTGAATTGAATCGCATCTTATTTTTAATTTTATGACATTGGGGAGCAATTTGATATATTTACAACGGTTATTTTAAAATTAATAATTTTTTATTTTAATTTTGTCGAAAACTCTTGATAAAATAAAAAAAATCATCAACTTGATAATTTTAAAAGGCTTTTATGTAAAATTACTATTTTTACTTTAACTTTTTTATACATTAAAATATAATACCGCTGTTTGTTGGTTTGGAGTTAAGCCCTTATGTTGGTATTTTCATTTTCAGAGATTTAAATAATTTTGAATATTAGTAAAACCTAAACCATGATAATGAATTAAGGCTTCTTTAAGACTAGATTGTAATTTACTGATTTTATTTAAGTTACGATAACTAGCTTCAGGATTAATTGTTGTTTTAGTTACACATAAAGTAGAATTTGTTTTTAATTTTGTCGAAAACTCTTGATAAAATAAAAAAAATCATCAACTTGATAATTTTAAAAGGCTTTTATGTAAAATTACTATTTTTACTTTAACTTTTTTATACATTAAAATATAATACCGCTGTTTGTTGGTTTGGAGTTAAGCCCTTATGTTGGTATTTTCATTTTCAGAGATTTAAATAATTTTGAATATTAGTAAAACCTAAACCATGATAATGAATTAAGGCTTCTTTAAGACTAGATTGTAATTTACTGATTTTATTTAAGTTACGATAACTAGCTTCAGGATTAATTGTTGTTTTAGTTACACATAAAGTAGAATTTGTTTGTTTTGCTACTAAAAAATATAATTTTTGCATATCAGAAGTAATAATTGAATTTTCGTTAATTAATCCTTTGTTCATATTTTCAATAACTCATTGTTTTTGTAAACGTTTGGTGTTTGTGGATTTAACATAAATATTGTTATTATTATCAATTGCCATTTGAATACAGCATTTAGTATTAGTTGCGAATGGGTCAAGGTGAATTCTTCGTGGATCAGTTTTATATTTGAAATTTCCTTTATGGATTTCTTTAATAAATGTTTCATCGATTTGGATTTTACCAGATAATTTTTTAAATTTTAATTGGGTATTTTCTAATTGTTTTGATTTCATTAATTTTTGACGATTATATCAAGCAGTTTTTAATGTAGTTTTAATAAAACGAAAAATTGTTTTACTAGATTGCCCCAGCAATGAAATTTGAATCAATAAATTTCATTGTTCATAATTTAAATGACTTCAATAAATAAAATGATTACGAAAAGCGTCAAAACTTGCACGGCAATTTTTACATAAATATTTTTGTTTCCCTTCTGAATTATGTCCATTTTTAACGCAATGGTAAGATTCACATTTAGGGCATTTAATACCTTGCGCTCTAAATTTTTGATCAATTTCATTTAAACGTTTTTGTTTTTTTATTAATTCTGCTTGTTGTTTGACTTTTTCATAAAATTCTAAAAATTGATCATCTGTTAAAGTATTTACTAGTTCTTGAATTATTTTTTCCATAATTATTATCCACCTCTATCATATTAAAAATATACCTAAAATTAAAATTAAGTATATTCAATAAATATCAAGAGTTTTCGACAAAATTAAAAATTTTTTATTGTGTAAAAATTCAATAATATGATAAAATGGTAGTGAATAAAAATGACAATAACAAGAAAGGCAGGGTTAGTTTAGTAATTAAATAATATATAGCTGATTGTTTTACTTCTTCAAAGCAATACCTAAGAAAACTAAACGCGGTCTATCTTGTTATTTAGTTTGACTTAATAAGGATATGTCTGTAAAATTAATTGGAACTATAATTACTTTTTTAAAGTTTTTTTATTTTAGTTTAAAAACAGTAACTTATTTTTAAAGAGGAGAATGACAATGAAAAGAACCTACCAACCATCAAAAGAAAAAACAAAAAAAGTTCATGGTTTTCGTTCAAGAATGGCAACAGTTGCAGGAAGAAAAGTTTTACAAAACCGACGCAGAAAACAACGCGCTAAGTTAACAGTATAAAAGGATTTAAATAGACCTTGAAAAAGAAATTTCGTTTAAAAAAGAATTATGATTTTCAAAGAATTATTAATGGAAAACAAAAAATTTATAATAATTCATTTGTTATTTATTATGCAAATAATTCATTAGATCATTGTCGTTTTGGAATATCAGTTAGTAAAAAAAGTGCGAATGCTGTTAATCGTAATCGGATTCGTCGCCAAGTTCGTTCAATGTTACAAAAGGTTTGATGCTTAAAAAATAATAATATGGATATTATTATTTTAGTAAGACCACCTTATTTAAAACAGGAACATAGTAAAAATCAAAATCTTTTAGATATTTTATTAAAAAAGATTATTAAATAATGGAGAAAAATTATGGATTATAAAAAATATTTATTTGCGCCCAATAAGCCACAAACTCCATGGTGAAAACAAGTTTGAAAATTTGGTAAAATTTTCATTTATACTTTTTTTATTATCACCTTTTTATGAGGTTGTGGACAGATGTTTGATCCTAATGTGTCAACAAGTGGAAAAACTACGGGTGCAGGTTCAATATTTGGTACTTATTTTGAATTACTTTTCCCTGGTGATGGCAATAAGACACATTTTATAAATGGTGAAGAAGAATTACCTTTTAATGGTATTTCTAGTTGAAGTGAAGCTTGAACAGTTACTAAATCACCATTTTTTGGTTTATTTGTTTATCCAATTGCTGCATTATTATGAGTATTACTAAAAGGTTTTAGTGGCGGAATTGCTGCTGAACCAACAGCAGCGGCAGCAATTGGAGCAATGTTTGTTACCGCTTTAATAATTAAATTAATTACTTTAGCCTTTTCTTGAAAATCACAAAAAAATCAGGAGAAAATGCAAGCAATTCAATTAAAACAAGGCGAGATTCAAGCAAAATATAAAGGTTCAATTGATCCCCAAGCAAGACAAAAAATGCAATTAGAATTAATGGGATTATATAAAAAAGAAGGGGTTAAACCTTTAGCATCATTTGCAAGTTTATTTTTATCAATGCCATTTTTATATGCGATGTTTATGGTTGTTCGTTCCATGAGAATTTTGAAAGAACAAGAGTTTGGGGCAATTTCTTTTACAATAACACCTTGAGAAGGATTAAAAGCAGGAGACTGAGCATATTTAGCAATTGTTTTTGTTTATTTACCAATTCAAATTATTTCAATGTTATTACCAATGTATTTAAATCGTGGTAAGAAAAAAGTTTTTACTAAAGAATCGAAAGCAGCGCAAAAGAAACAATTAATTACACAGTTAATTATGACGGGGGTGTTTATGTTACTGGTCTTTACAATTGGTTCAGGAGTTGCGATATATTGAATTTTTTCTGGTGCATTGCAAATTGGACAAACAGTTTTATTTCATTATATAAATAAGAATGCTAAGTATAAAAAGAAAAAATAAAGTTGGAGTTGAATTAAATGGAACAAAAAATATTTAAGAAACGCGAAGATTTAAAAACTTTTATTGAGCAACAAGATGAACCCCATTTTTACATTATTAAAGAAGAAATTAAAACATTTTTAAAAAAACAAGTGATGATTGCCTTAATAATATAATATGAGTGATGTTAAAACTTATTTAGTTGATGTTTTGCAAGGACTTTTAACAGAGTTAGATTTTAATGATATTGAAATTAAAATTTCACAAATTAACTAACTATGAAACGATTAAAGTTAATATTAATTGTGATAATAATGCGTTATTAATTGGTAAAAATGGTTATGTATTAAGTTCTTTACAAAATTTATCTAACTACTACTGTTATTTATCAAGTAAGTTTCATCGTCGTTATATTGTTAAAGTTGATGTTAATGACTATTTTCAAAGACAAGAGAGTAATTTAATTAATTTAGCAAAAACCACTGCTAAAAAAGTATTGCTTACTAAGAATGATATGGCATTATTACTGATGCCTAATAATCAGCGAAGAATTATTCATAATGAATTAAAAAAATTCGATAAGGTTATTAGTGAATCTCAGGGTTCAGGTAATAAAAGACATATTGTTATTAAATATCTTGAAAGTAGTGAAATCTAGTCGTTAATGTCTAGATTTTTATTTTTAAAAAAAGAAAAGAGGTGATATTTATGATTAATGATACGGTTATTGCTTTAGCAAGTGCTCCCCTTAAGCAAGCCATTGCTATTATTAGAGTTAGTGGTCCAGAAACATTTTCACTTATTAATAAAGTATTTAGTAGAAATATTTTAAATTCTTCAAAAGAAAAATATTTTGGAAGGATTATTAATCCTAATACAAAGATAATTATTGATGAAGTAGTTTTAGTTTGCTACTATAAAAATAGTTCATTTACTGGTGAAGATACTATTGAAATTAATTGTCATGGCAGTATGTTAATTGTTAATAAAATTATTCATTTATTATTAACAATTATGAAAAATGATAATATTCGGTTAGCAACTGCGGGCGAATTTACAAAAAGAGCATTTTTAAATGGAAAAATTGATTTATTACAAGCACAAGCAGTTAATGATTTAATTAATGCACCTAATGATGAAGCATTAGCATTAGCAATGAACAGTTTAAATGGTAATAATAGCAAATTATTAAAAGAACTGGAAACAAGATTATTAGAATTAATAGCTAATATCACTGTTAATATTGATTATCCTGAATATGATGGTGTTGAAAACTTAACCCAAAAATTAGTTTTAACTCGTACCAATGAACTTTATAGTGATTTATTAACCATTACTAAACAAAGTAAAATTGCTCAGGTTATTAATGATGGCATTGATACTGTAATTATTGGTAAACCTAATGTAGGAAAATCTACTTTATTAAATGCTTTATTAAAAGAAAATCGTGCGATTACTTCAACAATTGCTGGAACAACTAGAGATATTGTTACCGGAAAAATAAATATTGATAATATTTCTTTAAACCTAATTGATACCGCGGGAATTAGAAATACTAATGATATTATTGAACAATTAGGAATTCAAAAATCAAAACAGTATTTAGAAAAAGCCCAGTTAATTTTATTAGTGCTTGATGGTAGCAATATTTTAGATAATAATGATATGTTGTTATTAGAACTAGTTAAAGATAAAAATTGCATTATTATTATTAATAAAGTTGATTTACAACAAAAACTATCTGTTGTTGTTTCGCTTTTGCCATTAAGTTCAGTCCCCATAAGTGCTTTAAACAATGATTTTAATCCCTTAATAGATAAAATTAAGGAGATGTTTTTACAAGAAAAAATTAATTATCATAATAATTTAATTTTGACAGCAACACATCACCAAATGTTATTAGATAAAATTACAATAACAATTGAAGAAGCGATTCAAGCTTTAAATAATAGTATGCCGTTAGATTTAGTAATCCTTCATTTTCAAGAAGCGTGAGATTCTTTACAAGAAATTAATGGTAAAATAATTAAAGATAATCTCTTAGATGAAATGTTTAGTCGCTTTTGTCTAGGCAAATAAGGGAGGTTAATTAGTGAATGGTTTATTTGATACGCATTGTCATTTAGTCTCAGATTCATATCAAGATGAAGATATAAATAATATTTTAGAAGAAGCGAAATTAATTGGTGTTAATTTAATTTGTAATGTTGGTTATGATTTAAAAACTAGTAAATTAGCAGTTGACCAAGCATTTTCTTCACCCGATGTATTTGCAGCTGTAGGCATTCATCCTAACGATGTTAGTAATCATCAAGAACATGATCTTTATGAATTAGAAGAACTAATTAAAACAGGAAGTGTTTGTGCTATTGGTGAAATTGGATTAGATTACTATCGCAATCAAGATAGTAGCGATTTACAAAAAGAATGATTTATTAAACAAATTAAATTAGCTAAAAAATATCAATTACCAATTTTAGTTCACATTCGTGATGCTTTTGATGATGCTTATGAAATTTTAAAACAATATGATGTTGTTGGCATTATGCATTGCTTTTCAGCAAATACAAAAACTGCTAATAAGTTTATTGAATTAGGATATTATATTTCTTTTTCAGGAATTCTTACTTTTGAAAATGCTAAAGATTTGCAACAAGTTGCTAAAGATCTTCCTTTAAATAAAATTGTTTTAGAAACTGATGCGCCATATTTAACACCTGTTCCTTATCGGGGAACAAAAAATTATCCAAAAAATATTATTTTTACTGCTAAAAAATTAGCAAGTTTAAAAAAAATATCCTTAAATGATGTTATTATCACAACAACAAATAATGCGAAACGAATTTTAGGAATTAAATAAAAAATGCTCTTAAATTTTATAAGAGCATTTTTTATATTTGTAGTTTTATTTTTTTATAAAAATCATAAAAATCTTAGTAAGAATTTTGATTTTGTTCAAAAATATCAGTTTCAAACTTTTTAGTACCATTAATAACTGCTAATAAAGGAAATATTCGGGCCTGTCCAAAATTCTGTGTCTCGATAATTCATCCTGAATTATACTTAAACGAAGGAGAACAGAAAATGACAAAAAAATAAAAAATAAAAAAAGAACCTGATGCAATTGATAAAGTTGTTGATTATTTTTTAGAAAATATTGATAATCCACAAGATTTATTTAAAGGCAATACTATTTTTCAGGAATTTACCAAAAAATTAACTGAACGAATGTTAAATACGGAAATTAAAGATCATCTTGAAACTGATGAAAATCATAATAAAAGAAATGGCAACACACAAAAAACCATTATTACTAAAAATGGTTCAATCGCAATTGATGTACCAAGAGATCGAAATAGTACTTTTGAACCAGTAATTATTCCGAAAAGACAAAGAAGATTTGATAACTTTGATCAAAAAGTAATTTCTTTATATGCAAGAGGAATGACAATTTCTGATATCAAAGCACAATTGCAAGAATTCTATCACGGAGCAGAAATTTCAGAAAGTTTAATTAGTCAAATAACTGATGATGTTATTGAAGAAGTTAAAATGTGACAAACTAAACCTTTAGAGAAGATTTATCCGATTGTTTATTTTGATTGTATTGTTGTTAAAGTAAAGCAAGTATAAACGAATAATAAATAAAGCAGTTTATCTTGCCTTAGGAATTAATTTAGATGGTTTAAAAGATATTTTAGGAATGTGAATTAGCGAGAATGAGGGAGCCAAATTTTGACTTAATAAAAATCTTACGGAAATGAAAAATCGTGGCTTACAAGATATTCTTGTTGCTTGTAGCGATAATTTAACTGGAATGTCTGATGCAATAGAAGCTGTGTTCCCAAAAACACAGCACCAATTATGCATCGTTCATCAAATTTCGTAATAGTTTAAAATTTGTCCCTTACAAAGATCGCAAACTTGTAGCTAATGATTTAAAATCAATTTATACAGCAATTAATAGACTTGGTACATAACTATAACTAGCTTAATTCAAAATTATATATTCCTGAAATTAAGTTAAATCGTAATCCAAATCTTCTAATCTTATTGCGATAACGATAAACTAGTATTTTAAATCTTTTTAATCTAGCAAAAACATGTTCAATGACAATTCTAACTTTACTTAAAAAGCTATTATATTCCTTTTTATCTGGATTTAAAGGATTATTTTTACTCTTTTTAATTGGCAATAATGTATTTTTATGAACATTTTGCAAACCTTGATATCCTGAATCGGCAATTAATTCTAATTTTGGATTTATAAGTGTATTTGATTTTAAAAATAACTTATAATCATGAGTACTGCCATAACAAAAATCTACTGAAATAATTTTATTGTTAAATAAATCAATAATTATTTGCGATTTTAATGAATGTTGCCTTTTCTTACCAGAAAATAATAATTTTAGTTTTTTTTAATTCTTTCAATTGGAATTTCTGTAGCATCAATTGCTAATAAATTATTAGTAGTACCCTTATTTTCTAATAATATCTTTTTGCCAGGTATATGAAAGTGACTATTTTTTATTAGAGTATTTTCAACTCAAAAGATATTACGAATACAACTAACATGACTAATATTATATTTTTTTGCAATAATACGATATGTACTATATTCTTTTCAGTATTCTAAAGTCATAAGTAATCTTTGCTCTATTGATAATTTATTTGGTCTACCACCAATTTGTTTTTGTTTAGCTTCACCTTCTTTTAAAATTTCTACCATTTTCATGAAAGTTTTATATTTTATGCCTATTAAACTATAAAATTCGTTTTCGTCTTTGTATTTATCTAACATTTGTACTTCACCTAGGAAATAATATTATCAAAATAATAGATAAAATTAAAGGTTATGTACCAAGTCTAATGAAGAAATAGCGTTAATTGCTTTAGATCATTTTTCAGAAAAATGAAATAAAAAGTATCCACAAATTACTAAATCATGAAAAAATAACTGAAATAATTTAATAATTTTTCTTGAATATTCTCAGGAATTTAGAAGAATTATTTACACAACTAATGCGATTGAATCTGTTAATAGTCAATTAAGAAAAGTCATTAAGAATAAAAAGATTTTTCCTAATGACGCATCAGTTTTTAAAATATTTTATTTAGCATTTCAAAATATGGTTAAGAAATGAACGATGCCAATTCAAAATTGGGGTAGTGCAATTTCACATTTAATGATAAAATTTGAAGACAGAGTGAATTTAAGTTAATTACTTAGAGACACAGTTAATTGTACAGTCCCAATATTTTCATTCTAAATTTTGATTATGAATACCTTGCTTATTGTTTTTGAAATAATTACTTGCCTTTCTTAAATTTGTTTTAATATCTTTATTTAACTCATTTTTAGCAATATTACGAATGTTTTTCACTAATTCTTGATGATTTCCATCCTTATATAATTTAATTCAACTATTTAGTGTTACTTTACGATTTTCAAAAATAATATTAAATGCAGTTTGTTTTAATTTTTTAATAGCGTGATAACCATCTAAAATATATCTAACATTACCGAAACTATTGGCAATTTCTCTAATTCAAGTATCGCCATCGCCACAAATAATTATTTTGTCAAAATTAATATTTACATAATGTTTTTGTAATTCTTTAATTAATAAATCACGATAATCCATCGTATTTATTCGTTTACCAACTTTTAACATTAGAAAATGACCTCGTTTGTTTTCTAATTTTCTACGAGCATTTTTGTAATTTTTTCTTTATGCCCAGTATGAAAAGTAACTAAACGAATTCTTTGGTCTTGTTTAATTTTATGGTCTAATGTCGCTAAAAATGTCTCATCTAGTTGAATATATAAATCCTTATTTTTGACATCAATTCTAGTTTTAGTTTCTTTTTCTGCTAGTTGAAAATATTCGGCAATATCATATTTATTTAAAATGCTTGAAATACTAGCTTTTGAAATATAACAATGATTTAGAGCATCTAAAAACATCGCGATATCGTTTACCATCGCCCAAAAGATTTAAAACTTTAAATTGGACATCAAAATAAATGCGTTGTTTGGGCAATAAACCAATTTCTTTATCTAGCAAACATACATATTCAAATTTACCTGATTTTTGATTTCAATATTTATATCGGCGTCGTTTAAAAGTAACATCACCAAAAATTGTAATAATTGTTCTTGCAACTGTGCTAACGATATTTTTCCTTCATAACAAGCTAAAATACTACCAACAATCATTCTTACTTGATGACGAATAAAGCTTGGGGCTTTAATAATAATTATCACTAAATCTTGATATTTTTTAATTTTAATACTCTTAATATTTCGCACCCGATTAATAGTTTCATTATCTTTTAATAAAGAAAAATTAGAAAAATCATAAGTTCCAACAAAAATCTTAGCAATCTTTTGTAAATTTCTTTTTCGTAACGGTTTGTTATATTGATAAATATATCTTTGTTGAAAGACATTGTAAGATCCACAATTAATCTGATAATGATATGTTTTCAAAACACATTTTTTCGCACATGAAAATCATTAGCAACAATGCAACAATTAGTAATATAAATATCATTAGGTAATTTATTATTTAAAATTCATTGTAATTGTTTTGGTTCTAAAACAATATTAAATGATAATTTAACTTTTTGGTCATAACTATGAACTTTTTTATCGGTACGACTTGCTACTTGAATTTTAAACTCACAATTTAAAGCACTAGTAATAACTGCCATTAATGAACCTTCAACAGTAATTTTATTATTTTGACGGACCCATACCCATCCCCAATATTTGCTACCATCATAACTAATGGATAATAAATAAATAAGAAACCATTATTTTTAATATTCTATTAAGCGTCAAACAAACTGATCAACATAACGCATCGGCTTTCAAACATCCCAATGATTTAATCATTCACTACCAATACTAGTAGATAGCACCACCACTGATGCTAAAAAACAAAGAATTAAAATTAAAATCAACACATCTAAAAAACCAATCCGATATTGACGAAATCGCGTTCTTTTTTGATGGGGGTCATAACCCCGAGCATCCATTGCATAAGCCATATCCTCAGCTTTTTGAAATGATGATACTAGTAAAGGAATAATTAAAGAAACGATGGACTTAATTTTATCTTTAAATTTACCATTTTTAGAATCCATCCCTCTTGATGCTTGTGCTTTTTTAATTCGCATTGCTTCTTCAAATAAAGTTGGTAACATTCTTAGTGCCATTGAAATGATAATTGAAATAATATGAACAGGAATTTTAATTAACTTCAAAGGTCACATTAAATCTTCCAAAGCTAATGTTAAATCCAATGGTTTTGTTGTTGATGTCAAAATCGTTGTTACTAAAACCATCAAATAAATTCTTAAAGAAATATATAATGCCGTTAAAATAGCTTTACAAGACACAATAAGAAACTTAAACTTAGCTGGTTGATATATGAGACCCACTGTATCTCAAAGTGGTTGTTTATCCGCATTAAACTCTGGTTTAATAAGAAAGAAATTTAATACTAATAATACTAAAGTTACAAAAATAACAAACTTAAATAAAGAAAATAATAATCGCAATGGTAATTTAGAAATAAAGAAAATACTAATAATTACTGTTCCGGTTAAAATATAACCGGTAAAACCAGTATTAATAAAAACCGCTGCAATTAAAGCAATTATTGATAGCATTTTAATTCTAGGGTCAAGGCGATGAACAAGAGAATTATATGGTAAATACCGTCCAAATGATATATTCATAAATTAACTCCTTCTACTTACTATTAATTCTTTGTGCTAATTGGGTTACTAAATCTTCAACAGTTCGAGCATTGATATCACTAGTATCAAAACCATTATCTTTTAACTTTTGTAAAAAATGAAAAATTTTTGGTGATTCAATATTAATTTCTTTAATTAATTGAGCATTAGCAAAAAGACTAACTGGATCACTTTGATGATACAATTGACCATTTTTTAAAACAACAACTTCATCGGCATATTGCAAAACATGATCCATATTATGAGTAACAAGAATAATGCGTTTTTTATCTTGTTTATTAAACTTAAAAAATAACTTCATTAACTCTCCTTCCCCATCAGGATCTAAACCAGCTGTTGGTTCATCTAAAATTAAAGTATGACCTTCAATCGCCAAAATTCCAGCAATTGCTACTCTTCTTTTTTGACCACCAGATAAATCAAAAGGCGAACGCGTTAAATATTCTTGACTTAATCCTACAAGTTCTAAATACTTAGCAGCTTTAAGTCGGGCTTCATCCTTTTTAATCCCAAAGTTTAAAGGCCCAAACATAATATCCTTTTCAATTGTTTCTTCAAATAATTGATATTCTGGAAATTGAAAAACTAACCCTACTGATTTTCGTAATAATTTCTGCTTTTTAATTTTTCTCTGCTTTGCTTTAATGAGAAAATCACCAACAATAATTTGCCCAGCTGTTGGAATTAATAATCCATTCATATGTTGAATTAAAGTTGATTTCCCACTACCAGTTGAACCAACAACTGCCGTAATAATAGAATCCTTTATTCACACATTAACATCTTTTAAGGCTTGAAATTGAAATGGACTTTTAGGTGCATAAATATAACTAACATTATTAAATTTAATTAAATTCGCTGGATTATCAATAATTATTTTTTTTGACATATTTGTTGTACCAATTCCTCTTCATATAATGTTTCGTCAATATTAACACCATACTTTTTTAATCCATAAGATATTTTTAAAATAAAAGGAATATCTAAATGAATACTTCTTAAAAAATCAACTTCTTTTAAAATTTCTTCTGGTTTACCAAAACGAACAACTTTTCCTTTATTCATTACTAATACCTTATCAGCATTAATAATTTCATCCATATCATGGGTAATTGAAATAATTGTTTTCTCACGCGATTCTTTTAACTGCACCATAATTTCTTTTACTTCTCTTTTTCCCTTAGGGTCTAACATACTAGTAGCTTCATCAAAAATAATTAATTCTGGCGTTAATGCTAAAGCCGAAGCAATCGCTACGCGTTGTTTTTGACCACCTGATAATAATAATGGTTCGTGATCTAAATAACTTTCCATTCCTACCATTTGTGAATATTTAGTAATAATATTCGGCATCAATTTTGGGTCAACACATTTATTTTCTAAACCAAAAGCAATATCATCACGAACTGTTGAACCAATAAATTGATTATCCGGATTTTGAAAAACAATTCCTAATTTACGCGAAATTAATTGACTATTTTCTTTAGTTACTAAATTACCAAATATTTCAATACTACCTTTTTGTGCTTTTAAAACCCCAATAATAATTTTTGATAAAGTTGACTTTCCACTACCATTATGACCAATAATAGTTATATACTCGCCGTGATTGATACTAAAACTAACACCATCTACCGCATTAGGATAACTCATCCGATATTTAAATTCAATATCTTGTACTTTTAAAGCAATATTATTTTTTCTTGTTAATGTTTCCAATTTTTCGTGGGCTTTTTTTTTCTTTCTCATTAATATACTCCCAAATATCTAAATAATTAATATTTAACTATTTAATTTTAACACACTAATAAAAGAATGTTAAATAGGAAACATTAAGCGGTCGCGTTTAGTTTTCTTAGGTATTGATTTGAAGAAGTAAAACAATCAGCTAATTATATTATTTAATTACTAAATTAACCTCGCCTTTCTTGTTATTGTCATTTTTATTCGTTTTTATTTTATCATATTATTGAATTTTTACACAATAAAAATTATTAATATGGTCGCGTTTAGTTTTCTTAGGTATTTTTTTAAAAAGAAAAAATAATCATTTACTATAAATTATTTCAATATGCAAATTAAGTATATATTTCTTATGTATGATTTTTGTTGTAAAAAATTATTTTAATGTTAGTTTTATAAGCATTTTAATTAGTTTTTATAACCTTTTATTAAGATTATGTTTGTTAATATTAAATATTTTGTTTTATTTCTTATTTTTCAAATAAAAAGGTAATCAATTTTTAGGTGCTTTTCTTTCAAAATTATTTAAACCTTTGCCTACCTAACAAAACTCTATGCGTCCTATTAATATTATTAAATTTTCACTAATATATATTAATTTATCTTAAATCTATTATATTTATTTGTTACAGCATTACCTTTATAATTAATTCAACTATCATCATTTTTATTATTATATTTATTTCATAATGAATTTTTATATATTTCTTTTCTGATTTCTATTTCTGAATTAATATTTTCATTAATGTAATGTAATACATTTAATTTGTTTAAATTTGCCATTCTTAAATGTAATAAGTTATTTAAATTCTTATGGTTATATATTTTTGCTCCATATCCTAATTGTTGTTTTACTAAATGCGATACATCACTTTCAATGCTACAACCGATATTTCATTCTAAATTTTGATTATGAATGCCGTGCTTATTATTACTGAAATAATTACTCGCCCTCCTTAAATTTGTTTTAATATCTTTATTTAATTCATTTTTAGCAATATTACGAATGTTTTTTACTAATTCTTGATGATTTCCATCCTTATATAATTTAATTCAACTATTTAGTGTTACTTTGCGATTTTCAAAAATAATATTAAATGCCGTTTGTTTTAATTTTTTAATAGCATGATAACCATCTAAAATATATCTAACATTACCAAAGCTATTGGCAATTTCTCTAATTCAAGTAGCACCGTCGCCACAAACAATTACTCTGTCATAATTAATATTCACATAATGTTTTTTTAATTCTTTAATTAATAAATCACGATAATCCATTGTATTTATTCGTTTACCAACTTTTAACATTAGAAAATGACCTCGTTTGTTTTCTAATTCTCTACGAACATTTTTGTATTTTTTTTCTTTATATCCGGTATGAAAAGTAACTAAACGAATTCTTTGGTCTTGTTTAACTTTCCGATCTAATGTCGCCAAAAATGTTTCATCTAGTTGAATATATAAATTCTTATTTTTGACATCAATTCTAATTTTGGTTTCTTTTTCTGCTAGTTGAAAATATTCGGCAATATCGTATTTATTTAAAATATTTGAAATACTACCTTTTGAAATATAACAATGATTTAGAGCATCTAAAACATCACGATAGCGTTTGCCATCACCCAGAAGACTTAAAACTTTAAATTGGACATCAAAATAAATGCGTTGTTTGGACAATAAACCAATTTCTTTATCTAACAAACATACATATTCAAATTTACCTGATTTTTGATTTCAATATTTATATCGGCGTCGTTTAAAAGTAACATCACCAAAAATTGTAATAATTGTTCTTAAAGCAAAATGAACTACTTTATAACCTTGTTTTAAGCGATAATGATATTTATATAAGTATTCATCTAATTTTTCGTATTCATTAGCTAATTGTTCGCATTTGTTGGTGTACATGTTTTTATGGGTTACAAATAAACTAAATCAATGTTTATTTTCTGGGGTTTTTACATTATTATTAATTTTTAACATAATAGACTTCTTGCAAAATTAATATGATAATTATAATTTTTAAATTTAAAATAAATATAAAAGTGTTATTAAAATAATTTTTAGATTATTTTTACAAATATTTTGTCATTAAAACATAATAAAAATTATTATTTACAATAAAAAAAGACTGAAATTTTAAATTATCAAATATATTTAAACTAATAGTTGTAAATTATAAATTGAAGCTATTAAATTAAATCTTAAAGCAAATCTTTTTCTACGATTTCGATATTTTTCACTAATAATTTTAAATTTTTTAAGTATAGCAAAAACATTTTCAATAACAATTCTCATTTTTGAAATTCGCTCATTATTTTGCTTTTCTTCTTTATTTAAAGGGTTTTTCTTTGATTTTCTTTTAGGAATTAAAACATTATGATTAATTTTTTGTATGCCTTGATAACCTAAATCCACTAAAACAGTTGTTTCTGGTAAAAATTTAATTTTTGAATCTTTTAAAATTTTAAAGTCATGGTTTTTACCATAAGAAAAATCAGAACTAATAATTTTTTTACTATCTTTTTCAATTATAACTTGTGTTTTTATTGTGTGTTTTTTCTTTTTTCCTGAGTAGTGCTGTTTTTGTCTTTTTTTGGGCGTTGGATTTGGCTTTCAGTTACATCAATTATAACAGTCTTATCTTTGAAATAATCTTTTAATAGTGATTTTTGACCAGTAAGTTGTTGAAAATTAGGGTGTTTTATTAAAGTGTCTTCAATTCATTTGATATTTCTATAACAACTACTTTCACTAATATCATAACTTTTTGCAATATGAAAATAAGTTCTATATTCTCTTCAATATTCTAAAGTCATTAAAATACGATTTTCTAATGATAATTTATTGGTTCTTCCGCGACGAAATCTCTTTTTTAATTCTTCTATTTTTAAAATTTCTAGCATTTTATTAAAAGTAGTATGTTTAATACCAGTTAATCTTAAAAAATTTTTATCACTTATTTGATTATTTTTTTTAAATTTCATTTAAATTCCACCTTTTTATTAAAAACAACAATTCAATTATATTTTAAATTAATTTTGCAAGAAGTCTAATAAATTATCTTTCTTGATAGTAATTTTAATAAAGTTTAGTTAGCTTATTTTTCTGCTTTATATGATAAATGTTTTTTTAGAATTAGTATTCAATATCCTGAAAAAATGATAGAAATTATTTTTAATTTTGTCGAAAACTCTTGATATTTTAATAAAACCTTGATTTTAATTTTATTGGATTTTTAATAAATTAATGTTTTTGCAAAAACCTATAATTGATAAGGACTTTTGACTTTATCAATTATTTTCGACAAAATTAAAGGAAATTATTATTTAATGATATATAATTAAATTCCAAAGTAAAGAGACTGTAGATTAATTTTTGGAGAAGAGGGGGGGGACGCTTATAAATTTTATTAATTAGGAAAAATTCACCCAAAGGAAGTTGATTAATATGAAAAAATTATTAGGAATCTTAGGAACAATCACCATAGCAGGAAGTGGAATGACCGGAATTGTCGGGAATGCATCAACTCCAGCAAAAAATGAAATTAATTATCAACAAACAAATAATTTAGAAAATTTAAATAGAGTTAAAAGAGATAATTTAAAAATAATTAATAGCAACAGTGATGAAGTTAATACTGAAATATATTAGACTTCTTGCAAAATTATAATTATCATATTAATTTTTAAATTTAAAAATAATTTTTATTATGTTTTAATGACAAAATATTTGTAAAAATAATCTAAAAATTATTTTAATAACACTTTTATATTTATTTTAAATTTAAAAATTATAATTATCATATTAATTTTGCAAGAAGTCTAATAGATTTAAGTAAGTGTGTAAAAGGGCCTGTCCAAAATTCTGTGTCTCGATAATTCATTCTGAATTATACTTAAAAGAAGGAGAACAGAAAATGACAAAAAAAAAATAAAAAAAGAACCTGACGCAATTGATAAAGTTGTTGATTATTTTTTAGAAAATATTGATAATCCACAAGATTTATTTAAAGGCAATACTATTTTTCAGGAATTTACCAAAAAATTAACTGAACGAATGTTAAATACGGAAATTAAAGATTATCTTGAAACTGATGAGAATCATAATAAAAGAAATGGCAACACACAAAAAACCATTATTACTAAAAATGGTTCAATCGCAATTGATGTACCAAGAGATCGAAATAGTACTTTTGAACCAGTAATTATTCCGAAAAGACAAAGAAGATTTGATAACTTTGATCAAAAAGTAATTTCTTTATATGCAAGAGGAATGACAATTTCTGATATCAAAGCACAATTGCAAGAATTCTATCACGGAGCAGAAATTTCAGAAAGTTTAATTAGTCAAATAACTGATGATGTTATTGAAGAAGTTAAAATGTGACAAACTAAACCTTTAGAGAAGATTTATCCGATTGTTTATTTTGATTGTATTGTTGTTAAAGTAAAGCAAGATAAATGAATAATAAATAAAGCAGTTTATCTTGCCTTAGGAATTAATTTAGATGGTTTAAAAGATATTTTAGGAATGTGAATTAGCGAGAATGAGGGCGCCAAATTTTGACTTAATAATCTTACGGAAATGAAAAATCGTGGCTTACAAGATATTCTTGTTGCTTGTAGCGATAATTTAACTGGAATGTCTGATGCAATAGAAGCTGTGTTCCCAAAAACACAGCACCAATTATGCATTGTTCATCAAATTCGTAATAGTTTAAAATTTGTCCCTTACAAAGATCGCAAACTTGTAGCTAATGATTTAAAATCAATTTATACAGCAATTAATGAAGAAATAGCGCTAGTTGCTTTAGATCATTTTTCTGAAAAATGAAATAAAAAGTATCCACAAATTACTAAATCATGAAAAAATAACTGAAATAATTTAATAATTTTTCTTGAATATCCTCAAGAATTTAGAAGGATTATTTACACAACTAATGCGATTGAATCTGTTAATAGTCAACTAAGAAAAGTCATTAAGAATAAAAAGATTTTTCCTAATGACGCATCAGTTTTTAAAATATTTTATTTAGCATTTCAAAATATGGTTAAGAAATGAACGATGCCAATTCAAAATTGGGGTAGTGCAATTTCACATTTAATGATAAAATTTGAGGACAGAGTGAATTTAAGTTAATTACTTAAAGACACAGTTAATTGTACAGTCCCAAGTAAAAATATAAAATTAATATATTTAGTTAAAATTTAATAATAATTAACAATTTTTATTTTAATTTTGTCGAAAACTCTTGATATTTATTATTGTTATAATATAAATAAATACTATAAAATTAAATAAAATTAATAATTTAGAAGGGAAAAAATATATGAGTCAAAATGTGGCAAGAAAATATGGTTTATTTATGTGCCTCTGTATGGTTGTGGGGACAGTAATTGGAACGGGGATATTCTTTAAAAATGAAGGTGTTTACGGCTTTGTTAATGGTAATGGAATCTTAGGAATCATTGCTTGAATTATTGGTGGTGTTGTAGCAATTTCTTTTGGTTTATCATTTATGGAAATTTCATCGGCAAAACAAGATAGTAATTCGGGAATTGCTTTATATGCAAAAATGTTTGCTGGTAGTAAATTTGGGCGTGTTGTTCGTAATGCAATGAATAATATTTATTTGCCATTAACTGCTTTTACAGTAGCTTATTATACTAGTAAGGCTTCTGTTTGAGCAATTGGTGGCGGTCAAGATGCGGAAATGCGTTTAGCAAATGTCTTAGGTGGTTCTAATGTGTATGAATTATTATTAAGTATTTTTGCAGTTTTATATACTTTATTTGTTATTGTTTGTTGCATTTATAATGAATCAATTAGTAAATGAGTACAAATGATTACCGTTGTTTTAAAACTAATACCATTAATTTTTATTGGTATTGCTGGATTAATTGTTGTTAATGCAGGAGCAGGGGCTTTTTTAGAAACGGGATTAGGTGATTCAAAAAAATATGAAATTGTTAAAAATAAAGGTCATTTTGAAATGCTGTTAATGGCGTTACCAGGAATTCTTTTTGCCTTTGATGGTTTTTTATCAACAACTTATATTCAAAAAGATGTTCAGAATTCTAGTAAAAATATTCCTTTAGCCTTAGTTTTTGGTTTAACAGGAATTACTTTTATTTATGTCTTAACTTCAATTTCAACATTAAATTTAGACCCTAGTGGTAGCGTTGCTATTGCGGCGGGAAAAATATTTAATAATCCAACAGTTAATGCTGTTTGTACGCGCTTAATTTTTATTTTTATTCTTATTAGTGCTTTTGGAACTTTAAATGGTTATTGTTTTTCAATGACAAAGTTAACAAGGTCATCATTAGATGATGGTTTTGTTATTGGTAACGATAAAATATGACAAAAAGTTATTAATCGTTTTGGTATTAAAACAGCAACATTAATGGTGATGGGAGTATTATTTGCAGTTTGAATTGTAATTATGGCGCTACCAACGATAGTTACTGATGATAATTATAATTTCTTTGATTTTATTAGTAATGCTGGTGTTGTGATGGCATTTATGTTATATGGTGTAATTATCTTTTATGGTTTATTAAATCGTTATCGTAAAAAGATTAAAACGCTTAATGCTTGATATTTTATTCCGGCAGCGACTATTTCCATATTATGTATTACTTTAATATTGGGATATAATGTTTATTCTTACTTTGCTTTATTAGTAACCTCTGAAAATAAAGTAGGAGCAATTTTACAAATTTTCTTTTTACTATTAATTCTTGCTTTGCCTTGATTAGGATTATTTATGAAAGATAATGAATTAGAAAATGATAATGAAGCTAGTAATGTATCAGAACTTGAACAACCAACGAGTGATAATGGGACAAATAATTTTTCTAATGATGGTAATTTGGAAGAAAATATTTATGTTTCTAGGGAACAAATTACTGTTAATGAGAATGGTAATGATTTTGAAGAAGTTACTGAATTATAAAATAGTCTTGTATTAGACTATTGGAAAATAGTATAATGAATCTAGATTAAAGGGGATGAAATTATATATGGCAAAAATAAATCCAACAGGACTAATAATTCCTAAAATATTAATGATGATTGGTGCTATTTGAATTATTTTTTCCCATAATTATTATCCACCTCTATCATATTAAAATATACCTAAAATTAAGTATATTCAATAAATATCAAGAGTTTTCGACAAAATTAAAAACAAATTCTACTTTATGTGTAACTAAAACAACAATTAATCCTGAAGCTAGTTATCGTAACTTAAATAAAATCAGTAAATTACAATCTAGTCTTAAAGAAGCCTTAATTCATTATCATGGTTTAGGTTTTACTAATATTCAAAATTATTTAAATCTCTGAAAATGAAAATACCAACATAAGGGTTTAACTCCAAACCAACAAACAGCGGTATTATATTTTAATGTATAAAAAAGTTAAAGTAAAAATAGTAATTTTACATAAAAGCCTTTTAAAATTATCAAGTTGATGATTTTTTTTTATTTTATCAAGAGTTTTCGACAAAATTAAAGATTTTTTTGAATAATAAATACAATTAACAAAATAAAACCGATTAAAACCATAATTGTTAAAAAAGATATTGTAAAAATAATGCGTTTCCTTTTGGAAATCTCTTTCATCATATAAAAAAATCCAGCTAAACTATAAACAATGATATTAATTATCAGCACAATTAAAGCTAAAAATTCTGGTGATGTCATTAATCTTTGAAAAAAGACTATTACCAGAAGTAAAAAATATCATCGCTAATAACGATGTTAAATTATTTCTTAAAACAAATTCTTTTTTATCATTATGAATAATAGTTTCCTTTTCCGTTAAAATAACAATTGGTAACGAAAAAATTATTAAAATAATCGCAATTGCCATCGTAATAAATTTCCAATCAACTATTTTTAAAAATCTTAGAAAACCTTGCTTCATTGGTCAACTCCTTGGCATTAGCATTTTTAATATTAATTAAACCTTTGAATATTAAAGGTACCATAAACCATTGTCACGGGAATAACAACAATAAACGCTTTATTATCAATTCTTGTTACATTATATTTAACTTTTTTATATTCTATTAAAGAAATTGTCGCAAAAATTGTTCCCGAAACCTTACCACTCTTAATATCACTAGAACTAATTAAAGTAGTATCATGAGGATATTCATGAGTTTTAAAATATTCACAAACATCTAATGGTAATTTTGTAAAAATCATCACATTAACTAATTTAAATTTTGGATAAATAAAATTAGTAACAACAGTACTAATCGTTGCAAAAATAATTGATACATACAAAGTAAAATTTTTAAAAAAAGCATAAATTAAATTATCTTCATTTTTTTGCACAAAATACTTAATTAAAATTGCTAAAACAATAATTGCATAATTCATATATTTTTGAAATTTACCAACACCTTGTTTTTTTCACACTGCTAAATAAGCAGCTAAAAAATCTGAACCACCAGAACTACCACCTGCAATAAAAGCAATTGCGATAGCAAAACCTCAAATAATTGAACCAATAAAAGCATAAACAAAAGCCGCTAAAGTCATCACTGCTTTTCCCGTATCAGTATCCTTAGGGAAAATTAATTCTTCCATAATTTTTAATTGATCTAAAATCGGAATTGCTCGTAAAATAAAGTTTCATGCTGTTTGCATTAACATAAAAAATAAAGTATAAACAGTAAAATATCGGCCAACTTTAAAATATCCAAAAATTACAAAAGGAATATTTAACATTAAAACAACAATGTAAAACCACATCGCTTGTTCTTTAGGTGATGAAAAAATTGAATAAACAATAATTTGCGATATCCCACTAAAACCACCATTGTAAAAACCTACGGGATTAATAAAATAATTAAAAGTTAAAGTTAATAGTAATGCTGCTAATGTTAGCAATAACAAACTTCTCATAATGCGAGTAAATTTAGTATTATGAATTTTTTGAAAAAATAATTTCACTTGTTTGGAAAAACTAGGCTTTTTAAACTTTACTCTTTTTTTCATTACAACAAGTCTCCCAAATACATTACATCTAGTAATAAAACAATTTTAACAATAAATAAATCGTTGTAAATGATTTTAACAAAAAAAAACTTAATTTTATTTATTATTCAAACAATAAAATTAAGTTTAAGTCATTAATTAAATTAAAATGGTGGACCCGAACGGGATTGAACCGCCGACCCCCTGCGTGCAAGGCAGGTGCTCTCCCAGCTGAGCTACGGGCCCATCAATGGTGGGACTAAGTGGACTTGAACCACCGACCTCACGCTTATCAAGCGTGCGCTCTAACCAACTGAGCTATAGTCCCATCCCAATTAAAGCATATATTTGAGATATATGCTAAAATATAAATTATCTTTTTGAAAATTGGTTTCCTGCTCGGGGACCTTTTTGTCCATACTTATCTCTTTCTTTAATTCGTGAATCACAAGTTATTAAACCTTTTTGTCTTAACTTCATTCGATAATCTGGTGAAAATTTTAATAATGCTCTTGCAATACCTAATCTCGTAGCTCCTGCTTGACCGCTAAAACCACCACCACTAACTTTAACATTAATATCAAAACTTTCTTTCATATCCATTTCTAATAATGGTTGTTCTAACTCTTGGATTAATGTTGCATAAGGAAAAAAAATAAGTGCCGGTTTATTATTAATAGTAATATTCCCTTTTCCTGAAGTTAATACTACTTGCGCTACTGATGTTTTTCTTCTACCCGTACCACGATAAATAATTTCTTTTTTTATTTTCATTAATTCGATTAACTCCCTTCTTCTTGTAATACTAATAGTTTTGGCATTTGAGCACTATGGGGGTGCTTTTCACTATCATAAACAAATAAATTTTTAGCTTGTTTTCTTCCCAAACTAGTATGGGGTAACATTCCTTTAATAGTTCTTTCAACCATCTCAATTGGATACTTATCTTGCATTTCCTTAGCTGTTCGCACTCTCATACCACCAACAAAACCAGAGTGATTATAATATTTTTTATTATTCAGCTTATTACCACTTAATATTACTTTATGAGCATTAATAATGATAATATTATCACCACAATCAACATGGCTGGTAAATGTTGGTTTATGTTTACCTCTTAAAATACTTGCTACTTTTGTTGCTAAGCGCCCTAAAATTAAACCGCTGGCATCAATAATGTATCATGTTTTTTTCACATCTTGTGAATTAGTCATTGTCGTTTGTCGCATTTATATCTCTCCCTTTGCATTTGCTCTTGTACCGAAGCTATAATGCATAAAAGCAATAAAATTATATAACAAATGTTTCGTTAATGCAATGAAAATAATAATTTTGGTCGCGTTTAGTTTTCTTAGGTATTGCTTTGAAGAAGTAAAACAATCAACTAATTATATTATTTAATTACTAAACTAACCCTGCCTTTCTTGTTATTGTCATTTTTATTCGTGATGATTTTATCATATTATTGAATTTTTACACAATAAAAAATTTTTAATTTTGTAGATTTTATGATAAAAAATGATAAAATAAAGTAACTAAAATAATTGATAATTAGGGAGGATAACAATGATTAAAAAAATACCATTAGTTGTTAATATTATTAACATATTGTTTTTATTAGTAGGGTGTAACGCTTTTAATTTTTATGATTATCAATTATCTAATGATAATGATTCGTTAATTAATTATAATTGTGCTTTTGAGGGTGAGAATGCTAATCTTAAAAGTGAAGGGTTACAGTTCGAAGATGATTTTCATCGTTGGAGTTTAGATTTTGAATCACCATCATTAAATGGTGATTCAAATTATATGAAATATTTAGCAACTATTAATAGAAAGAAAAACAATATTGCTGAAAGGAAAGCATTACAATCTTGTTATAATGAGATTTTAAAAATTTCTAATAAAAGTACAGAGCAATATAATAAGTATAAACAAAGTTCATTATTGTTAAGAGATTATTATTCAAGATATGATGATTTAGTAAAAAATCTTGAAAATACTGACTTAAGAGATGGACAAAAACCAATGCTTGATTTGAAACTATTAGAACAAAAAATTGGTGATAATTCAAAGTATTTGTTAGCGATGTATAATTATTTAAGTAAATATTATGGTAAAAAAAATGTTGCTAAGTTATTAGTTGCCCTTTCGTTTACTAATAGTTTTGATTTACAGACTGATTCAGAAAGTACCTTAGGGGTTACGGTTTTAAATAGACAATATGGTTATCAGTTTATTGCTTTGCGACCAACTATTGTTGATGAAGATCATATTAAATCCCAATATTTTAATGGTCAATTTTCAACTAGTAATGTTACTACGGGGGTTATTCATGAGTATGGTCATGCGTTAGAAAACTTGTTAAATTTTTTTCCTGAACAGTTAAATACTAATATTTTACCAGATGAAAGTAATGTTGCTGATGTTGCTGATGAAGTTCGTTTAGGTAAATGATTTAAAAACGGATTACAAAAATCTACTAATAAAAATCAAGCGAGATATAAAATGGGGTGAAAGTTAAAAAAAACAAAAATTTCTGCATCCCAAGAATTTGTTCGTTTTATTGCTAGTAAATTGGGGTATCTTCCAAGTAAGATTAAATTTATTGATATAAATGGCAATATATATTTTTCTAATTCAGAAACAAAAATTAGTGCTTTAGTATCAAAATTATTTGTTGATAGTAACTATGGTAAGTTTGTTAGTTTAAAAGAACAGTTTGCGGAGTTATTTAGTCAATGGTTATTACAACCGATTAGTAGTATACCAAGCAATCAATTATCGGTTCGTTGAACAATGCTTAATGAGTTTTTTTTGAAATACTTACCTAATAAGTATTATCAGGTTATTGGAACAAAATTGGTTCCGTAAGCGATAATGTTGTTGGCAGCAAGATAGGTTAAAAATAACTTTGGTAGTGTAAAATTTGTAGGGGTCTAGCTAAAACTAGATCTTTTCTTTTTAAAGTCTTTTAAGGGGTAAATTATGCAGACCAATTTTCGGGACTGTACAATTAACTGTGTCTCTAAGTAATTAACTTAAATTCACTCTGTGTCCTCAAATTTTATCATTAAATGTGAAATCGCACTACCCCAATTTTGAATTGGCATCGTTCATTTCTTAACCATATTTTGAAATGCTAAATAAAATATTTTAAAAACTGATGCGTCATTAGGAAAAATCTTTTTATTCTTAATAACTTTTCTTAATTGACTATTAACAGATTCAATCGCATTAGTTGTGTAAATAATCTTTCTAAATTCCTGAGGATATTCAAGAAAAATTATTAAATTATTTCAGTTATTTTTTCATGATTTAGTAATTTGTGGATACTTTTTATTTCATTTTTCAGAAAAATGATCTAAAGCAATTAACGCTATTTCTTCATTAATTGCTGTATAAATTGATTTTAAATCATTAGCTACAAGTTTGCGATCTTTGTAAGGAACAAATTTTAAACTATTGCGAATTTGATGAACAATGCATAATTGATGCTGTGTTTTTGGGAACACAGCTTCTATTGCATCAGACATTCCAGTTAAATTATCACTACAAGCAACAAGAATATCTTGTAACCCACGATTTTTCATTTCCGTAAGATTATTAAGTCAAAATTTGGCTCCCTCATTCTCACTAATTCACATTCCTAAAATATCTTTTAAACCATCTAAATTAATTCCTAAGGCAAGATAAACTGCTTTATTTATTATTCGTTTATCTTGCTTTACTTTAACAACAATACAATCAAAATAAACAATCGGATAAATCTTCTCTAAAGGTTTAGTTTGTCACATTTTAACTTCTTCAATAACATCATCAGTTATTTGACTAATTAAACTTTCTGAAATTTCTGCTCCGTGATAGAATTCTTGCAATTGTGCTTTGATATCAGAAATTGTCATTCCTCTTGCATATAAAGAAATTACTTTTTGATCAAAGTTATCAAATCTTCTTTGTCTTTTCGGAATAATTACTGGTTCAAAAGTACTATTTCGATCTCTTGGTACATCAATTGCGATTGAACCATTTTTAGTAATAATGGTTTTTTGTGTGTTGCCATTTCTTTTATTATGATTCTCATCAGTTTCAAGATAATCTTTAATTTCCGTATTTAACATTCGTTCAGTTAATTTTTTGGTAAATTCCTGAAAAATAGTATTGCCTTTAAATAAATCTTGTGGATTATCAATATTTTCTAAAAAATAATCAACAACTTTATCAATTGCGTCAGGTTCTTTTTTTATTTTTTTTTTTTTGTCATTTTCTGTTCTCCTTCGTTTAAGTATAATTCAGAATGAATTATCGAGACACAGAATTTTGGACAGGCTCAATTATTATTATTTAATTACTAAACTAACCCTGCCTTTCTTGATATTGTCATTTTTATTCATTACCATTTTATCATATTATTGAATTTTTACACAATGAAAAATTATTAATTTTATTAAATTTTAACTAATATTTTTCTATCGAAGATTTATGAATAATATAGTTCGATAAATTTGATTTTTCATTGCGATTTCGTCAAGGTTTATAAGTAGTACCATCATCTTTTTTACTGAATTTCATTCGAAAATTAAAATCTTTAGGATAATTAGCTTTAGTTTGAAAATTGGTCTGCATAATTTACCCCTTAAAAGACTTTAAAAAGAAAAGGTCTAGTTTTAGCTAGACCCCTACAAATTTTACACTACCAAAGTTATTTTTAACACCTATCTTGCTGCCAACAACATTATCGCTTACGGAACCAATTTTGTTCCAATAACCTGATAATACTTATTAGGTAAGTATTTCAAAAAAAACTCATTAAGCATTGTTCAACGAACCGATAATTGATTGCTTGGTATACTACTAATCGGTTGTAATAACCATTGACTAAATAACTCCGCAAACTGTTCTTTTAAACTAACAAACTTACCATAGTTACTATCAACAAATAATTTTGATACTAAAGCACTAATTTTTGTTTCTGAATTAGAAAAATATATATTGCCATTTATATCAATAAATTTAATCTTACTTGGAAGATACCCCAATTTACTAGCAATAAAACGAACAAATTCTTGGGATGCAGAAATTTTTGTTTTTTTTAACTTTCACCCCATTTTATATCTCGCTTGATTTTTATTAGTAGATTTTTGTAATCCGTTTTTAAATCATTTACCTAAACGAACTTCATCAGCAACATCAGCAACATTACTTTCATCTGGTAAAATATTAGTATTTAACTGCTCAGGAAAAAAATTTAACAAGTTTTCTAACGCATGACCATACTCATGAATAACCCCCGTAGTAACATTACTAGTTGAAAATTGACCATTAAAATATTGGGATTTAATATGATCTTCATCAACAATAGTTGGTCGCAAAGCAATAAACTGATAACCATATTGTCTATTTAAAACCGTAACCCCTAAGGTACTTTCTGAATCAGTCTGTAAATCAAAACTATTAGTAAACGAAAGGGCAACTAATAACTTAGCAACATTTTTTTTACCATAATATTTACTTAAATAATTATACATCGCTAACAAATACTTTGAATTATCACCAATTTTTTGTTCTAATAGTTTCAAATCAAGCATTGGTTTTTGTCCATCTCTTAAGTCAGTATTTTCAAGATTTTTTACTAAATCATCATATCTTGAATAATAATCTCTTAACAATAATGAACTTTGTTTATACTTATTATATTGCTCTGTACTTTTATTAGAAATTTTTAAAATCTCATTATAACAAGATTGTAATGCTTTCCTTTCAGCAATATTGTTTTTCTTTCTATTAATAGTTGCTAAATATTTCATATAATTTGAATCACCATTTAATGATGATGATTCAAAATCTAAACTCCAACGATGAAAATCATCTTCGAACTGTAACCCTTCACTTTTAAGATTAGCATTCTCACCCTCAAAAGCACAATTATAATTAATTAACGAATCATTATCATTAGATAATTGATAATCATAAAAATTAAAAGCGTTACACCTTACTAATAAAAACAATATGATAATAATATTAACAACTAATGGTATTTTTTTAATCATTGTTATCCTTCCTAATTATCAATTATTTTAGTTACTTTATTTTATCATTTTTTATCATAAAATCTACAAAATTTAATTTTAATTTTGTCGAAAACTCTTGATATTTATTAGACTTCTTGCAAAATTAATATGATAATTATAATTTTTAAATTTAAAATAAATATAAAAGTGTTATTAAAATAATTTTTAGATTATTTTTACAAATATTTTGTCATTAAAACATAATAAAAATTATTATTTACAATAAAAAAAGACTGAAATTTTAAATTATCAAATATATTTAAACTAATAGTTGTAAATTATAAATTGAAGCTATTAAATTAAATCTTAAAGCAAATCTTTTTCTACGATTTCGATATTTTTCACTAATAATTTTAAATTTTTTAAGTATAGCAAAAACATTTTCAATAACAATTCTCATTTTTGAAATTCGCTCATTATTTTGCTTTTCTTCTTTATTTAAAGGGTTTTTCGGGACTGTACAATTAACTGTGTCTTTAAGTAATTAACTTAAATTCACTCTGTCCTCAAATTTTATCATTAAATGTGAAATTGCACTACCCCAATTTTGAATTGGCATCGTTCATTTCTTAACCATATTTTGAAATGCTAAATAAAATATTTTAAAAACTGATGCGTCATTAGGAAAAATCTTTTTATTCTTAATGACTTTTCTTAGTTGACTATTAACAGATTCAATCGCATTAGTTGTGTAAATAATCCTTCTAAATTCTTGAGGATATTCAAGAAAAATTATTAAATTATTTCAGTTATTTTTTCATGATTTAGTAATTTGTGGATACTTTTTATTTCATTTTTCAGAAAAATGATCTAAAGCAACTAGCGCTATTTCTTCATTAATTGCTGTATAAATTGATTTTAAATCATTAGCTACAAGTTTGCGTTCTTTGTAAGGGACAAATTTTAAACTATTACGAATTTGATGAACAATGCATAATTGGTGCTGTGTTTTTGGGAACACAGCTTCTATTGCATCAGACATTCCAGTTAAATTATCGCTACAAGCAACAAGAATATCTTGTAAGCCACGATTTTTCATTTCCGTAAGGATTATTAAGTCAAAATTTGGCGCCCTCATTCTCGCTAATTCACATTCCTAAAATATCTTTTAAACCATCTAAATTAATTCCTAAGGCAAGATAAACTGCTTTATTTATTATTCGTTTATCTTGCTTTACTTTAACAACAATACAATCAAAATAAACAATCGGATAAATCTTCTCTAAAGGTTTAGTTTGTCACATTTTAACTTCTTCAATAACATCATCAGTTATTTGACTAATTAAACTTTCTGAAATTTCTGCTCCGTGATAGAATTCTTGCAATTGTGCTTTGATATCAGAAATTGTCATTCCTCTTGCATATAAAGAAATTACTTTTTGATCAAAGTTATCAAATCTTCTTTGTCTTTTCGGAATAATTACTGGTTCAAAAGTACTATTTCGATCTCTTGGTACATCAATTGCGATTGAACCATTTTTAGTAATAATGGTTTTTTGTGTGTTGCCATTTCTTTTATTATGATTCTCATCAGTTTCAAGATAATCTTTAATTTCCGTATTTAACATTCGTTCAGTTAATTTTTTGGTAAATTCCTGAAAAATAGTATTGCCTTTAAATAAATCTTGTGGATTATCAATATTTTCTAAAAAATAATCAACAACTTTATCAATTGCGTCAGGTTCTTTTTTTATTTTTTTTTTTTTTGTCATTTTCTGTTCTCCTTCTTTTAAGTATAATTCAGAATGAATTATCAAGACACAGAATTTTGGACAGGCCCGGTTTTTCTTTGATTTTCTTTTAGGAATTAAAACATTATGATTAATTTTTTGTATGCCTTGATAACCTAAATCCACTAAAACAGTTGTTTCTGGTAAAAATTTAATTTTTGAATCTTTTAAAATTTTAAAGTCATGGTTTTTACCATAAGAAAAATCAGAACTAATAATTTTTTTACTATCTTTTTCAATTATAACTTGTGTTTTTATTGTGTGTTTTTTCTTTTTTCCTGAGTAGTGCTGTTTTTGTCTTTTTTTGGGCGTTGGATTTGGCTTTCAGTTACATCAATTATAACAGTCTTATCTTTGAAATAATCTTTTAATAGTGATTTTTGACCAGTAAGTTGTTGAAAATTAGGGTGTTTTATTAAAGTGTCTTCAATTCATTTGATATTTCTATAACAACTACTTTCACTAATATCATAACTTTTTGCAATATGAAAATAAGTTCTATATTCTCTTCAATATTCTAAAGTCATTAAAATACGATTTTCTAATGATAATTTATTGGTTCTTCCGCGACGAAATCTCTTTTTTAATTCTTCTATTTTTAAAATTTCTAGCATTTTATTAAAAGTAGTATGTTTAATACCAGTTAATCTTAAAAAATTTTTATCACTTATTTGATTATTTTTTTTAAATTTCATTTAAATTCCACCTTTTTATTAAAAACAACAATTCAATTATATTTTAAATTAATTTTGCAAGAAGTCTATTGAATATACTTAATTTTAGGTATATTTTTAATATGATAGAGGTGGATAATAATTATGGAAAAAATAATTCAAGAACTAGTAAATACTTTAACAGATGATCAATTTTTAGAATTTTATGAAAAAGTCAAACAACAAGCAGAATTAATAAAAAAACAAAAACGTTTAAATGAAATTGATCAAAAATTTAGAGCGCAAGGTATTAAATGCCCTAAATGTGAATCTTACCATTGCGTTAAAAATGGACATAATTCAGAAGGAAAACAAAAATATTTATGTAAAAATTGCCGTGCAAGTTTTGACGCTTTTCGTAATCATTTTATTTATTGAAGTCATTTAAATTATGAACAATGAAATTTATTGATTCAAATTTCATTGCTGGGGCAATCTAGTAAAACAATTTCTCGTTTTATTAAAACTACATTAAAAACTGCTTGATATAATCGTCAAAAATTAATGAAATCAAAACAATTAGAAAATACCCAATTAAAATTTAAAAAATTATCTGGTAAAATCCAAATCGATGAAACATTTATTAAAGAAATCCATAAAGGAAATTTCAAATATAAAACTGATCCACGAAGAATTCACCTTGACCCATTCGCAACTAATACTAAATGCTGTATTCAAATGGTAATTGATAATAATAACAATATTTATGTTAAATCCACAAACACCAAACGTTTACAAAAACAATGAGTTATTGAAAATATGAACAAAGAATTAATTAACGAAAATTCAATTATTACTTCTGATATGCAAAAATTATATTTTTTAGTAGCAAAACAAACAAATTCTACTTTATGTGTAACTAAAACAACAATTAATCCTGAAGCTAGTTATCGTAACTTAAATAAAATCAGTAAATTACAATCTAGTCTTAAAGAAGCCTTAATTCATTATCATGGTTTAGGTTTTACTAATATTCAAAATTATTTAAATCTCTGAAAATGAAAATACCAACATAAGGGTTTAATTCCAAACCAACAAACAGCGGTATTATATTTTAATGTATAAAAAAGTTAAAGTAAAAATAGTAATTTTACATAAAAGCCTTTTAAAATTATCAAGTTGATGATTTTTTTTTATTTTATCAAGAGTTTTCGACAAAATTAAAATAAAAAATTATTTTAATGTTGTTTTTATAACCTTTTATTAAGATTATGTTTGTTAATAGTAAATATTTTGTTTTATTACTTATTTTTCAAATAAAATGATAATTAAATTGTAGTTACTTTTCTTTCAAAATTAATCAAATATTTTTTCACCTAACAAAACTTTACGCGTCCATAGAAAAAAATAACCATTTTATTGAATTAAATCGCACCTCATTTTTAATTTTATGACATTGAGGAGCAATTTGATATATTTACAACGGTTATTTTAAAAACATTGTAAGTTATTTATTTTTAGCAGGTTGTATTTTAATTTTTCTTTTTAAAATCGGTAATTTAACACAAATTAACAAAGTTATTAACTTCTTAAAAAACTCACCATTAAATATTGTGATTGGTTCATTAGGAACTGGAAAAACCGCTTTTCTAGTATACGCATCAAAATTATTAAAAAAGAAAAAATATCATATCGCATCAACATTTCCATTACTAGAAACCCAAAAATTAAGTTTAGGGCATATGGGTTTGTTAGACTTTGATTATCCAGTATTGCCAGACAAAACCTTACTTTTGTGAGATGAAACCAACTTATTTTTAGAAGGAACTGATTGAGAAAAAAATAATACCAAAAACGAAGAAACCGGTATTCAAGAATATTTCGCTCTGGCACGCCATTTTGGTCATATTGTGCTTGCTAGTGGTCAAAGAGATAAACATATTTGAGTTAAAGTTCGTGATATTGCTAATAATGTGATTGTGGGAATTCGTAAAAAACCTGTTAATATTTTTCGTCCCTACTTAAAAGTCATCTATGGTACCTTTACGAGCATTGAAGAATATGAACGCTGACGAAACACCTTAATTGATGCTAAAAATAGTAAAAAGGGTCGTCGCATTAAATACCGTGATATCCCTGAACTTGATATTTATTTTTTTAAATTAAAAATTCCTCTACCAATATTAAACACTTACAATTCTTTTTACTTAGCGTTTTTAAGAGATTATTTAAATTCAAAAGTAAATCCTGACTATGAAGACAAATGCTATACTGACACAGCAATTGATTTAGAAGACTTAGAATATTTAAAAATGGATAAATTTAGCAAATTTTTAAGAAAAATGAAAGAAAAATAACGGTTAACCCCGTTTTTAGTAGCGACAATTATTATTTAGACATTAATTAAATTAAGTTTTATTTAATATTTTTGTTTCATTATCAGTGCAATTCCAACAACAATCATAATTCAGAAAAAAATTGCCATTGGTATAAAACCAAATAAAAACTCAAATATATTATATACAAGAGTTCAAGCACCTTCTAAAAATTTTAAAAAAGCTTCTTCGGCGGTTAGACTATTTATCATATTTCACCTCTTTTCTAATATTGTCGCTACTAAAAACGCAATCAACCACAACATTATTTTACTCTATATACTTGGTACATAACCCTCAATTTTATTTACTATTTTGATAATATTATTTTCTGGGTGAAGTACAAATGTTAGATAAATACAAAAATGAAAATGAATTTTATGGTTTAGTAAACATAAAATGCTATAGTTATGTACCAAGTCTTATGAAAGGAACAATAAAAAATGGAAAATCTTGCAAAAATGGCGGACTTTCTCGCTCAAATGCTTTATAAAGTTTTTGATTTAATTTGAAGTCTTGAAGTACCGGGAACAAATATTCAACTAATATTTCCTTTATTCTTAACGCTGGCTGTAGAATTTCTTATGGCAATTATTCTCGGTTTTAGCAGTCAACAAGTTAATTTAGAAAAGCAACGCCGATATGCCGTTAAAAATAGTGGTCGCTTAAGTGCATGAGGAAAAGTTAAAAAACAAATACAACCAATAAATCCAAATAAAACTTTTAATTTTGTCGAAAACTCTTGATATTTATTGAATATACTTAATTTTAGGTATATTTTAATATGATAGAGGTGGATAATAATTATGGAAAAAATAATTCAAGAACTAGTAAATACTTTAACAGATGATCAATTTTTAGAATTTTATGAAAAAGTCAAACAACAAGCAGAATTAATAAAAAAACAAAAACGTTTAAATGAAATTGATCAAAAATTTAGAGCGCAAGGTATTAAATGCCCTAAATGTGAATCTTACCATTGCGTTAAAAATGGACATAATTCAGAAGGAAAACAAAAATATTTATGTAAAAATTGCCGTGCAAGTTTTGACGCTTTTCGTAATCATTTTATTTATTGAAGTCATTTAAATTATGAACAATGAAATTTATTGATTCAAATTTCATTGCTGGGGCAATCTAGTAAAACAATTTCTCGTTTTATTAAAACTACATTAAAAACTGCTTGATATAATCGTCAAAAATTAATGAAATCAAAACAATTAGAAAATACCCAATTAAAATTTAAAAAATTATCTGGTAAAATCCAAATCGATGAAACATTTATTAAAGAAATCCATAAAGGAAATTTCAAATATAAAACTGATCCACGAAGAATTCACCTTGACCCATTCGCAACTAATACTAAATGCTGTATTCAAATGGCAATTGATAATAATAACAATATTTATGTTAAATCCACAAACACCAAACGTTTACAAAAACAATGAGTTATTGAAAATATGAACAAAGAATTAATTAACGAAAATTCAATTATTACTTCCGATATGCAAAAATTATATTTTTTAGTAGCAAAACAAACAAATTCTACTTTATGTGTAACTAAAACAACAATTAATCCTGAAGCTAGTTATCGTAACTTAAATAAAATCAGTAAATTACAATCTAGTCTTAAAGAAGCCTTAATTCATTATCATGGTTTAGGTTTTACTAATATTCAAAATTATTTAAATCTCTGAAAATGAAAATACCAACATAAGGGTTTAACTCCAAATCAACAAACAGCGGTATTATATTTTAATGTATAAAAAAAGTTAAAGTAAAAATAGTAATTTTACATAAAAGCCTTTTAAAATTATCAAGTTGATGATTTTTTTTATTTTATCAAGAGTTTTCGACAAAATTAAAAAATAAAACCAATAAAAACAAATCAAGGTAACTAACAATGTTTAAACTAATTATTATTTTTATCTTAATAACTGTTCTTGGATTATTAGCTGGTAGTCATTTTGAAACTTTAACGAACTATATTAGCGAGGGTCTTGCCAATTTTAAAAAGTTTATTACTAGCAATTTAACAATTTTAGAACTATTTAAACCAATGGCACGAACATTTTCGCAACATCCAATTTTTACCATTCTTGGTGTTACTTGTGTACTTATTGCCTTATTTATTGTAATTAAAGGACAATAAAAAATATGAAAGGAGAATTAAAATGAAAAAAATTTTAGTAAAATTATTTAAAAAAGATAATTCAAAAGAAAAAATGTCATTAAAATTAAGAATTAAAAATTCTTTTAAAAAGCAGTGGTTAAAAATAGTATTAAGTATCATTTTCGTTTTTATAAGCTTATTAATTTGTACATTAACAGCAATCGATACTAAATGAGTAACTGGAACAAGTAACGAATTTAATGATTTTATGAATAAACAGATGGTTGATTTCTTTGGCAAGTTCAATAGTGGTATTATGCTCGCGGGAATATTTGTTTTTTGATGAGGCGGAGCAATATATTTTGCAATTAAATTTGAAAAATTAATCCGCTTTATTATTAAAAAAATTAAAGCAAAAAGAATCTTGAAAAATGAAATCAAACAAACTCATTAATTCTTTAAAAAAATATTGATGGAGAATTTTATCTTACATTTTTATGATTACTATCTTTTTCATTTCATTTTTAAAATTGGAAATTAATGATTTGAAATTATTATATGAAAAATTTGAAGCATTAATTTCACTTATGATACTAGGATATTTAGATATATGCATTACAATAGCGGTAATTATAAATTGTGGTGTTGAGTGACTTATTAAAAAAATCAAAACTAAAAAAACAACAAAAAATAAAATATTTTAAAAAGGAGTGATAAAAATGTTTATGAAAATATTTACCGTGTTAATTATTAGTTTCAATAACATTTTTACCATTCCGCAAAACATTATTAATAATGATAAAACAACAATACAACTAATTAGAACTAAAAGACAAAATGATAAAATTTATAATTTTGAAATTGAAAACTTAGAAAAAGTATATTTTCATCTTTTAAAAGATAAAAATAGAGTTGGAGAGATTAACATGTATCAAAAAGACAATATCAATCTAAATAAAAAATTACCAGAATTAAAAAATTTAAACAAACTTATTTTCCTATTTACAAAAGAATTTTACAATAATCAAGATAAACAAGATAAAATTACAAAATTAATAACTACATATGGGCAAAAAATAACTGACCTTAACGGTCCTAATATAAAGCCACATGAGCTTTGAATAATTAATAAAAAAATAACAATCAAAGTACAAAGTACAAAGTTAGAAACTTGAGACAATAGCGATAATACAATAGATTATACATTAAGAAATACAAGTAACTTTGAAATTGAAATTGAAAAAGATAGTACCGACATTGAATTACCAACAGCAACTATTAGCTTTGACGGTAATCATAAATATAACGATGTTATTGATAATCTTGACTATTTAATGATTCATCGTGGTGATTTTGATAAATTTAATTATTCTTATCTCTATTGAACACCAATATTTAATTTTGTTGACACCCTAGAAAAAGGTTATTACAAAGAATTTACGATTAAAAATTATGGTTTTAAAAGCGAAAGCTATTTTTATCACAAAAGTTCTACTAGTGAAGATAAAATAAATGAAAATGTTTTAAAAATTAAAGCTTTTAATAAAACCTTAATTGCAAGTAATAACTATTTACAATTATTACACGATGAAAAGGAAATCTGAAAATATGACACCGAAAAAACTAACGATTACTATCTAATTAAGTACCTTTTTGGAACCTTAAATTATCTTAATGTTAAATTTAGTTTTTTAAGATACGACCCTGAATTAAAAAATGACATTTACCTTTATTTTAAAAACAACATTCCTAGTATTAACAATAACGATTACAAAAATGTTTTTGATGAAATCTATGAAATTCTTGGCAATTTCTTTGCTAGTTTATTTTATGCGACTTTTGATATGGACGAAAAAACTTATACCGAAATTGATTTTAAGGGAGTAGATAATTACAACAAAGATTACTTTATTCAAATCGGTTTCTTTTATCGCTCGTTAATTACTTTTTATCCCAAAAAATACTTAATCAATGTTACTGGTAATTCAGAATTATTACTAAGAAGTTATTTTTTTACTTTTGATAAAAAAACGCACCAAGAAAATTATAATGCGATTAAAAATAATAACAGTATCTATCAAATTGAATTTAATGTCCTTAAATCTTATGATAACAAACTCATTACTTTACCAACTAACAAGATTGCTAATAGTATTAATTATCTTAACACCGACATCGATATTCGCTATGGTATTAATATTTTTACCTTAACTTTTCCTTTGTACCATAAAAAAATATCCGCTAATTACAATTTTAAAATTTATGACTTTAATGTCCTTAATTCCACAGCGTTTATACCTGATGGTTCAACTAATTCGGAATGAGATGACATAATCCCGCCAGCAAATTGTAAATATTCTGGACGATGAATCCCTACTTTTAATGACATTGGCTGTGCCATTCAAAATGCTGGTATAAAAATGCTAAACTGAATGCTGACGGCGTCACAAATCATTACAATTTTACGCCCGTTAGCGATTATTGCCAAAGCAACAGTTAACTTTTCAACTGCCATTTTTCCGATTTTTAAAACAGTGCCGGCCTTTTACTATACCTTTCAATTTTTAATCGGTTTTGCCGTTTTTCTAATGATTTTACGAATTTTTGTATAATATATATATATATATATATTGAAAAAATAAAGGAGTTAAAATAATGAAAATTTTAAATACAATAGCTCTTTCCACATTAACAATATTACCAATAGTTAGCTGTTCTAAAAAAGCAAATGAACCAGTAGAACAAAAAAATGAAGATAACAATAAAAAAGATAAAATTTATAATTTTAAAATCGAAAACTTAGAAAAAGTATATTTTCATCTTTTAAGAGATAAAAATAGAGTTGGAGAGATTAACATGTATCAAAAAGACAATAGACTTCTTGCAAAATTAATATGATAATTATAATTTTTAAATTTAAAATAAATATAAAAGTGTTATTAAAATAATTTTTAGATTATTTTTACAAATATTTTGTCATTAAAACATAATAAAAATTATTATTTACAATAAAAAAAGACTGAAATTTTAAATTATCAAATATATTTAAACTAATAGTTGTAAATTATAAATTGAAGCTATTAAATTAAATCTTAAAGCAAATCTTTTTCTACGATTTCGATATTTTTCACTAATAATTTTAAATTTTTTAAGTATAGCAAAAACATTTTCAATAACAATTCTCATTTTTGAAATTCGCTCATTATTTTGCTTTTCTTCTTTATTTAAAGGGTTTTTCTTTGATTTTCTTTTAGGAATTAAAACATTATGATTAATTTTTTGTATGCCTTGATAACCTAAATCCACTAAAACAGTTGTTTCTGGTAAAAATTTAATTTTTGAATCTTTTAAAATTTTAAAGTCATGGTTTTTACCATAAGAAAAATCAGAACTAATAATTTTTTTACTATCTTTTTCAATTATAACTTGTGTTTTTATTGTGTGTTTTTTCTTTTTTCCTGAGTAGTGCTGTTTTTGTCTTTTTTTGGGCGTTGGATTTGGCTTTCAGTTACATCAATTATAACAGTCTTATCTTTGAAATAATCTTTTAATAGTGATTTTTGACCAGTAAGTTGTTGAAAATTAGGGTGTTTTATTAAAGTGTCTTCAATTCATTTGATATTTCTATAACAACTACTTTCACTAATATCATAACTTTTTGCAATATGAAAATAAGTTCTATATTCTCTTCAATATTCTAAAGTCATTAAAATACGATTTTCTAATGATAATTTATTGGTTCTTCCGCGACGAAATCTCTTTTTTAATTCTTCTATTTTTAAAATTTCTAGCATTTTATTAAAAGTAGTATGTTTAATACCAGTTAATCTTAAAAAATTTTTATCACTTATTTGATTATTTTTTTTAAATTTCATTTAAATTCCACCTTTTTATTAAAAACAACAATTCAATTATATTTTAAATTAATTTTGCAAGAAGTCTAATAATTTCAAATCATTAATTTCCAATTTTAAAAATGTAAGGTAAAATTCTTCATCAATATTTTTTTAAAGAATTAATGAGCTTGTTTGATTTCATTTTTCAAGGCTCTTTTTGCTCTAATTTTCTGAATAATAAAGCGGATTAATTTTTCAAATTTAATTGCAAAATATATTGCGCCACCTCATCAAAAAACAAATATTCCTGCTAGCATAACGCCACTATTGAACTTGCCAAAGAAATTAACCATTTCTTTATTCATAAAATCATTAAATTCGTCACTTGTTCCAGTTATTCATTTAGTATCAACTACTGTTAATGCACAAATTAATAAACTTATAAAGATGAAAATAATACTTAATGATACTTTTAACCACTGTTTTTTAAAAGAATTTTTAATCCTTAATTTTAATGGCGTTTTTTCTTTTGAATTATCTTTTTTAAATAATTTTATTAAAATTTTTTTCATTTTAATTCTCCTTTCATATTTTTTATCGTCCTTTAATCACAATAAATAAGGCAATAAGTACACAAGTAACACCAAGAATGGTAAAAATTGGGTGTTGCGAAAATGTTCGTGCCATTGGTTTAAATAGTTCTAAAATTGTTAAATTACTAGTAATAAATTTTTGAAAATTGGTAAGGCCTTCGCTAATATAGTTTGTTAAAGTTTCAAAATGACTACCAGCCAACAATCCAAGAACAGTTATTAAGATAAAAATAATAATTAGTTTAAACATTTTTAGTTACCTTGTTTTGTTTTTATTGGTTTTATTTGTTTTTTAGCTTTTCCTCATGCACTTAAACGACCCTTATTTTTAATAGCATATTGGCGTTGTTTTTCTAAATTAATTTGTTGACTGCCAAATCCAAGAATGATTGCCATAAGAAACTCTACAGCCAGTGTTAAGAATAAAGGAAATATTAGTTGAATATTTGTTCCCGGTACTTCAAGACTTCAAATTAAGTCAAAAACCTTATAAAGCATTTGGGCGAGAAAGTCGGCCATTTTTGCAAGATATTTTCGGGACTGTACAATTAACTGTGTCTCTAAGTAATTAACTTAAATTCACTCTGTCTTCAAATTTTATCATTAAATGTGAAATTGCACTACCCCAATTTTGAATTGGCATCGTTCATTTCTTAACCATATTTTGAAATGCTAAATAAAATATTTTAAAAACTGATGCGTCATTAGGAAAAATCTTTTTATTCTTAATGACTTTTCTTAATTGACTATTAACAGATTCAATCGCATTAGTTGTGTAAATAATTCTTCTAAATTCCTGAGGATATTCAAGAAAAATTATTAAATTATTTCAGTTATTTTTTCATGATTTAGTAATTTGTGGATACTTTTTATTTCATTTTTCTGAAAAATGATCTAAAGCAATTAACGCTATTTCTTCATTAATTGCTGTATAAATTGATTTTAAATCATTAGCTACAAGTTTGCGATCTTTGTAAGGAACAAATTTTAAACTATTGCGAATTTGATGAACAATGCATAATTGATGCTGTGTTTTTGGGAAAACAGCTTCTATTGCATCAGACATCCCAGTTAAATTATCACTACAAGCAACAAGAATATCTTGTAACCCACGATTTTTCATTTCCGTAAGATTATTAAGTCAAAATTTGGCTCCCTCATTCTCACTAATTCACATTCCTAAAATATCTTTTAATTTTGTCGAAAACTCTTGATAAAATAAAAAAAATCATCAACTTGATAATTTTAAAAGGCTTTTATGTAAAATTACTATTTTTACTTTAACTTTTTTATACATTAAAATATAATACCGCTGTTTGTTGGTTTGGAGTTAAACCCTTATGTTGGTATTTTCATTTTCAGAGATTTAAATAATTTTGAATATTAGTAAAACCTAAACCATGATAATGAATTAAGGCTTCTTTAAGACTAGATTGTAATTTACTGATTTTATTTAAGTTACGATAACTAGCTTCAGGATTAATTGTTGTTTTAGTTACACATAAAGTAGAATTTGTTTGTTTTGCTACTAAAAAATATAATTTTTGCATATCAGAAGTAATAATTGAATTTTCGTTAATTAATTCTTTGTTCATATTTTCAATAACTCATTGTTTTTGTAAACGTTTGGTGTTTGTGGATTTAACATAAATATTGTTATTATTATCAATTGCCATTTGAATACAGCATTTAGTATTAGTTGCGAATGGGTCAAGGTGAATTCTTCGTGGATCAGTTTTATATTTGAAATTTCCTTTATGGATTTCTTTAATAAATGTTTCATCGATTTGGATTTTACCAGATAATTTTTTAAATTTTAATTGGGTATTTTCTAATTGTTTTGATTTCATTAATTTTTGACGATTATATCAAGCAGTTTTTAATGTAGTTTTAATAAAACGAGAAATTGTTTTACTAGATTGCCCCAGCAATGAAATTTGAATCAATAAATTTCATTGTTCATAATTTAAATGACTTCAATAAATAAAATGATTACGAAAAGCGTCAAAACTTGCACGGCAATTTTTACATAAATATTTTTGTTTTCCTTCTGAATTATGTCCATTTTTAACGCAATGGTAAGATTCACATTTAGGGCATTTAATACCTTGCGCTCTAAATTTTTGATCAATTTCATTTAAACGTTTTTGTTTTTTTATTAATTCTGCTTGTTGTTTGACTTTTTCATAAAATTCTAAAAATTGATCATCTGTTAAAGTATTTACTAGTTCTTGAATTATTTTTTCCATAATTATTATCCACCTCTATCATATTAAAAATATACCTAAAATTAAGTATATTCAATAAATATCAAGAGTTTTCGACAAAATTAAAAAAAATATCTTTTAAACCATCTAAATTAATTCCTAAGGCAAGATAAACTGCTTTATTTATTATTCGTTTATCTTGCTTTACTTTAACAACAATACAATCAAAATAAACAATCGGATAAATCTTCTCTAAAGGTTTAGTTTGTCACATTTTAACTTCTTCAATAACATCATCAGTTATTTGACTAATTAAACTTTCTGAAATTTCTGCTCCGTGATAGAATTCTTGCAATTGTGCTTTGATATCAGAAATTGTCATTCCTCTTGCATATAAAGAAATTACTTTTTGATCAAAGTTATCAAATCTTCTTTGTCTTTTCGGAATAATTACTGGTTCAAAAGTACTATTTCGATCTCTTGGTACATCAATTGCGATTGAACCATTTTTAGTAATAATGGTTTTTTGTGTGTTGCCATTTCTTTTATTATGATTCTCATCAGTTTCAAGATAATCTTTAATTTCCGTATTTAACATTCGTTCAGTTAATTTTTTGGTAAATTCCTGAAAAATAGTATTGCCTTTAAATAAATCTTGTGGATTATCAATATTTTCTAAAAAATAATCAACAACTTTATCAATTGCGTCAGGTTCTTTTTTTATTTTTTTTTTTGTCATTTTCTGTTCTCCTTCTTTTAAGTATAATTCAGAATGAATTATCGAGACACAGAATTTTGGACAGGCTCAGATTTTCCATTTTTTATTGTTCCTTTTCTTTCATTTTTCTTAAAAATTTGCTAAATTTATCCATTTTTAAGTATTCTAAGTCTTCTAAATCAATTGCGGTGTCAGTGTAGTATTTGTCTTCATAGTCAGGATTTATTTTTGAATTTAAGTAATCTCTTAAAAATGCTAGGTAAAAAGAATTGTAAGTGTTTAATATTGGTAAAGGAATTTTTAGTTTAAAAAAATAAATATCAAGTTCAGGAATATCGCGATATTTAATACGACGACCCTTTTTACTATTTTTAGCATCAATTAAGGTGTTTCGCCAGCGTTCATATTCTTCAATACTAGTAAAGGTACCATAAATGACTTTTAAGTAGGGGCGAAAAATATTAACGGGTTTTTTACGAATTCCCACAATCACATTATTGGCAATATCACGAACTTTAACTCAAATATGTTTATCTCTTTGACCACTAGCTAACACAATATGACCGAAATGGCGTGCCAGAGCGAAATATTCTTGAATACCGGTTTCTTCGTTTTTGGTATTATTTTTTTCTCAATCGGTTCCTTCTAAAAATAAATTGGTTTCATCTCATAGCAGTAATGTTTTGTCTGACAATACCGGATAATCAAAGTCTAATAATCCCATATGTCCTAAACTTAATTTTTGAGTTTCTAGTAATGGAAATGTTGAGGCGATGTGATATTTTTTCTTTTTTAGTAATTTTGATGCGTACACTAGAAAAGCGGTTTTTCCAGTTCCTAATGAACCAATCACAATATTTAATGGTGAGTTTTTTAAGAAATTAATAACTTTGTTAATTTGTGTTAAATTACTTATTTTAAAAAGAAAAATTAAAATACAACCTGCTAAAAATAAATAGCTTACAATGTTTTTAAAATAACCGTTGTAAATATATCAAATTGGTCCCCAATGTCATAAAATTAAAAATGAGGTGCGATTTAATTCAATAAAATGGTTATTTTTTTCTATTATTCATTTGCAAAATTTCATCTTGCACCTCACTTTATTTTTTTATTAGCGTACTGCTCCAAGTAGTTTTTCAAACATTTTAAAGCAAATAAAGAATATTGCCAAAATAAATGGAAAAATGAAGATTTCAGTAGTCAGCAAAGAAGTTACCGACTTGTGGCATATTAACAGCAATAATTTCTCACATTTTAGTAAACGCCGTTATAATTGCATTTCACAATTTAGTCATCGCATCACTAGCTGTTATTTTTTCTACTGTTGCTGGTGCATCGGCCAAGAAAGTTCCAATCATATAATCACCCCCTTTCTTTTTAAAACATTCACATTTATATTTAAAGTTTTTCTTAAATTTGTTAAAACCGCGGTTAACCTTAACATGATTGTATTTTTTCCTAATTAATTTTGAATTTCTTTGTGAATGCATCACAATGTAACTCCGCGACATTACTTTTGTCTCTATCTAAATACTGATATGGTTTTCCAAAGTAGCATTAGAATAAATCACACCATAATCGCTGTTAATAATCAAAAAGCAATGTTTGCTATTAAAAGTCAAAGTGTTTCTTGAGTTAAATCAATTTCTTTACCACCACTAATATGAGCGGGAATAGTTGTAATTTGAATAAATAAATCTCAGAAAGTTTGTTTAATTTGTTCTCAATTAAATTCTTTTAAATTTACTGTCATTTTTTATCTCCCAAAAATCATTTTTATTGGTAAATACATAATTGAAATTAACGCGAAAAGAAAAGTAATGATAATAATTAATCCGGCAATAAAAGCAACTTGTGCAGGCATTTTTTCTATCGGAATAAACAGTTTTAAAAATTCCATAATAATTTCTCAAAACATTATTTTTTATTCTCATTATTTTCTTTTGAATTAGGAGCTTTAACCCATTCTTCAAAGCGAGCAATAAACACTTTTTCGTCTTTTGTGAAATTACCAGTATTATTTTTGATGGCATTTTTATATTTAATTCTAATTTTTATTTTGGCATAAATTTTATAAGCAAAATATGCCAATAACATTATGCAGATGATAATAAATATTATTCCAATCGCAATATTCATTTTTAAACTCCTTTAAAGTAGTTATAATTTATATCTTTTTTGTTGTTTTCTTTTTCGGCAATGAAGAAGCCTAATAATTCTTGTCCCTTAATTAACTTGGTTTCTTGCTCTTGTTGATTAATCGAAATTACTTGATATTCACTATTCTTGATTATTCCGATACAAATAGAATTTTCATATTTTCCTTTATAAACAAATCGCTTTGGAAACCAAATACCGATTTGTTCATTAAATCACGGAATTTTTGGTGCTTTAATAAACATTGCGTTTTGCGTTTCTTTTAAAAGATATTTTTTAGTATTTAAGAAAATGTTTTCAATGTTTTTCATAATAAATTACCTTTCTTATGAATAAACTAAGTTATATTAACTAAGTTAGTTAGTTAACTTAGTTTTTTAAACACTTATATATCGCAGATTTAAGTGTTTAACAAGCTTTGTTAGTAAATTTTGTTTTTTAATTAGATAAAGATTTTAATAATTTTAAACTTAGTATACCCCTATATAGAAATTTCTACACTTTAATATCCGCATCCTACCCTTGGAACTAATTTAATAGCGTGTATATTTTTAGGAAATCCACCCATTCATTTTTTTATTGCAAAACGAAATAAATTGCTATAGCTAATAGGGTGTTATCTATTAACTGGTAAACTTCTTTTGGTTATGGCGACCACCCACAATTTATCGTGCTTTAATACATACCAACATTATTAATTCACTTGTATTTAATTTTCAAAGAACAAATTTTAACACCTTATAAAATAAAAAGACAATCATTGCTGACTGCCTTAATACTTATTCAAATATTTACCTACCTAACAAAACTTTACGCGTCCTAACTAATTTTATTACTTAAATTAATTAATAATTTAAAAAGTATATCCTTAATATATTAAGTAGACAAGCAACTCTAAATTATGTGATACAATTAAGAGACATTACTCGAAAGGAGAAATAATGACTGATAATTGTAAATTACGCTGTGTTGCCTGCCAATGTACTTGTCGTACACCGGGAGCAGAACATCAAAGTAATAATATAAATAACTGTAGTGACTGTCCGACTTGTAAACCAGAAGACAATCATGAAAGAAAGCCACCTCGTAAATTTTAAAAAATGAACCTGTATTAGGTTCATTTTTCATGGACGCGTAAAGTTTTGTTAGGTGGAAAAATATTTGATTAATTTTGAAAGAAAAGTAACTACAATTTAATTATCGTTTTATTTGAAAAATAAGTAATAAAACAAAATATTTACTATTAACAAACATAATCTTAATAAAAGGTTATAAAAACTAAGTAAAATGTTTATAAAAACAACATTAAAATAATTTTTTACAACAAAAATCATACATAAGAAATATATACTTAATTTGCATATTGAAATAATTTATAGTAAATGATTATTTTTTCTTTTTTCAAAAATACCTAAGAAAACTAAACGCGACCAAAATCAATAATATGATAGAATGATCACAAATAAAAATGACAATAACAAGAAAGGCAGGGTTAGTTTAGTAATTAAATAATATAATTAGCTGATTGTTTTATTTCTTCAAAGCAATACCTAAGAAAACTAAACGCAACCCAATTGTAATATTCATTTTTAAACTCCTTTAAAATAGTTATAATTTGTATCTTTTTTGTTATTTTCTTTTTCGGCAATGAAGAAGCTTAATAATTCTTGGCCTTTAATTAACTTAGTTTCTTGCTCTTGCTGATTAATTGAAATTACTTGATATTTATTATCTTTTATTATTCCAATACAAATCGAATTTTCGTATTTTCCTTTATAAACAAATCGCTTTGGAAACCAAATACCGATTTGTTCATTAAACCACGGAATTTTTGGTGCTTTAATAAGCATTGCGTTTTGTGTTTCTTTTAAGAGATATTTTTTAGTATTTAAGAAAATGTTTTCAATGTTTTTCATAATAAATTACCTTTCTTATGAATAAACTAAGTTATATTAACTAAGTTTTAGTTAATTTAGTTTTTTAAACACTTATATATCGCAGATTTAAGTGTTTAACAAGCTTTGTTAGTAAATTTTGTTTTTTTAATTAGATAAAGATTTTAATAATTTTAAACTTAGTATATCCCTATATAGAAATTTTTTCTAATTTTAAAGATAAGTATTGACAGGGTAAAAAACCCTTATTAAATATAGGGATTTGTAAAAACACGGTTTTACTAAAAACCCAGCAAAATCAAGGTTTTATTGAAATATCAATACTTATCTATAAAATTAAAGGAAATTTCTACACTTTAATGTCCGCATCCTACCCTTGGAACTAATTTAATAGCGTGTATATTTTTAGGAAATCCACCCATTCATTTTTTTATTGCAAAACGAAATAAATTGCTATAGCTAATAGGGTGTTATCTATTAACTGGTAAACTTCTTTTGGTTATGGCGACCACCCACAATTTATCGTGCTTTAATACATACCAACATTATTAATTCACTTGTATTTAATTTTCAAAGAACAAATTTTAACACCTTATAAAATAAAAAGACAATCATTGCTGACTGTCTTAATACTTATTCAAATATCTTCCTACCTAACAAAACTTTATGCGTCCTAGTAATTTTATATAAAAGCCTTTTTTAATTTTGTCGAAAACTCTTGATATTTATTGAATATACTTAATTTTAGGTATATTTTTAATATGATAGAGGTGGATAATAATTATGGAAAAAATAATTCAAGAACTAGTAAATACTTTAACAGATGATCAATTTTTAGAATTTTATGAAAAAGTCAAACAACAAGCAGAATTAATAAAAAAAACAAAAACGGTTAAATGAAATTGATCAAAAATTTAGAGCGCAAGGTATTAAATGCCCTAAATGTGAATCTTACCATTGCGTTAAAAATGGACATAATTCAGAAGGAAAACAAAAATATTTATGTAAAAATTGCCGTGCAAGTTTTGACGCTTTTCGTAATCATTTTATTTATTGAAGTCATTTAAATTATGAACAATGAAATTTATTGATTCAAATTTCATTGCTGGGGCAATCTAGTAAAACAATTTCTCGTTTTATTAAAACTACATTAAAAACTGCTTGATATAATCGTCAAAAATTAATGAAATCAAAACAATTAGAAAATACCCAATTAAAATTTAAAAAATTATCTGGTAAAATCCAAATCGATGAAACATTTATTAAAGAAATTCATAAAGGAAATTTCAAATATAAAACTGATCCACGAAGAATTCACCTTGACCCATTCGCAACTAATACTAAATGCTGTATTCAAATGGCAATTGATAATAATAACAATATTTATGTTAAATCCACAAACACCAAACGTTTACAAAAACAATGAGTTATTGAAAATATGAACAAAGAATTAATTAACGAAAATTCAATTATTACTTCTGATATGCAAAAATTATATTTTTTAGTAGCAAAACAAACAAATTCTACTTTATGTGTAACTAAAACAACAATTAATCCTGAAGCTAGTTATCGTAACTTAAATAAAATCAGTAAATTACAATCTAGTCTTAAAGAAGCCTTAATTCATTATCATGGTTTAGGTTTTACTAATATTCAAAATTATTTAAATCTCTGAAAATGAAAATACCAACATAAGGGTTTAACTCCAAACCAACAAACAGCGGTATTATATTTTAATGTATAAAAAAGTTAAAGTAAAAATAGTAATTTTACATAAAAGCCTTTTAAAATTATCAAGTTGATGATTTTTTTTTATTTTATCAAGAGTTTTCGACAAAATTAAAAAATAATTTTTATAAAAAAATACACTTACAACTGTAAGTGTATTTTCATTAACACTTTTTCTAAATTACGATATTACTATCCTGTTTGAGTAACTTTAATTGTAAATTCTTTTGAAAATGTTCCATCAGCAGCATCTTGTACTTTTACACTAAATTTAACATCAGCACTTTTAGTTGCTCCGGGAGTCGCTGGGAGTGTTCCAACTAATGCTGCCACAACCGCTTTAGCGTTCTCATCCGCCGCTTTAACTTTAGTATCAACTTTTGCCTGAATCGCTGCAAGAATAGCTTCATCTTTTCATCCTGCTGCGTCAGCAACTGCAAAAGCATCAGTATCTTCAATCGTAATCTTATCAATTGCTTTATCAGTAACAGTAACTGTCGTTGCTGCGACTTTTTTTGTGCCACAACCAATAATTGGTAATGCTACGATAGCAGGAAGTCCTGCTAAAGCTGTTATTAATCTTAATCCTGATAATTTCATATTTAATTCTCCCTTTTCATTTATTTTACTATATATGTTATTTTATTTTAAAATTTTATTTTTATACAAAATAAACATTTAATTTCCAAATACTAATTTATTAAATTAACCCATCACCTCCACTAAGAGTTAAATCTATGGGTTAATTATAGCAATAAATTTTTAAAATAAAAGATATTTTATCTAATTTAATAATGGCCTTAGATATCCTCATCTAATGTTAAATCAACCGGAAATTCTACTTTCGTAAATTTTTCTTTACCCCGTGGAATTCAACGGTCCTTCATTCTTCGTAATTGTTCTTCTAACTTATGACGCACCTCATCAATGGCAACATATAAATCAATATGCTGACCTTCAGCTTGTAAATGATTACTCTTTCCTTTTAAATCAAGAGCAACACGAACTCGACTTAAATTTTCTTTATAAGTTCTTACTTCAACATGAATGGTATCATCAAGATTAATAATTTTATATTTACTAATTTTTTCTAAACTATTAATAATGCGTTCACGAATCGCCTCAGTTACTTCAATATTTTTACCACGAATAACGAATTGCATTTATAAACCTCCTTATTCATATTATATTATTTTTTATTGCATTTAGTAAAAAAATAATTTTTATTTTGTCAAAAACTCTTGATAAAATAAAAAAAATCATCAACTTGATAATTTTAAAAGGCTTTTATGTAAAATTACTATTTTTACTTTAACTTTTTTATACATTAGACTTCTTGCAAAATTAATATGATAATTATAATTTTTAAATTTAAAATAAATATAAAAGTGTTATTAAAATAATTTTTAGATTATTTTTACAAATATTTTGTCATTAAAACATAATAAAAATTATTATTTACAATAAAAAAAGACTGAAATTTTAAATTATCAAATATATTTAAACTAATAGTTGTAAATTATAAATTGAAGCTATTAAATTAAATCTTAAAGCAAATCTTTTTCTACGATTTCGATATTTTTCACTAATAATTTTAAATTTTTTAAGTATAGCAAAAACATTTTCAATAACAATTCTCATTTTTGAAATTCGCTCATTATTTTGCTTTTCTTCTTTATTTAAAGGGTTTTTCTTTGATTTTCTTTTAGGAATTAAAACATTATGATTAATTTTTTGTATGCCTTGATAACCTAAATCCACTAAAACAGTTGTTTCTGGTAAAAATTTAATTTTTGAATCTTTTAAAATTTTAAAGTCATGGTTTTTACCATAAGAAAAATCAGAACTAATAATTTTTTTACTATCTTTTTCAATTATAACTTGTGTTTTTATTGTGTGTTTTTTCTTTTTTCCTGAGTAGTGCTGTTTTTGTCTTTTTTTGGGCGTTGGATTTGGCTTTCAGTTACATCAATTATAACAGTCTTATCTTTGAAATAATCTTTTAATAGTGATTTTTGACCAGTAAGTTGTTGAAAATTAGGGTGTTTTATTAAAGTGTCTTCAATTCATTTGATATTTCTATAACAACTACTTTCACTAATATCATAACTTTTTGCAATATGAAAATAAGTTCTATATTCTCTTCAATATTCTAAAGTCATTAAAATACGATTTTCTAATGATAATTTATTGGTTCTTCCGCGACGAAATCTCTTTTTTAATTCTTCTATTTTTAAAATTTCTAGCATTTTATTAAAAGTAGTATGTTTAATACCAGTTAATCTTAAAAAATTTTTATCACTTATTTGATTATTTTTTTTAAATTTCATTTAAATTCCACCTTTTTATTAAAAACAACAATTCAATTATATTTTAAATTAATTTTGCAAGAAGTCTATTAAAATATAATACCGCTGTTTGTTGGTTTGGAGTTAAACCCTTATGTTGGTATTTTCATTTTCAGAGATTTAAATAATTTTGAATATTAGTAAAACCTAAACCATGATAATGAATTAAGACTTCTTTAAGACTAGATTGTAATTTACTGATTTTATTTAAGTTACGATAACTAGCTTCAGGATTAATTGTTGTTTTAGTTACACATAAAGTAGAATTTGTTTTTAATTTTGTCGAAAACTCTTGATATTTATTGGATATACTTAATTTTAGGTATATTTTAATATGATAGAGGTGGATAATAATAAAAATGATGATAGTTGAATTAATTATAAAGGTAATGCTGTAACAAATAAATATAATAGATTTAAGTAAGTAAAAATATTAGTTAAAATTTAATAATAATTAATAATTTTTTATTTTAATTTTGTCGAAAACTCTTGATATTTATTGAATATACTTAATTTTAGGTATATTTTAATATGATAGAGGTGGATAATAATTATGGAAAAAATAATTCAAGAACTAGTAAATACTTTAACAGATGATCAATTTTTAGAATTTTATGAAAAAGTCAAACAACAAGCAGAATTAATAAAAAAAACAAAAACGGTTAAATGAAATTGATCAAAAATTTAGAGCGCAAGGTATTAAATGCCCTAAATGTGAATCTTACCATTGCGTTAAAAATGGACATAATTCAGAAGGAAAACAAAAATATTTATGTAAAAATTGCCGTGCAAGTTTTGACGCTTTTCGTAATCATTTTATTTATTGAAGTCATTTAAATTATGAACAATGAAATTTATTGATTCAAATTTCATTGCTGGGGCAATCTAGTAAAACAATTTCTCGTTTTATTAAAACTACATTAAAAACTGCTTGATATAATCGTCAAAAATTAATGAAATCAAAACAATTAGAAAATACCCAATTAAAATTTAAAAAATTATCTGGTAAAATCCAAATCGATGAAACATTTATTAAAGAAATCCATAAAGGAAATTTCAAATATAAAACTGATCCACGAAGAATTCACCTTGACCCATTCGCAACTAATACTAAATGCTGTATTCAAATGGCAATTGATAATAATAACAATATTTATGTTAAATCCACAAACACCAAACGTTTACAAAAACAATGAGTTATTGAAAATATGAACAAAGAATTAATTAACGAAAATTCAATTATTACTTCTGATATGCAAAAATTATATTTTTTAGTAGCAAAACAAACAAATTCTACTTTATGTGTAACTAAAACAACAATTAATCCTGAAGCTAGTTATCGTAACTTAAATAAAATCAGTAAATTACAATCTAGTCTTAAAGAAGCCTTAATTCATTATCATGGTTTAGGTTTTACTAATATTCAAAATTATTTAAATCTCTGAAAATGAAAATACCAACATAAGGGTTTAACTCCAAACCAACAAACAGCGGTATTATATTTTAATAGACTTCTTGCAAAATTAATATGATAATTATAATTTTTAAATTTAAAATAAATATAAAAGTGTTATTAAAATAATTTTTAGATTATTTTTACAAATATTTTGTCATTAAAACATAATAAAAATTATTATTTACAATAAAAAAAGACTGAAATTTTAAATTATCAAATATATTTAAACTAATAGTTGTAAATTATAAATTGAAGCTATTAAATTAAATCTTAAAGCAAATCTTTTTCTACGATTTCGATATTTTTCACTAATAATTTTAAATTTTTTAAGTATAGCAAAAACATTTTCAATAACAATTCTCATTTTTGAAATTCGCTCATTATTTTGCTTTTCTTCTTTATTTAAAGGGTTTTTCTTTGATTTTCTTTTAGGAATTAAAACATTATGATTAATTTTTTGTATGCCTTGATAACCTAAATCCACTAAAACAGTTGTTTCTGGTAAAAATTTAATTTTTGAATCTTTTAAAATTTTAAAGTCATGGTTTTTACCATAAGAAAAATCAGAACTAATAATTTTTTTACTATCTTTTTCAATTATAACTTGTGTTTTTATTGTGTGTTTTTTCTTTTTTCCTGAGTAGTGCTGTTTTTGTCTTTTTTTGGGCGTTGGATTTGGCTTTCAGTTACATCAATTATAACAGTCTTATCTTTGAAATAATCTTTTAATAGTGATTTTTGACCAGTAAGTTGTTGAAAATTAGGGTGTTTTATTAAAGTGTCTTCAATTCATTTGATATTTCTATAACAACTACTTTCACTAATATCATAACTTTTTGCAATATGAAAATAAGTTCTATATTCTCTTCAATATTCTAAAGTCATTAAAATACGATTTTCTAATGATAATTTATTGGTTCTTCCGCGACGAAATCTCTTTTTTAATTCTTCTATTTTTAAAATTTCTAGCATTTTATTAAAAGTAGTATGTTTAATACCAGTTAATCTTAAAAAATTTTTATCACTTATTTGATTATTTTTTTTAAATTTCATTTAAATTCCACCTTTTTATTAAAAACAACAATTCAATTATATTTTAAATTAATTTTGCAAGAAGTCTAATGTATAAAAAAGTTAAAGTAAAAATAGTAATTTTACATAAAAGCCTTTTAAAATTATCAAGTTGATGATTTTTTTTATTTTATCAAGAGTTTTCGACAAAATTAAAAATTTTTTATTAGACTTCTTGCAAAATTAATATGATAATTATAATTTTTAAATTTAAAATAAATATAAAAGTGTTATTAAAATAATTTTTAGATTATTTTTACAAATATTTTGTCATTAAAACATAATAAAAATTATTATTTACAATAAAAAAAGACTGAAATTTTAAATTATCAAATATATTTAAACTAATAGTTGTAAATTATAAATTGAAGCTATTAAATTAAATCTTAAAGCAAATCTTTTTCTACGATTTCGATATTTTTCACTAATAATTTTAAATTTTTTAAGTATAGCAAAAACATTTTCAATAACAATTCTCATTTTTGAAATTCGCTCATTATTTTGCTTTTCTTCTTTATTTAAAGGGTTTTTCTTTGATTTTCTTTTAGGAATTAAAACATTATGATTAATTTTTTGTATGCCTTGATAACCTAAATCCACTAAAACAGTTGTTTCTGGTAAAAATTTAATTTTTGAATCTTTTAAAATTTTAAAGTCATGGTTTTTACCATAAGAAAAATCAGAACTAATAATTTTTTTACTATCTTTTTCAATTATAACTTGTGTTTTTATTGTGTGTTTTTTCTTTTTTCCTGAGTAGTGCTGTTTTTGTCTTTTTTTGGGCGTTGGATTTGGCTTTCAGTTACATCAATTATAACAGTCTTATCTTTGAAATAATCTTTTAATAGTGATTTTTGACCAGTAAGTTGTTGAAAATTAGGGTGTTTTATTAAAGTGTCTTCAATTCATTTGATATTTCTATAACAACTACTTTCACTAATATCATAACTTTTTGCAATATGAAAATAAGTTCTATATTCTCTTCAATATTCTAAAGTCATTAAAATACGATTTTCTAATGATAATTTATTGGTTCTTCCGCGACGAAATCTCTTTTTTAATTCTTCTATTTTTAAAATTTCTAGCATTTTATTAAAAGTAGTATGTTTAATACCAGTTAATCTTAAAAAATTTTTATCACTTATTTGATTATTTTTTTTAAATTTCATTTAAATTCCACCTTTTTATTAAAAACAACAATTCAATTATATTTTAAATTAATTTTGCAAGAAGTCTATTGTGTAAAAATTCAATAATATGATAAAATAAAAAAGAATAAAAATGACAATAACAAGAAAGGCAGGGTTAGTTTAGTAATTAAATAATATAATTAGCTGATTGTTTTGCTTCTTCAAAGCAATACCTAAAAAAACTAAACGCGACCATTTTTATAAATGTCCTTTTTAATTTTACAATTCAGGTAAAATATAATTCCTTTGAAAGGAGGATTTTTGTTATGTGAAAATTTTTATCAGCTTTAAATTTAGTATGTGTAATGTTTATTTTTGGATGTAGTAAAAATAGCAATGATTTAAAAACATATAAATTACAATTTTCTAAAATTGATAAAAGTGTTTGAGTAATTAGTGGTTTTAGTCTGAATTTATATCATTTAGAAATTGATGCTACTAATTTAAAGCTTTCTAGTGATTTTGATATTCAAATACGTAATGGTGATTTTATTCAAAGACCAGCCCTTAAATTATTTGTTGACAAAGATAGTGCAAGTTATAATCAAATTAATAACTTTTAGGGACTGTACAATTAACTGTGTCTCTAAGTAATTAACTTAAATTCACTCTGTCTTCAAATTTTATCATTAAATGTGAAATTGCACTACCCCAATTTTGAATTGGCATCGTTCATTTCTTAACCATATTTTGAAATGCTAAATAAAATATTTTAAAAACTGATGCGTCATTAGGAAAAATCTTTTTATTCTTAATGACTTTTCTTAATTGACTATTAACAGATTCAATCGCATTAGTTGTGTAAATAATTCTTCTAAATTCCTGAGGATATTCAAGAAAAATTATTAAATTATTTCAGTTATTTTTTCATGATTTAGTAATTTGTGGATACTTTTTATTTCATTTTTCTGAAAAATGATCTAAAGCAATTAACGCTATTTCTTCATTAATTGCTGTATAAATTGATTTTAAATCATTAGCTACAAGTTTGCGATCTTTGTAAGGAACAAATTTTAAACTATTGCGAATTTGATGAACAATGCATAATTGATGCTGTGTTTTTGGGAACACAGCTTCTATTGCATCAGACATTCCAGTTAAATTATCGCTACAAGCAACAAGAATATTTTGTAAGCCACGATTTTTCATTTCCGTAAGATTATTAAGTCAAAATTTGGCTCCCTCATTCTCACTAATTCACATTCCTAAAATATCTTTTAAACCATCTAAATTAATTCCTAAGGCAAGATAAACTGCTTTATTTATTATTCGTTTATCTTGCTTTACTTTAACAACAATACAATCAAAATAAACAATCGGATAAATCTTCTCTAAAGGTTTAGTTTGTCACATTTTAACTTCTTCAATAACATCATCAGTTATTTGACTAATTAAACTTTCTGAAATTTCTGCTTCGTGATAGAATTCTTGCAATTGTGCTTTGATATCAGAAATTGTCATTCCTCTTGCATATAAAGAAATTACTTTTTGATCAAAGTTATCAAATCTTCTTTGTCTTTTCGGAATAATTACTGGTTCAAAAGTACTATTTCGATCTCTTGGTACATCAATTGCGATTGAACCATTTTTAGTAATAATGGTTTTTTGTGTGTTACCTTACATATCAAGAGTTTTCGACAAAATTAAAAATTTTTTTTTAATTTTGTCGAAAACTCTTGATAAAATAAAAAAAATCATCAACTTGATAATTTTAAAAGGCTTTTATGTAAAATTACTATTTTTACTTTAACTTTTTTATACATTAAAATATAATACCGCTGTTTGTTGGTTTGGAGTTAAACCCTTATGTTGGTATTTTCATTTTCAGAGATTTAAATAATTTTGAATATTAGTAAAACCTAAACCATGATAATGAATTAAGGCTTCTTTAAGACTAGATTGTAATTTACTGATTTTATTTAAGTTACGATAACTAGCTTCAGGATTAATTGTTGTTTTAGTTACACATAAAGTAGAATTTGTTTGTTTTGCTACTAAAAAATATAATTTTTGCATATCAGAAGTAATAATTGAATTTTCGTTAATTAATTCTTTGTTCATATTTTCAATAATTCATTGTTTTTGTAAACGTTTGGTGTTTGTGGATTTAACATAAATATTGTTATTATTATCAATTGCCATTTGAATACAGCATTTAGTATTAGTTGCGAATGGGTCAAGGTGAATTCTTCGTGGATCAGTTTTATATTTGAAATTTCCTTTATGGATTTCTTTAATAAATGTTTCATCGATTTGGATTTTACCAGATAATTTTTTAAATTTTAATTGGGTATTTTCTAATTGTTTTGATTTCATTAATTTTTGACGATTATATCAAGCAGTTTTTAATGTAGTTTTAATAAAACGAGAAATTGTTTTACTAGATTGCCCCAGCAATGAAATTTGAATCAATAAATTTCATTGTTCATAATTTAAATGACTTCAATAAATAAAATGATTACGAAAAGCGTCAAAACTTGCACGGCAATTTTTACATAAATATTTTTGTTTTCCTTCTGAATTATGTCCATTTTTAACGCAATGGTAAGATTCACATTTAGGGCATTTAATACCGTGCGCTCTAAATTTTTGATCAATTTCATTTAAACGTTTTTGTTTTTTTATTAATTCTGCTTGTTGTTTGACTTTTTCATAAAATTCTAAAAATTGATCATCTGTTAAAGTATTTACTAGTTCTTGAATTATTTTTTCCATAATTATTATCCACCTCTATCATATTAAAATATACCTAAAATTAAGTATATTCAATAAATATCAAGAGTTTTCGACAAAATTAAAAAAAATTTTTTTAATTTTAATAATACAAAATATGGTATGATTAATTCAATTAAGAGAAGCATAGTCTAATAACTGTGTGTGATTTACAAAATTCCTGAAAAATAGTATTGCCTTTAAATAAATCTTGTGGATTATCAATATTTCCTAAAAAATAATCAACAACTTTATCAATTGCGTCAGGTTCTTTTTTTATTTTTTTTTTTGTCATTTTCTGTTCTCCTTCTTTTAAGTATAATTCAGAATGAATTATCGAGACACAGAATTTTGGACAGGCTCAACTTTTATCGTTCTAATGGTTCTTACAAATCTAAACATCATGCAAAAATTTATTTTATTGATAAATTAATTAATTTTAAAGTACTTCTTAATCAAGACCTGAACACGAAAGTATTTTATGTTACTTCATTCTCGGCGGAAATGCCTAATAAAAATTAGTAATTTAATAAATATTATTGAAAATCGTATTAAAAAATACGATTTTCTCAATTTAAGGAGTTTTAAAAAATGAAATATATTATTTCTCAAGCTGATTTAGCGGATTTAAAAGCAAAAATCCAAAGTTGACTAAGTGCTAATTGCCCTAATTCTTATTACTATAAAACTAAAAAACGCATTACTGCATATTTAAATTTATGTACTTATTTTTATATTGAAGAAACTATTTTAACAAAATTTATTAAAAAATATTTTAAGAATGCAACGAAAACTTTTTATCGTTGGGCACAAAAAATTATGACTGCTTATTATTCTGACAATTTAGATTTGTTATTGTTTAAAACTACAAAACCACAAAATCTTAATTATCAATATAGTTTAAATTCTCGCGAAAAAGTATGTGATTTATATTTTGATTACAAAAATCTTCAAGCTGGCGGAATGTGGTCTTTATTTAACAATTTAAAAATCGGTTTTCATGATGTTAAAAATTCAGAAGTTCCAAAAAATATCAAAACCTTTTATCGCTGAATTAAATCCGACCCTCGTTGAAAAGAATTAAAACAACAAATCAAACAAACAAAACACTATTTTAAGCGTTATGAAGTCTCCGAGATTGGTCTTTTACAAATGGATGCCAAAATCATTACTACATCAAATTTTCCGGTTGATAAAAAATATTACATTTATGATTTCATTGACGAAATGACACGCATAGTATTTGGTTATGTTTATGATAGTTCAGGAACCAATAACGCCATTAACGCTGTACAAAGAGCAATAAAAGATTTTGGCGAACTTGGCATAACCATTAAACGCCTTCGCACTGACAATGCTCCTGAATTTATTACTACTAACTGAAGTAATAAAAAATCGTACAAAGTAAAAGAAAGACCTTTTACAACCTTTCTTTCGAGGAACGGAATCGTTCACGAAACCACGCCGATTCGCTCACCACAATCAAATGGAAAGATAGAACGATTCCATCAACATTATAGCAAATTATTTTATGCTAAGGATAAAAAATTAAATCAAAATGAGCTTCAACATTATTTAAACAAATATTATTACTTTTATAATTTTGAACGCCGTCACTCGGCATTAAATACTAAAACTCCTTTTCAAACATTACGAGGTTTTTAAAAACTATAATTTTTTTATTTGCTTGTAAGAAATTAAACTTGTTGTTCAGTTGTTTTTAAACTAATTTTATTAATTATCTAAATATGCTATTATTTTTAATTTTATAAAGGTGTTTCAGGACCAAATTCTACTGAAAGACGACTAGAATTTGATTTTATTTCTACTGGAATATTTAAAAATATATCATTATCTTTTAAACTTATTAAAGAATTTGAATTAAATAAGTCATTAAATCCTTTCTTTTTTACATCGTTAATTAAATCTTTTAGATACATATATTTTGCATAGTAATTATTAATATCAACCGGTAATTTTGTAAAAAAAGTATTAATTTTTAAATTAGGGTCTATTTTTGCTTTTAAAATTCCTTTATTTATACTTTTTCCTGAAAAAACTGAAAAAGTTATGTCTTTTTTATGATTTGCTTTTATTTTTGTTCATTGTGATGGAGCAGTTATTAGACTTCTTGCAAAATTAATTTAAAATATAATTGAATTGTTGTTTTTAATAAAAAGGTGGAATTTAAATGAAATTTAAAAAAAATAATCAAATAAGTGATAAAAATTTTTTAAGATTAACTGGTATTAAACATACTACTTTTAATAAAATGCTAGAAATTTTAAAAATAGAAGAATTAAAAAAGAGATTTCGTCGCGGAAGAACCAATAAATTATCATTAGAAAATCGTATTTTAATGACTTTAGAATATTGAAGAGAATATAGAACTTATTTTCATATTGCAAAAAGTTATGATATTAGTGAAAGTAGTTGTTATAGAAATATCAAATGAATTGAAGACACTTTAATAAAACACCCTAATTTTCAACAACTTACTGGTCAAAAATCACTATTAAAAGATTATTTCAAAGATAAGACTGTTATAATTGATGTAACTGAAAGCCAAATCCAACGCCCAAAAAAAGACAAAAACAGCACTACTCAGGAAAAAAGAAAAAACACACAATAAAAACACAAGTTATAATTGAAAAAGATAGTAAAAAAATTATTAGTTCTGATTTTTCTTATGGTAAAAACCATGACTTTAAAATTTTAAAAGATTCAAAAATTAAATTTTTACCAGAAACAACTGTTTTAGTGGATTTAGGTTATCAAGGCATACAAAAAATTAATCATAATGTTTTAATTCCTAAAAGAAAATCAAAGAAAAACCCTTTAAATAAAGAAGAAAAGCAAAATAATGAGCGAATTTCAAAAATGAGAATTGTTATTGAAAATGTTTTTGCTATACTTAAAAAATTTAAAATTATTAGTGAAAAATATCGAAATCGTAGAAAAAGATTTGCTTTAAGATTTAATTTAATAGCTTCAATTTATAATTTACAACTATTAGTTTAAATATATTTGATAATTTAAAATTTCAGTCTTTTTTTATTGTAAATAATAATTTTTATTATGTTTTAATGACAAAATATTTGTAAAAATAATCTAAAAATTATTTTAATAACACTTTTATATTTATTTTAAATTTAAAAATTATAATTATCATATTAATTTTGCAAGAAGTCTATTGTATAACTATTTGTTTTTGTTCAAGTTTCTTCTGTTGAAAGTTCTCCTGTTATTTCAAAAGAAGCCAATAATTTTACTTTTAAACCGGTTTTAATACTTAATTTTTGTCCAAATTTAAAAGAAAATGAATCAGTAACATTATATGCAAAAGAACCACTTAGTGCTTTATCTTCATCTTGATTTCCTGCTTTAAATTCGGTTTTTTGAGAATGAATAAGGTCTTCTTTGACAGGAATTGTTTGAGTAGGTATAAAATCTACTTCGTTAGAAACAAGAGTTATTCCATTAATATCATATTGACCGGGTTCAAATCTATTATCTGGTAAAGATAATGCATATTCTGGTTTAAAATAATTTGATTTTAATCTTGTAAGCTTATCATTATTAATAATGACCACTAAATTTTTTAAAAAACCATCCATTGTTTTTAAATCTGGATTATCATAATTATAGTTTGGATATGAATTTCTTTTATTTCTGTTTAATTTTTCTAAATTATTTGTTTGTAAATAATTAATTTCCTTTTTCGCTGGAGCTGGGGCGTTTCCAACAATTCCTGATATTCCGCTTCCCGCTATTGTTATTGTTCCTAAGATTCCTAGTAATTTTTTCATATTAATTAAATCCCTTTGGTGAATTTTTGCTAATTAAATAAAATTTACCAAAGGGATTTAATTAATATGAAAAAACTCTTAGGATTATTAGGTGCAATTACTATTGCCGGTAGTGCCTTGCCAACTGTAATGGCTGTAAGCCCTTATCCGGCAGAACAAAAAACTAAAAAACATCTTAAAAAAATAATCGAAACAAATAATGAAATTTATTCGATAGCTGTTGATAATAGACTTGGTACATAACCTTTAATTTTATCTACTATTTTGATAATATTATTTCCTAGGTGAAATACAAATGTTAGATAAATACAAAGACGAAAACGAATTTTATAGTTTAATAGGCATAAAATATAAAACTTTCATGAAAATGGTAGAAATTTTAAAAGAAGGTGAAGCTAAACAAAAACAAATTGGTGGTAGACCAAATAAATTATCAATAGAGCAAAGATTACTTATGACTTTAGAATACTGAAAAGAATATAGTACATATCGTATTATTGCAAAAAAATATAATATTAGTCATGTTAGTTGTATTCGTAATATCTTTTGAGTTGAAAATACTCTAATAAAAAATAGTCACTTTCATATACCTGGCAAAAAGATATTATTAGAAAATAAGGGTACTACTAATAATTTATTAGCAATTGATGCTACAGAAATTCCAATTGAAAGAATTAAAAAAAACTAAAATTATTATTTTCTGGTAAGAAAAGGCAACATTCATTAAAATCGCAAATAATTATTGATTTATTTAACAATAAAATTATTTCAGTAGATTTTTGTTATGGCAGTACTCATGATTATAAGTTATTTTTAAAATCAAATACACTTATAAATCCAAAATTAGAATTAATTGCCGATTCAGGATATCAAGGTTTGCAAAATGTTCATAAAAATACATTATTGCCAATTAAAAAGAGTAAAAATAATCCTTTAAATCCAGATAAAAAGGAATATAATAGCTTTTTAAGTAAAGTTAGAATTGTCATTGAACATGTTTTTGCTAGATTAAAAAGATTTAAAATACTAGTTTATCGTTATCGCAATAAGATTAGAAGATTTGGATTACGATTTAACTTAATTTCAGGAATATATAATTTTGAATTAAGCTAGTTATAGTTATGTACCAAGTCTAATAAAAATAATATCTATTTTGGAACGACCGAGGGCTTATATAAATCAAGTGATAATGGAGAAAATATAAGTAAAATAAGTAATTTATCAAATGTTTATTATCTTATAGCTGATAAAAAAAAACAATATTTTCTTTGGAAATAATTCTTCAAATTTTTATATTTTAGAAAATGGTAGTGATAGCCCGAAACAAACCGCTTGAAGTCAACAATTTAATTCATTTGCTATTGATAGTAAAAATAACATTTATTTTGCTACTAATATGGGAGTTAATATTTTGGAAAATGAAGCAACAATTTTAAAAAACACAAATATATATGGCCAAATCTTTTCATTATCAATTGATAATGAAAATAACATTTATTTTGGAAAAAATGATGGTTTATATAAATCAATTGATAACGGACAAACAAACATCAAAATAAATAATATACCAAGTTATTCTGTTTATTCTCTTTCGATAGACAAACAAAATTAAAAAAAATAAACAGTATACATACTAAATTTAAAGCTGATAAAAATTTTCGCATAAAGAAAAATCCTCCTTTCAAAGGAATTATATTATAAAAAATATTGGCAATATTTAAGAGAACTTTTTTAATATCATTAATAAGATTGCTAATGGCACTACAAATTCAAATAACATCTGAAATGCTGGAATAACTTCAAATACTGGAAAGGCGGTTTTGGTAAAATTAATCGTCGTTTTAGCAATATCGGCAATGGGGCGAATTAAAAGATTAATCCCAGAAAGACCAAGTAATCAATTTAACACGCTAACAGAAGCGTGCTGAATACCACAAGATATAGCACTAAATAATCCCCAATAAGAACAATTAGGCGTCGGAATTAAATCATTCATGTTGCCACTTATTCCCCCACCAATAAAGGCTGTTGAATTCAAAATGTTAAAATCGTATAAAGAATAATGATATTCAGTACTTTCATTTTTCTTTTTATATAGTGGAAAAGTTAGCGTAAAAATATTAATCCCATACATGACATCAACTTTAGCGTTGTAAAAATGCAATTTATTGCTAGTAACATTCCATAATTGGTTATCATATGCTTTTAACACATTAAAATTTATTTGATAAGAACTTTTACCAGTTTTAAAATCATTAGCAATTTGTTTATCTTTCACAAAAAAATACGAACGAAAAATCATATTCTTACCATTTTCTATTGTTGAATCAAAATTAATTAAATATTGTTTAGGATAAAAAGTAATTAAGGAGCGATAGAAAAAGCCCATTTGTAAAACATTTTTAGGAATTTGTTGCATTCCTTTGTAATCTAATTCTACATAAGTAGAAGTATCCATATCAAAACTTGCATAAAAGAATTGTACGAAAAAACCACCTAAAACTTTATAAATTTTATTAAATAAACCATTAATAAAATCAACAGTTAAATGTTTTTGGTAATAAAGCATAAAATCTTTAAAATCAGTTTTTAATTTATCATCATAGCGTAAAAAATGGAAAGTATTACCATAATAATTAACTTGTCCAAAAAAGGTATTAATAAAATCTCCTCCAAAACTTGTTCGCGAACCAGATTTTCAAAGCGATTTACCATTTTCTAAAAACTCATTATAGCCAACAATGCTACCATGCTCAGTTTTTATAGTGATAACATCACCAAAACTAGAAAAGGAAAGTTCTCTAAAAATAACTTTTTCCATCATATCAGGTTTAGGATATAAATTTTTGCGACTTAAATTAAATTTACTATTTTGTTTAAAACCATTTAATTTAATTGACACTTCATTCATATATTTAAAATTATCGTCAACGAAATTAAAAATAGGAACTCAATATAAGTAACTGTAATTAAATTTATCAAAATCTCGGCGTTGTATCATCAAATAATCTAGTTTATCTTGAAACTGATTATACTGATATTCACCATCATTTTTATTTATTTCCGTAGGTAACGGTTGCTCGTTATCTTTCTCTGGTTGTAGTGGCACTTTAGCTGAAAATGAACTTATAAAATATTGTGGTTTATTTAATTGATATCTATCTAAATAAACAAATGACACTTTGATACTTTCAAGTTTAGGAATTTCTCAGCCATAAGTAGTCAATAGACTTCTTGCAAAATTAATTTAAAATATAATTGAATTGTTGTTTTTAATAAAAAGGTGGAATTTAAATGAAATTTAAAAAAAATAATCAAATAAGTGATAAAAATTTTTTAAGATTAACTGGTATTAAACATACTACTTTTAATAAAATGCTAGAAATTTTAAAAATAGAAGAATTAAAAAAGAGATTTCGTCGCGGAAGAACCAATAAATTATCATTAGAAAATCGTATTTTAATGACTTTAGAATATTGAAGAGAATATAGAACTTATTTTCATATTGCAAAAAGTTATGATATTAGTGAAAGTAGTTGTTATAGAAATATCAAATGAATTGAAGACACTTTAATAAAACACCCTAATTTTCAACAACTTACTGGTCAAAAATCACTATTAAAAGATTATTTCAAAGATAAGACTGTTATAATTGATGTAACTGAAAGCCAAATCCAACGCCCAAAAAAAGACAAAAACAGCACTACTCAGGAAAAAAGAAAAAACACACAATAAAAACACAAGTTATAATTGAAAAAGATAGTAAAAAAATTATTAGTTCTGATTTTTCTTATGGTAAAAACCATGACTTTAAAATTTTAAAAGATTCAAAAATTAAATTTTTACCAGAAACAACTGTTTTAGTGGATTTAGGTTATCAAGGCATACAAAAAATTAATCATAATGTTTTAATTCCTAAAAGAAAATCAAAGAAAAACCCTTTAAATAAAGAAGAAAAGCAAAATAATGAGCGAATTTCAAAAATGAGAATTGTTATTGAAAATGTTTTTGCTATACTTAAAAAATTTAAAATTATTAGTGAAAAATATCGAAATCGTAGAAAAAGATTTGCTTTAAGATTTAATTTAATAGCTTCAATTTATAATTTACAACTATTAGTTTAAATATATTTGATAATTTAAAATTTCAGTCTTTTTTTATTGTAAATAATAATTTTTATTATGTTTTAATGACAAAATATTCGTAAAAATAATCTAAAAATTATTTTAATAACACTTTTATATTTATTTTAAATTTAAAAATTATAATTATCATATTAATTTTGCAAGAAGTCTAATATATCTTCAGATGGTTTTGGTTTATAAACACCTTCTCGTTTAAAAAAATTCTTTATAGGATTATTAATACTTTGATTTTCGATTAAAAAGCTTTTTTCAGACATATCATCTGGAAAATGAACACTTTCATCATAAAAAGTTATTCTTCCAGCAGAGCCAAAACTCTCTACATTAAAAAAAGTATTTTTAATGCTAACAAACTCTAATTCACAATTATTGCCACATTGACTAGGGTTTGTAGCTCGTTTTTCTCGTTTCATAAAGAAGGATTGTTCCATATTAGGTTTTGGTGGTTGTTTTGTATCAAAGAACACCCCTAATGGCACCAAACCAATAAACATTATAATAAAAATCAAGAAATAATCTTATGCATCTCACTCATCACGACTTAAAACTCTCTTTTATTGCTTTAAAAGCATGAGAAAATTTATATTCATAATATAATGGACATTCAGAAATATTAATAACTTCTTTTTGATGTTTTCTAACTACTTTATTAAAATAAAAACGCTTAATAATTAACTTAACAACTGTCATTAACAAATAAACCATTAATAATCAAAAATACACCTTAAAAAATACATTTTGAAAATCAAACAATATAAAATCTTTAAAAAACTCATCTGTATTAGTTCTAATTCTTGTTAAAAACACTCAAATTATAACGATAAAAATATGAAGTATAATAAAAAAATGTATAAAACCTAAAACGCTTTTAAATCATTTAATACCTAATATTTTCTTTAACTTTTTCATTTTTTAACTCCTTAAAATTAAATATATTGTTGATAAAATACAAATCGTTCCTAAAATTTGGAAAATTGGATGTTGAGAAAATAACCTAATCATTGGTTTAAATAAATCTAAAATTTTAATATTATTTGATAGAACTTTATTAAAATATTCTAAACCCTCACGCACATAGGCTCATAAACCTAAAAAGTCGTTTAAAGCAAAAATAGAAAAAACAGCAACAAGAATAAATAATATTATTAATTTAAACATTTTCTAAACCTACCTTTTTATTCGCCGTCCGTGCTGGTTAACTCACGGTCTATTTTTAGGGCTATTACCACTAAACTTCTTAATTGAACCACTAGATGATTTTTTCTTAGTTCCTCAATTAGCAACTGATTTTCGATATTTTTTACGAAAACCAACTTTTGGTCGTTCAATATGAATACCTAAAATGCCACCAATTACAAAATTTATCACAAGCATAATTAGCGGAAAAATAATAATGCGAATATCTGTTCCAGGAATGGTTAAAGTTCAAATTAAATCAAAAACTTTATAAAACATATCGCCAATCAAACTAGCCATTTTTTCTAAGTTTTCCATATTTTAAACTCCTTTACTTATTTTTCTTCTTCAGATTATTTTTTAACTTAGTAAGTATCTTACTAAATTTTTCCATTTTTAAATATTCTAACGCTTCAATATCCATCACATTATCATTTCAAAATTTATGCTGATAATTATCATTCAAAGCACCATTACTTAATTCACGCAAGAATGATAAATATTTATTATCATAAAGGTTTAAAATTGACATCGGAATTTTCAATTTAAAGAAATAAATGTCTAATTCCGGAATGCTACGATACTTGATTTTGCGACCTTTTTTATCATTTTTAGCATTAATCAGAGTTAATCATCGTCATTGTTCGTATTCGCTTACCGATTTAAAAGTGCCGTAAATAACTTGTAAATAGGGTCGGAAAATACTAACTGGTTTTTTTCTAATACCAACAATTATTGAATTCGCAATATCACGAACTTTAACTCATATATGTTCGGCTCGTTGTCCGCTTGCTAATACGATATGGGTAAATTGTCGAGCCGAAGCGAAATATTCTTGTAAACCTTGGGTTACTCTATCATTTTCTTTATAATCAGTTCCTTCTAAAAATAAGTTAGTTTCATCTCATAACAGTAAATGTTTTTCATCTAAAATTGGATAATTATAATCTAAAAGTGACATATGCCCTAATGAAAGCATTTGTTTATCTGTAATTGGAAAAGTAGAAATCGTTTTTCAACCACTTAATAAGTAAGAAACTAAAACCATTAAAGCGGTTTTCCCAGTCCCTAAAGCACCAATTACTAAATTTAAGGGTGAATTTAATAAGAAATTAATAAAACTACGACGAGCAAAGAAATGAGAAATTTTAGTATATAAAATATACAAAGCAATTAATAAATAAATAATATCAAATAACATTCGTCAACTTTGGGGATTATAATAATGCAAAATCGCACCATAAAATCACGCAATAATAAATAAAGTGCGATTTAAAGCGACAAAATCATATAATCTTAAATTTATTTTTTTAAACAATAGCATCACTTAAATCACACTCTCCTTATTTTTATTACTATCTGCCGGGCATTAATTTTTCAAACATTTTGAAAGCAATTAAAAATAAACCAATAATTACACCAAGCAAGAAAACTCAATATGTAGCAAAGAAATTAACGACATTTGGCATATTACCACCAATAATATCAGTTCAAATATTACCAAATGCTTTAATTAATGCTTTTCATAAGTTAAGTAACTGCTTGTTCGCCAGTAATTGCTACTGGTGGTGTTACTACTACATCAAGAAAAGTTCTAAACATATTAATCACCCCCTTTCTAAACAAAATATGATTTAACCTTATAAAATAAAATAACCATAAATAAGACAGTGAATACTAATACCATTCAAAAGGCAATATTTGCCATTAAAAGTCAAAGTGGTTCTTTGGTTAAATCAATTTCTTTGCCAGAAACTCACGCCGGAATAGTTGTAATTTGGATAAATAAATCTCAAAAATACAATTTTGTCATTTCTCAATCTAAATCTTTTCAAGCAACTAAAAACATAATAATTACCGCTTAAAAGGTCAAAAGAGTAGAAAAATAATTGCTGAGAAGAGCATTACAATTATTAAAATTGAAAACAAAAATACAACTTGAGGCGGTAAAAAAAAATCGGAGCCTGTCCAAAATTCTGTGTCTCGATAATTCATTCTGAATTATACTTAAAAGAAGGAGAACAGAAAATGACAAAAAAAAAAATAAAAAAAGAACCTGACGCAATTGATAAAGTTGTTGATTATTTTTTAGAAAATATTGTTAATCCACAAGATTTATTTAAAGGCAATACTATTTTTCAGGAATTTACCAAAAAATTAACTGAACGAATGTTAAATACGGAAATTAAAGATTATCTTGAAACTGATGAGAATCATAATAAAAGAAATGGCAACACACAAAAAATCATTATTATTAAAAATGGTTCAATCGCAATTGATGTACCAAGAGATCGAAATAGTACTTTTGAACCAGTAATTATTCCGAAAAGACAAAGAAGATTTGATAACTTTGATCAAAAAGTAATTTCTTTATATGCAAGAGGAATGACAATTTCTGATATCAAAGCACAATTGCAAGAATTCTATCACGGAGCAGAAATTTCAGAAAGTTTAATTAGTCAAATAACTGATGATGTTATTGAAGAAGTTAAAATGTGACAAACTAAACCTTTAGAGAAGATTTATCCGATTGTTTATTTTGATTGTATTGTTGTTAAAGTAAAGCAAGATAAACGAATAATAAATAAAGCAGTTTATCTTGCCTTAGGAATTAATTTAGATAGTTTAAAAGATATTTTAGGAATGTGAATTAGTGAGAATGAGGGAGCCAAATTTTGACTTAATAATCTTACGGAAATGAAAAATCGTGGCTTACAAGATATTCTTGTTGCTTGTAGTGATAATTTAACTGGGATGTCTGATGCAATAGAAGCTGTTTTCCCAAAAACACAGCATCAATTATGCATTGTTCATCAAATTCGCAATAGTTTAAAATTTGTTCCTTACAAAGATCGCAAACTTGTAGCTAATGATTTAAAATCAATTTATACAGCAATTAATGAAGAAATAGCGTTAATTGCTTTAGATCATTTTTCAGAAAAATGAAATAAAAAGTATCCACAAATTACTAAATCATGAAAAAATAACTGAAATAATTTAATAATTTTTCTTGAATATCCTCAGGAATTTAGAAGAATTATTTACACAACTAATGCGATTGAATCTGTTAATAGTCAATTAAGAAAAGTCATTAAGAATAAAAAGATTTTTCCTAATGACGCATCAGTTTTTAAAATATTTTATTTAGCATTTCAAAATATGGTTAAGAAATGAACGATGCCAATTCAAAATTGGGGTAGTGCAATTTCACATTTAATGATAAAATTTGAGGACACAGAGTGAATTTAAAAGTTAATTACTTAGAGACACAGTTAATTGTACAGTCCCGTAAATCGGCAGTTGGATAAATTAATTCAATTAACTCAATAATTACTTTTTTAAACATTTAACAACCAACTTCCTTAATTAATAACATAGCATCAATACAAACCCACGCATCATGAAAAATATCTATCTCTACATGACCAACACCATAATCACGCGCTCATACACGATTAGGTTTAGTAATATTATCACCATGAATATATACAGATAACTGTGATACTCTATCTATCTTTTGTTCTTCTTCTGAAGAAGCAATACCATATCATACTTTCACTTTTCTCTTCCTACCTTTTAATTTATCTTTCTTATTTTTAACATTTTTTTAATTTTTTTAATTTTTCTAACCCTTTTTGTACTCTTAATTCGATTAATTTTATTTATTTTTGTATTATAGTTAAATTTAGTCATATCTATGTACTTTTAAAAATATTCTAAATATTTTTTTATTTGTTAATTTCTTCTCCATCTTTTTCTTTTAATTTTGTCGAAAACTCTTGATAAAATAAAAAAAATCATCAACTTGATAATTTTAAAAGGCTTTTATGTAAAATTACTATTTTTACTTTAACTTTTTTATACATTAGACTTCTTGCAAAATTAATATGATAATTATAATTTTTAAATTTAAAATAAATATAAAAGTGTTATTAAAATAATTTTTAGATTATTTTTACAAATATTTTGTCATTAAAACATAATAAAAATTATTATTTACAATAAAAAAAGACTGAAATTTTAAATTATCAAATATATTTAAACTAATAGTTGTAAATTATAAATTGAAGCTATTAAATTAAATCTTAAAGCAAATCTTTTTCTACGATTTCGATATTTTTCACTAATAATTTTAAATTTTTTAAGTATAGCAAAAACATTTTCAATAACAATTCTCATTTTTGAAATTCGCTCATTATTTTGCTTTTCTTCTTTATTTAAAGGGTTTTTCTTTGATTTTCTTTTAGGAATTAAAACATTATGATTAATTTTTTGTATGCCTTGATAACCTAAATCCACTAAAACAGTTGTTTCTGGTAAAAATTTAATTTTTGAATCTTTTAAAATTTTAAAGTCATGGTTTTTACCATAAGAAAAATCAGAACTAATAATTTTTTTACTATCTTTTTCAATTATAACTTGTGTTTTTATTGTGTGTTTTTTCTTTTTTCCTGAGTAGTGCTGTTTTTGTCTTTTTTTGGGCGTTGGATTTGGCTTTCAGTTACATCAATTATAACAGTCTTATCTTTGAAATAATCTTTTAATAGTGATTTTTGACCAGTAAGTTGTTGAAAATTAGGGTGTTTTATTAAAGTGTCTTCAATTCATTTGATATTTCTATAACAACTACTTTCACTAATATCATAACTTTTTGCAATATGAAAATAAGTTCTATATTCTCTTCAATATTCTAAAGTCATTAAAATACGATTTTCTAATGATAATTTATTGGTTCTTCCGCGACGAAATCTCTTTTTTAATTCTTCTATTTTTAAAATTTCTAGCATTTTATTAAAAGTAGTATGTTTAATACCAGTTAATCTTAAAAAATTTTTATCACTTATTTGATTATTTTTTTTAAATTTCATTTAAATTCCACCTTTTTATTAAAAACAACAATTCAATTATATTTTAAATTAATTTTGCAAGAAGTCTATTAAAATATAATACCGCTGTTTGTTGGTTTGGAGTTAAACCCTTATGTTGGTATTTTCATTTTCAGAGATTTAAATAATTTTGAATATTAGTAAAACCTAAACCATGATAATGAATTAAGGCTTCTTTAAGACTAGATTGTAATTTACTGATTTTATTTAAGTTACGATAACTAGCTTCAGGATTAATTGTTGTTTTAGTTACACATAAAGTAGAATTTGTTTGTTTTGCTACTAAAAAATATAATTTTTGCATATCAGAAGTAATAATTGAATTTTCGTTAATTAATTCTTTGTTCATATTTTCAATAATTCATTGTTTTTGTAAACGTTTGGTGTTTGTGGATTTAACATAAATATTGTTATTATTATCAATTGCCATTTGAATACAGCATTTAGTATTAGTTGCGAATGGGTCAAGGTGAATTCTTCGTGGATCAGTTTTATATTTGAAATTTCCTTTATGGATTTCTTTAATAAATGTTTCATCGATTTGGATTTTACCAGATAATTTTTTAAATTTTAATTGGGTATTTTCTAATTGTTTTGATTTCATTAATTTTTGACGATTATATCAAGCAGTTTTTAATGTAGTTTTAATAAAACGAGAAATTGTTTTACTAGATTGCCCCAGCAATGAAATTTGAATCAATAAATTTCATTGTTCATAATTTAAATGACTTCAATAAATAAAATGATTACGAAAAGCGTCAAAACTTGCACGGCAATTTTTACATAAATATTTTTGTTTTCCTTCTGAATTATGTCCATTTTTAACGCAATGGTAAGATTCACATTTAGGGCATTTAATACCGTGCGCTCTAAATTTTTGATCAATTTCATTTAACCGTTTTTGTTTTTTTATTAATTCTGCTTGTTGTTTGACTTTTTCATAAAATTCTAAAAATTGATCATCTGTTAAAGTATTTACTAGTTCTTGAATTATTTTTTCCATAATTATTATCCACCTCTATCATATTAAAATATACCTAAAATTAAGTATATTCAATAAATATCAAGAGTTTTCGACAAAATTAAAATCTTTTTCTAATAAATTTTTCTTAAATTTCGCAATAAATATTCGTTGTGAATAAGTAAAATCTTTTGGCAACTGTTTTGCTTCACTACCATATTTCTTTTTATCTTTAAAAAACCGATAAATATTAACCGCAATATAGTATGCTAGTAATAATGTTAAAATCGTAAAAAATACTAATCCAAATATACTCATCTTTCTTTTCTCCTTAATTTTCTAATTTTTTAATATGCAATATCAACACAAAGTCAATTATCACCGACTAAATCAGTTCTAACAGATTCAACTGCAGATTTAGACGCTCAAAATTTTTGTTCTAATCCAGTTTTTTTATTAATAGAATATATAAACTCTTGACAATAATCTTTGCCAGACTCATCCACATTAACTCACATTTTCATTTCTAAAACTCCTCAAAAAAATTGCAATAACTTAGTTAAATAACTCAACAACTAACATAGATAATTAACGGGTGGAGCATACGCTTTCCGCACCGTTTAAACACCATAAAAACTAACTAAAATATTTTTTTTTATTTACCCCTATTCTTAAAACACCGTAAAACATTTTTAAAATGAATTTTTAAAATAATCAAAACTTACAACCTTTTTATCATGTTCTTTTTCAGCAACAAAAAAACCTAACAACTCATGACCTAAAATCAAACTAGACTCTTGACCTTTATCATTAATAAAAACTAACCGATATTCACCATCTCTAATTATTCCTATACAAATAGAATTCTCATATTTGCCTTTATAAACAAATCGTTTCGAAAACCAAATACCAGTAGATTCATACAATCACGGAATTGCTGGTGCTTTAATAAGTACTGCATTTTGTGTTTCTTTTAAAAGATATTTTTCAGTATTTAAAAAAATATTTTCAATATTTCTCATATACATACCATCCTTACAATATTTAGTTATATTAAACTAAGTTATATTTAGCTTAGTTATCTAACTAAGTTAAATATTTATTTTTTTAAACATTTATGTTTAACAAAATTTGTTAGTAAACTTCGTTTACTAATTAACTTAGTTTATTATTATCAAGGCACAAAAAAATACAAGGCATAACTAAAAATAATAAATATTAATTTAACCTTATATTTCTTGTAATAAATAAATGAGCTCATATTTATTTATTAATTAACAGCAAGTTTGTAAAAACCAAAATCTTGTCATATGTATATGGTTTCTACACATAAATTAATATTTTATGATTTGCTGACATATTATATATTTCAAACTGGTAATTTTGATGATTTATCTTCTATTCAAGAAGAGGCATTGTTTTCAATAATTAAAACTTTAAAAAATTTTAATTATTGAGAATTAATTGATAATTCCGATAACTATGTGAAGGAAATTGTTAAAAAAACATTAGGCGGATTATTAACGATTATTAAAAAAATTATTTATCAATTCCTGGGAAACTATTTATTAGTGCCTTAAAAGGTGTATTTTTTGCATATAGTGCTTTAGATAAAATGGATAAAAAAAATTATTTATATTAGACTTCTTGCAAAATTAATATGATAATTATAATTTTTAAATTTAAAATAAATATAAAAGTGTTATTAAAATAATTTTTAGATTATTTTTACAAATATTTTGTCATTAAAACATAATAAAAATTATTATTTACAATAAAAAAAGACTGAAATTTTAAATTATCAAATATATTTAAACTAATAGTTGTAAATTATAAATTGAAGCTATTAAATTAAATCTTAAAGCAAATCTTTTTCTACGATTTCGATATTTTTCACTAATAATTTTAAATTTTTTAAGTATAGCAAAAACATTTTCAATAACAATTCTCATTTTTGAAATTCGCTCATTATTTTGCTTTTCTTCTTTATTTAAAGGGTTTTTCTTTGATTTTCTTTTAGGAATTAAAACATTATGATTAATTTTTTGTATGCCTTGATAACCTAAATCCACTAAAACAGTTGTTTCTGGTAAAAATTTAATTTTTGAATCTTTTAAAATTTTAAAGTCATGGTTTTTACCATAAGAAAAATCAGAACTAATAATTTTTTTACTATCTTTTTCAATTATAACTTGTGTTTTTATTGTGTGTTTTTTCTTTTTTCCTGAGTAGTGCTGTTTTTGTCTTTTTTTGGGCGTTGGATTTGGCTTTCAGTTACATCAATTATAACAGTCTTATCTTTGAAATAATCTTTTAATAGTGATTTTTGACCAGTAAGTTGTTGAAAATTAGGGTGTTTTATTAAAGTGTCTTCAATTCATTTGATATTTCTATAACAACTACTTTCACTAATATCATAACTTTTTGCAATATGAAAATAAGTTCTATATTCTCTTCAATATTCTAAAGTCATTAAAATACGATTTTCTAATGATAATTTATTGGTTCTTCCGCGACGAAATCTCTTTTTTAATTCTTCTATTTTTAAAATTTCTAGCATTTTATTAAAAGTAGTATGTTTAATACCAGTTAATCTTAAAAAATTTTTATCACTTATTTGATTATTTTTTTTAAATTTCATTTAAATTCCACCTTTTTATTAAAAACAACAATTCAATTATATTTTAAATTAATTTTGCAAGAAGTCTATTATGTTTGAGGCTCATTATTTGTAAGTCAAAAAAGTTGGATATTTTAAAATATATGATTACTGCTAGTAATAATTTTAATAACGGGATTAATGTTTTTTGACGACAAGGTTGACTAGATGATCAAAGTTTAATTGTTAAACAAATGAGTCCTAATGAAAAACATATTAAAACATATAGTAAACATGATATTGTAAAAGCTCGTTATACTGATTGTACAAAACAGTTAATATCAAATCGTTCACGATGAAGATGTTATGATACGTGAACAAATTCGTGGGATGAAGGTAATGGTTTATATCCGTTTTTGTAAAAACTAAAAATGTAGAATTATGTTGATGTTCATAATTCTACATTTTTTATTTATTTACTTTCTTGTGTTTCTTTTCTTCTGCTTTTTCTTTTTCTCGTTGGTGATAAGAATAGTGAGCTGATTCAGCATATCGTAAGATTGGCTTTTCCAGAATTAACATTACACCAAAGGTGATTAGGTATTTTACAAAAATGAAACCACCGTAAATACCATAAAAAATTAGCATTTGTGTTTTTAGTGGTTCCTCGGATATTTCTTTGATTGGGTCATGAAGAGAAAAATTTTTACACTTATTAATTATTATGATTGGATGTATTGTCATTGGATGAGTGTGCGTATGAAAACCTAAAGCATCAGTAGCTCATAATTGAGCATTTACAGCAGCAAATAGTGCAGTTGCTAAACAACAAATAAGAATACTGGTGCATTTAGTATAAATGTTTTCTTTATGAAATAATCTTTTTCATATTCAGTTTAATAGAAAATATAGTCCAATAACGAGGGCATTTAACATCATTCCCATTGAGGCACTAACAACAATATTGCCGTGGGCAATGTGATGGGGAATTATCATATGTAATCAAGGTTTAATTGCACCAATTAGCATTGCAAATCAAGAACCAATTAATGGGATAACTAATAAAATTAGGGTATCACCAATTTCAAAGTTGGCTGCTGGTAAGTTAGGTAAGGGAATAGGAATTTCTAGCATTGATAATGCTAGTGCTAACCCTAATGCCATTGATGAAATGGTAATTTTAAATATAATATGTTTTTCTTTGAGCATATCTTTCTCCATAATCTTAATTGATATAATTTTTAATAAGGGACTGTACAATTAACTGTGTCTCTAAGTAATTAACTTAAATTCACTCTGTCCTCAAATTTTATCATTAAATGTGAAATTGCACTACCCCAATTTTGAATTGGCATCGTTCATTTCTTAACCATATTTTGAAATGCTAAATAAAATATTTTAAAAACTGATGCGTCATTAGGAAAAATCTTTTTATTTTTAATAACTTTTCTTAGTTGACTATTAACAGATTCAATCGCATTAGTTGTGTAAATAATCCTTCTAAATTCTTGAGGATATTCAAGAAAAATTATTAAATTATTTCAGTTATTTTTTCATGATTTAGTAATTGGTGGATACTTTTTATTTCATTTTTCAGAAAAATGAAATAAAGCAACTAGCGCTATTTCTTCATTAATTGCTGTATAAATTGATTTTAAATCATTAGCTACAAGTTTGCGATCTTTGTAAGGGACAAATTTTAAACTATTACGAATTTGATGAACGATGCATAATTGGTGCTGTGTTTTTGGGAACACAGCTTCTATTGCATCAGACATTCCAGTTAAATTATCGCTACAAGCAACAAGAATATCTTGTAAGCCACAATTTTTCATTTCCGTAAGATTATTAAGTCAAAATTTGGCGCCCTCATTCTCGCTAATTCACATTCCTAAAATATCTTTTAAACCATCTAAATTAATTCCTAAGGCAAGAAACTGCTTTATTTATTATTCGTTTATCTTGCTTTACTTTAACAACAATACAATCAAAATAAACAATCGGATAAATCTTCTCTAAAGGTTTAGTTTGTCACATTTTAACTTCTTCAATAACATCATCAGTTATTTGACTAATTAAACTTTCTGAAATTTCTGCTCCGTGATAGAATTCTTGCAATTGTGCTTTGATATCAGAAATTGTCATTCCTCTTGCATATAAAGAAATTACTTTTTGATCAAAGTTATCAAATCTTCTTTGTCTTTTCGGAATAATTACTGGTTCAAAAGTACTATTTCGATCTCTTGGTACATCAATTGCGATTGAACCATTTTTAGTAATAATGGTTTTTTGTGTGTTGCCATTTCTTTTATTATGATTCTCATCAGTTTCAAGATGATCTTTAATTTCCGTATTTAACATTCGTTCAGTTAATTTTTTGGTAAATTCCTGAAAAATTGTAGAAACCACAGATGTTTTGCACAATTAGAATTTGGTTTCTACAAGCTTGCTTTTAATTAATAGACTTGGTACATAACCTTTAATTTTATCTACTATTTTGATAATATTATTTCCTAGGTGAAATACAAATGTTAGATAAATACAAAGACGAAAACGAATTTTATAGTTTAATAGGCATAAAATATAAAACTTTCATGAAAATGGTAGAAATTTTAAAAGAAGGTGAAGCTAAACAAAAACAAATTGGTGGTAGACCAAATAAATTATCAATAGAGCAAAGATTACTTATGACTTTAGAATACTGAAAAGAATATAGTACATATCGTATTATTGCAAAAAAATATAATATTAGTCATGTTAGTTGTATTCGTAATATCTTTTGAGTTGAAAATACTCTAATAAAAAATAGTCACTTTCATATACCTGGCAAAAAGATATTATTAGAAAATAAGGGTACTACTAATAATTTATTAGCAATTGATGCTACAGAAATTCCAATTGAAAGAATTAAAAAAAACTAAAATTATTATTTTCTGGTAAGAAAAGGCAACATTCATTAAAATCGCAAATAATTATTGATTTATTTAACAATAAAATTATTTCAGTAGATTTTTGTTATGGCAGTACTCATGATTATAAGTTATTTTTAAAATCAAATACACTTATAAATCCAAAATTAGAATTAATTGCCGATTCAGGATATCAAGGTTTGCAAAATGTTCATAAAAATACATTATTGCCAATTAAAAAGAGTAAAAATAATCCTTTAAATCCAGATAAAAAGGAATATAATAGCTTTTTAAGTAAAGTTAGAATTGTCATTGAACATGTTTTTGCTAGATTAAAAAGATTTAAAATACTAGTTTATCGTTATCGCAATAAGATTAGAAGATTTGGATTACGATTTAACTTAATTTCAGGAATATATAATTTTGAATTAAGCTAGTTATAGTTATGTACCAAGTCTAATAAATAAATACGAGCTCATTTATTTATTACAAGAAATATAAGGATAAATTAACACTTATTATTTTTAGTTATGCCTTGTATTTTTTTGTGCCTTGATAATAATAAACTAAGTTAATTAGTAAACGAAGTTTACTAACAAATTTTTTTAAACATAAATGTTTAAAAAAATAAATATTTAGCTTAGTTAAAAGACTAAGTAACTAAGTTAGTTAACTTAGTTTTTTAAACACTTATATATCGCAGATTTAAGTGTTTAACAAGCTTTGTTATTAAATTTTGTTTTTTTAATTAGATAAAGATTTTAATAATTTTAAACTTAGCATACCCCTATATAGAAATTTCTACACTTTAATGTCCGCATCCTACCCTTGGAACTAATTTAATAGCGTGTATATTTTTAGGAAATCCACCCATTCATTTTTTTATTGCAAAACGAAACAAATTGCTATAGCTAATAGAGTGTTATCTATTAACTGGTAAACTTCTTTTGGTTATGGCGACCACCCACAATTTATCGTGCTTTAATACATACCAACATTATTAACTCACTTGTATTTAATTTTCAAAGAACAAATTTTTAACATCTTATAAAATAAAAAGACAATCATTGCTGACTGTCTTAATACTTATTCAAATCTTTTCCCACCTAACAAAACTTTACGCGTCCTTTAAATTTATGTAATCAATTTTATTTAAAATCAATAACTTTAAATAAATTAGTAAAAAAGCATTTTCATGGTACACGAAATACATTTTATCAATGAGCTAATAAAATTCTTAGTGCTTATCAAAATGATGATTTTAATAGTTTAATTTTTAAATATACAAAACCTAACAAAATTAGTTATCAATATGATTTAAATTTTCGTGAAAAAGTATGTGATTTATATTTTGATTATAGAAATATTCAAGCTGGTGGAATGTGGTCTTTATTTAACAATTTAAAAATGGGTTTTCATGATATTGAAAATTCAAAAATTCCGAAAAATATCAAAACTTTTTATCGTTGAATTAAATCTGACCCTCGTTGAAAAGAATTAAAACAGAAAATCAAACAAACAAAACGCCAGTTTAAGCGTTATGAAGTATCCGATATTGGTCTTTTACAAATGGATGCCAAAATTATTACCACATCAAATTTTCCAGTTGATAAAAAATATTACATTTATGATTTCATTGACGAAATAACACGGATAGTATTTGGCTATGTTTATGATAGTTTAGGAACTAATAACGCGATTAACGCCGTGCAAAGAACAATGAAAGATTTTAGTGAACTTGGCATAATATATCATTGGGACTGTACAATTAACTGTGTCTCTAAGTAATTAACTTAAATTCACTCTGTCCTCAAATTTTATCATTAAATGTGAAATTGCACTACCCCAATTTTGAATTGGCATCGTTCATTTCTTAACCATATTTTGAAATGCTAAATAAAATATTTTAAAAACTGATGCGTCATTAGGAAAAATCTTTTTATTCTTAATGACTTTTCTTAATTGACTATTAACAGATTCAATCGCATTAGTTGTGTAAATAATTCTTCTAAATTCCTGAGGATATTCAAGAAAAATTATTAAATTATTTCAGTTATTTTTTCATGATTTAGTAATTTGTGGATACTTTTTATTTCATTTTTCTGAAAAATGATCTAAAGCAATTAACGCTATTTCTTCATTAATTGCTGTATAAATTGATTTTAAATCATTAGCTACAAGTTTGCGATCTTTGTAAGGAACAAATTTTAAACTATTGCGAATTTGATGAACAATGCATAATTGATGCTGTGTTTTTGGGAAAACAGCTTCTATTGCATCAGACATCCCAGTTAAATTATCACTACAAGCAACAAGAATATCTTGTAACCCACGATTTTTCATTTCCGTAAGATTATTAAGTCAAAATTTGGCTCCCTCATTCTCACTAATTCACATTCCTAAAATATCTTTTAAACCATCTAAATTAATTCCTAAGGCAAGATAAACTGCTTTATTTATTATTCGTTTATCTTGCTTTACTTTAACAACAATACAATCAAAATAAACAATCGGATAAATCTTCTCTAAAGGTTTAGTTTGTCACATTTTAACTTCTTCAATAACATCATCAGTTATTTGACTAATTAAACTTTCTGAAATTTCTGCTCCGTGATAGAATTCTTGCAATTGTGCTTTGATATCAGAAATTGTCATTCCTCTTGCATATAAAGAAATTACTTTTTGATCAAAGTTATCAAATCTTCTTTGTCTTTTCGGAATAATTACTGGTTCAAAAGTACTATTTCGATCTCTTGGTACATCAATTGCGATTGAACCATTTTTAGTAATAATGGTTTTTTGTGTGTTGCCATTTCTTTTATTATGATTCTCATCAGTTTCAAGATAATAGACTTCTTGCAAAATTAATTTAAAATATAATTGAATTGTTGTTTTTAATAAAAAGGTGGAATTTAAATGAAATTTAAAAAAAATAATCAAATAAGTGATAAAAATTTTTTAAGATTAACTGGTATTAAACATACTACTTTTAATAAAATGCTAGAAATTTTAAAAATAGAAGAATTAAAAAAGAGATTTCGTCGCGGAAGAACCAATAAATTATCATTAGAAAATCGTATTTTAATGACTTTAGAATATTGAAGAGAATATAGAACTTATTTTCATATTGCAAAAAGTTATGATATTAGTGAAAGTAGTTGTTATAGAAATATCAAATGAATTGAAGACACTTTAATAAAACACCCTAATTTTCAACAACTTACTGGTCAAAAATCACTATTAAAAGATTATTTCAAAGATAAGACTGTTATAATTGATGTAACTGAAAGCCAAATCCAACGCCCAAAAAAAGACAAAAACAGCACTACTCAGGAAAAAAGAAAAAACACACAATAAAAACACAAGTTATAATTGAAAAAGATAGTAAAAAAATTATTAGTTCTGATTTTTCTTATGGTAAAAACCATGACTTTAAAATTTTAAAAGATTCAAAAATTAAATTTTTACCAGAAACAACTGTTTTAGTGGATTTAGGTTATCAAGGCATACAAAAAATTAATCATAATGTTTTAATTCCTAAAAGAAAATCAAAGAAAAACCCTTTAAATAAAGAAGAAAAGCAAAATAATGAGCGAATTTCAAAAATGAGAATTGTTATTGAAAATGTTTTTGCTATACTTAAAAAATTTAAAATTATTAGTGAAAAATATCGAAATCGTAGAAAAAGATTTGCTTTAAGATTTAATTTAATAGCTTCAATTTATAATTTACAACTATTAGTTTAAATATATTTGATAATTTAAAATTTCAGTCTTTTTTTATTGTAAATAATAATTTTTATTATGTTTTAATGACAAAATATTTGTAAAAATAATCTAAAAATTATTTTAATAACACTTTTATATTTATTTTAAATTTAAAAATTATAATTATCATATTAATTTTGCAAGAAGTCTAATCTTTAATTTCCGTATTTAACATTCGTTCAGTTAATTTTTTGGTAAATTCCTGAAAAATAGTATTGCCTTTAAATAAATCTTGTGGATTATCAATATTTTCTAAAAAATAATCAACAACTTTATCAATTGCGTCAGGTTCTTTTTTTATTTTTTTGTCATTTTCTGTTCTCCTTCTTTTAAGTATAATTCAGAATGAATTATCGAGACACAGAATTTTGGACAGGCTCTAATCATTAAACGCCTTCGCACTGATAATGCTCCTGAATTCACTACTACTAATTGAAGTAATAAAAAAGCATACAAAGTAAAAGAAAGACCTTTTACGGCCTTTCTTTCAAGAAATGGGGTTATCCATGAAACCACTCCAATTCGTTCGCCACAAAGTAACGGTAAAATCGAGCGGTTTCATCAACATTATACTAAATTATTTTATGTTAAGGATAAAAAACTAAATCAAAACGAACTACAACATTTCTTAAATTAATATTATTACTATTACAACTTCCAACGCTGTCATTCAGCATTACAAAATAAATCGCCATTTCAAAAATTACAAGAATTAATAAATTAATTTCCCCTTTTTTAAGATTTTTCTTGATTGTGCAAAACATCTGTGGTATATTACAAAATTCCTGAAAAATAGTATTGCCTTTAAATAAATCTTGTGGATTATCAATATTTTCTAAAAAATAATCAACAACTTTATCAATTGCATCAGGTTCTTTTTTTATTTTTTTTTGTCATTTTCTGTTCTCCTTCGTTTAAGTATAATTCAGAATGAATTATCGAGACACAGAATTTTGGACAGGCCCGATAATTATAATTTTTAATACTAATTATTTATAATAATTATAAATTGGATAATATGCAATGTCAATCAAAATTAGCGTAATTTAATAATTGGCGAGGGTAGTAGGACTCGAACCCACAACATTTAGTTTTGGAGACTAACGTTCTACCATTGAACTATACCCTCAATTTTATATCCTAATTATAAAGGAGTTTTAGTTAATTTTTTAATTAATCTATTATTTTATTATTGAGTAATTAAAAATTACGCTAAGAATTATGTTCTTAGCGTAATGTGACAACATTATTTAAATATTAAGATTTAATGATATTTTTAAGACTTTTAATCTCGTTATTAATTTCACATTAATGAACTTTTCATAATCTTTTATTTTTGTCTTGATACTTTCATTATCAATTAATTCTTCTACTTCATAGGTAATGTTAAATCAAAAGTTTTTTTGATAGAAATAATGCTTTTGGTTAACATGGCCATCAGAAAAGAATTCCCCCCACCCCATGTAAGGTAACACAGACATTTTAGACCAGTAAGAATGTTCCTCTTAACAATAATTTTTTAAAGGAGGTAGGTATTTTAATTAATAAAATTAAACTAACTTTATTAATTTATTAACTTGTTCGAACAAAAACTAAATTCTATTTAAAAAGTTGTGTTGTAAATATGAGAACACTTTTTAGGTGTGCCAAAAAATGCTTTTTGGTAATTTCGAGCATTTCTCGTACCTAGTTAGCTAACATAACTTAGTTAATAACATAAGAGAGATAACATAGATTTCTTAGATGGTTAACTATGTTAGCTAACTAGGAAATTGCATATAAGGAAGGATATATATTAGACTTCTTGCAAAATTAATTTAAAATATAATTGAATTGTTGTTTTTAATAAAAAGGTGGAATTTAAATGAAATTTAAAAAAAATAATCAAATAAGTGATAAAAATTTTTTAAGATTAACTGGTATTAAACATACTACTTTTAATAAAATGCTAGAAATTTTAAAAATAGAAGAATTAAAAAAGAGATTTCGTCGCGGAAGAACCAATAAATTATCATTAGAAAATCGTATTTTAATGACTTTAGAATATTGAAGAGAATATAGAACTTATTTTCATATTGCAAAAAGTTATGATATTAGTGAAAGTAGTTGTTATAGAAATATCAAATGAATTGAAGACACTTTAATAAAACACCCTAATTTTCAACAACTTACTGGTCAAAAATCACTATTAAAAGATTATTTCAAAGATAAGACTGTTATAATTGATGTAACTGAAAGCCAAATCCAACGCCCAAAAAAAGACAAAAACAGCACTACTCAGGAAAAAAGAAAAAACACACAATAAAAACACAAGTTATAATTGAAAAAGATAGTAAAAAAATTATTAGTTCTGATTTTTCTTATGGTAAAAACCATGACTTTAAAATTTTAAAAGATTCAAAAATTAAATTTTTACCAGAAACAACTGTTTTAGTGGATTTAGGTTATCAAGGCATACAAAAAATTAATCATAATGTTTTAATTCCTAAAAGAAAATCAAAGAAAAACCCTTTAAATAAAGAAGAAAAGCAAAATAATGAGCGAATTTCAAAAATGAGAATTGTTATTGAAAATGTTTTTGCTATACTTAAAAAATTTAAAATTATTAGTGAAAAATATCGAAATCGTAGAAAAAGATTTGCTTTAAGATTTAATTTAATAGCTTCAATTTATAATTTACAACTATTAGTTTAAATATATTTGATAATTTAAAATTTCAGTCTTTTTTTATTGTAAATAATAATTTTTATTATGTTTTAATGACAAAATATTTGTAAAAATAATCTAAAAATTATTTTAATAACACTTTTATATTTATTTTAAATTTAAAAATTATAATTATCATATTAATTTTGCAAGAAGTCTATTATCTTTTTACAAAAACTAAAAAATTATTGATATGAGGAGTTAATAAATAATGACTAACTTAAAAAATTTATTTTTGAATAAAAAATATATTGTTGCTGAAACAACAAATGCGATTTTACTATCAATTCCCAATAGCGGTGGTGGTTCTTGAGTTCCTAGAAAACTAGTATACCCATCAATTAAATATGCAAATCAGATGGTGATCGGTATTTTTCCAGAAAATGATTATGAAGTTATTAAGTATGATGCCAACGGTGCACAAAAAATTACAACCATTAAGGGGCAAGAAATTATTAATTTGTATGAAGAAGTTAAAATTAAAAATCGACAAAAATTTTTAGAAAATATTAAAAAATCTGAAGCTGATAAAAATATTAATTTTAATTATATTATTCCCGAATGACTAAAAGAAACTGATTTAAATTAGTTATTAAATCTTGAACAGTACTAAATGGCTAAAAAATATTGTTATGTTATATATTCTTGCGAAACCAATGAGTTAGTCGGTGTTTATGATAGTGTTGCCGAAATTGTAGAACGCTATTATGGACTTTCGCGTAATAATCCTAATTTTAAAAGAAAAGTACACTCATTAGAAACTGTAATTTATTACAAGAAAAAAGCCATTCGTCCGCGGAAATGAATTATTTATAAAGAAATAATTGAGGAAGATTAATTAATGGAAAACAAACATTTTTATTGACTTAAAGCGTTACGCCAAAAATATTCTTATAAAGAAATAATTACAGCGTTAAAAGCAATTAATTGTCAATTAAAAGAAAAATCATTACAATGTGAGTTTAAAAGAATAGAAAATTATTGTAAGCGAAAAATTAAAAAAACTTATGATTATCAAAATTGCTGTGTGCCACAAGAAAAATGTACTCATTTTCTTTGCTGACAACACATAAGAAGAAAAATATAATATGTCTAAATCTTTATTGAGGCGTGGTTCACCGCTTCCGATTACTCAACGAAAAAATGTAGTTGTCATAAGGTAAGTATTTAGTTTATGAATTATATAATTGGTATTGACCCCGCAGGAATCGGTTCTACTGGTATTGTTCTTTGGAATTTTGAAAATTCATGCATTGAATTTAACGAAACAATAATTTCTGAAAGCGTTGAACAAGCAATTTTTAAAATTAAAAAATTATTTGATAATTTTAAAAGAATAGAAAATTTTAAGCCATTGTTTATTATTGAAAATTTTTTCTTAACTAAAGGTAGAACGATTACCAATCCTTTAGCAACCTCAGAACTTATTGGAGCAATAAGCAGTCTTTTAAGGTTTAAATATCATTGGCACTTTCTTAGACAAGAGCCTTCTAAAAAGAAAGGATTTTTTTACAAAGGAAACTTAAAACTTACCAAACACGAGCACGATGCGTAAAAGCATATTCAATACTTTTTGGGTAATGAGGTAAAACAAAATGTTAAAAGCACTAAAAACTAAAAAAGAAAATGAAGTAATTGACTATGTTAATTTTGTAAATTTGACAGTTATTTTAAAAGATATTCCCAAAATCACAGAATTTAAGCAAAAAATAGCTATTAGTAGTGATGTTGTTAAAGTTGTTAATGTTCAAGTTAGTTGGGCGGGTCTTAATTACACAACGCTCTCTATTTATGAAGAAAAGTTGCAAAAAGAATTCTTAAAATTAAAAGAACACGATATTATTTTAATTGAGGGAAAATTACACAATCGTTATTATCCAAATAAGACCACCCACAAAACATTTTTTAGCATTGAGGTTGAAAAATTTAAAAAAATTGGAAAAAAAAGAAAAAATAAATAGCTAAAAACTCAATAATTAGAAAAACTCATTAGATAATTAGAATATCAAATGAGTTTTTTATTTGAAAAAGGAGTACACACCAAATGAAAATTAGAGATAAAAAAATCGTCTTTATTGGTGAAGACGGACAACCCGAAAAAAATGCTGATGGAACTTTTAAGGTGAAAAATTTATATCGTGGCTTCACTGAGCAAAATGCCTATACTGCTAATTTTCAGGAAAAAGCAAAAAATCTGTTACAAAGAGAAACGGATGCACTAAAAAAACTTGCCGACAAAGAAAAAGAATATTTAACTTTTAAAAAAGAACAAGAAATTAATAAATTAATTCAAGATGCTAATATTGATAATCAATTTATTAATTTTGTGAAAAACTCAATTAATTTTGAAAACGATATTGAAGTAATTAAAAATGATATTAATAATTTTGTGGCCACGATGCCAAAAATTAAACACACATTAGACACAGGAGGCGTTCCAAATAAGGCTGATGATAAAAATACTAACCCTTCTAACTCAGAAGAAATAATTTTTTCATCAGATGCTTTAACCCCTCAGGAGTTAATGTTTAAAAGAAAGGAAGATAAATAATAAATGGCGTTTTTTATTAATGTTGACCAATTAAGAACATTGGTTTCAAGCAAATGAAGACCCGAATTTCCACGAACAGGAAGTTTAATTCACCAACTTTTTGCAAATGAAATAGCTTTTACCGAATTTGAATATGGTGAGAAAGTAGTTATTCCACTTGCAACGGACGGAGTTATTAATAGAACATGAGACCCAAATACTGGTTCCAAATCTAACTATGCAACGAGAAAAAAAATAGAAGCTACCTTGGACAAGGTAATTGATATTCAAGAACGCATAGGGCGTTTAGAGAGTAAAGCAGTAGGCCCCAAATTCATTGAAAGTAAGATTATTCGTCTTCGCCAACAAATGGCTGAAATTTATGACAAATACGATGCTGAACAATTAGTGGCTGGTGGCACAGCAATTGCAACCGCAAAACCGATTACTAAAAACACAATTCTTGAAGAAATGGCAAAAATGCGAATTGCTGTTGTAAATTCTGAAAATGAGTGGACAAGTGGCTTTTTGCTCGCGACAGCTGATGTAGTGACCGAAGCTACTTATGCGAAATTGGTAACCGCTTCTCCTGATGGCGTGCTCCTCGGTATGGTTAACGGAGTTGTCGGTGTTGTTAATGGTTGTATAACTATTGAAGTGCCTAAATCTCGCTTACCCGACCCGAGAATGTTAATATGATATGAGTTAATACTTTGGCATATGCGACATTTACAGGTATTGATTTGCCTATGGATGTAGGTATGTATACAAACGAAAACTATATGGGGCAAGTTTATATCGCTGAACGAGAATTTTTTACTGGTAAAGTTGCTGTAGCCAAAATGGTTCATTATCACAAATCAACACCAGACCCAGATAAATCAACACCAGTATCAGGTAGCGGACAAGGCCAAAAAGATGATTAAAAAGGAAATTAGGCTATAGCTAGGTAGCCTTTTTTAGATTATGCCCATCGGAGGAGAACTAATATAACTGCTTTGCAGTTGAGAGTTATTAAAACTACGCGGTTGCCTCAAAAACAAGAAAATGATTTTTTACTGGAATTATTAAAATTTGTTGGTGTGCAAGTCATTGGTATTTTATTAGCAAAATTTACTGCGGGTCTGTCGCTAAAATTTTCTCTAAGTGCTGGATTATCAAATTTAACATCCCAATTAATTGCTTCAAGTGTGCGTGTTGTAACTGATTTTACAATTAATCAAGTCTATGATATTTATAAAGAACAAAGTAATACAATAAGCACTTTACTTAATTTAACGCCAGCTATTGGTGAAATTAGTAAGATATCAAGAGCTTATAAAACAACAAAGTTTTTTAATCTAGCGAAAGAAAATAAAATTATTAATCACTTAGGAATAACAACGGCTAATAATTTAGAGCAGGTTATTTCGCAGGTTCATAATAAAAAAATTATTCTTGACAAATATAAAACTTGATTTGACTATACTAAAAAACCAACTAAAGAAACCATGCTTAATCATTTAGGATTTTTGGCACGAAAACAATTTGTTAAGAATTATAAAAGTTCAAATGTAACAACATTAGGTCAACTTTTGGAAATGGAAACATTACTAAGAAAAATTAATCCTAATCTTGTAACTAAAACAAGGATATTTAAAGAAAAAATGGGGACTGTACAATTAACTGTGTCTTTAAGTAATTAACTTAAATTCACTCTGTCCTCAAATTTTATCATTAAATGTGAAATTGCACTACCCCAATTTTGAATTGGCATCGTTCATTTCTTAACCATATTTTGAAATGCTAAATAAAATATTTTAAAAACTGATGCGTCATTAGGAAAAATCTTTTTATTCTTAATGACTTTTCTTAGTTGACTATTAACAGATTCAATCGCATTAGTTGTGTAAATAATCCTTCTAAATTCTTGAGGATATTCAAGAAAAATTATTAAATTATTTCAGTTATTTTTTCATGATTTAGTAATTTGTGGATACTTTTTATTTCATTTTTCAGAAAAATGATCTAAAGCAACTAGCGCTATTTCTTCATTAATTGCTGTATAAATTGATTTTAAATCATTAGCTACAAGTTTGCCATCTTTGTAAGGGACAAATTTTAAACTATTACGAATTTGATGAACAATGCATAATTGGTGCTGTGTTTTTGGGAACACAGCTTCTATTGCATCAGACATTCCAGTTAAATTATCGCTACAAGCAACAAGAATATCTTGTAAGCCACGATTTTTCATTTCCGTAAGATTATTAAGTCAAAATTTGGCGCCCTCATTCTCGCTAATTCACATTCCTAAAATATCTTTTAAACCATCTAAATTAATTCCTAAGGCAAGATAAACTGCTTTATTTATTATTCGTTTATCTTGCTTTACTTTAACAACAATACAATCAAAATAAACAATCGGATAAATCTTCTCTAAAGGTTTAGTTTGTCACATTTTAACTTCTTCAATAACATCATCAGTTATTTGACTAATTAAACTTTCTGAAATTTCTGCTCCGTGATAGAATTCTTGCAATTGTGCTTTGATATCAGAAATTGTCATTCCTCTTGCATATAAAGAAATTACTTTTTGATCAAAGTTATCAAATCTTCTTTGTCTTTTCGGAATAATTACTGGTTCAAAAGTACTATTTCGATCTCTTGGTACATCAATTGCGATTGAACCATTTTTAGTAATAATGGTTTTTTGTGTGTTGCCATTTCTTTTATTATGATTCTCATCAGTTTCAAGATAATCTTTAATTTCCGTATTTAACATTCGTTCAGTTAATTTTTTGGTAAATTCCTGAAAAATAGTATTGCCTTTAAATAAATCTTGTGGATTATCAATATTTTCTAAAAAATAATCAACAACTTTATCAATTGCGTCAGGTTCTTTTTTTATTTTTTTTGTCATTTTCTGTTCTCCTTCTTTTAAGTATAATTCAGAATGAATTATCGAGACACAGAATTTTGGACAGGCTCTACAAAACTCCATTTGAAACTTTAAATAAATTTATTATTGCAAAATAATTATTTAAAAAATAATAGAAACTCGTGAAAAATGTTTTAATTTGGTTAATTTTGAATTAAATATTTTTTATTGTGAATAAAATTAATTTTTTTTTAATAACACAAAATATGGTATTATTAAATCAATTAAGAGAAGCATAGTCTAATAACTGTGTGTGATTTACAGCTGCTACTTATACTTAGTAATTTTTTCATATTAATTAATTTCCTTTTCGTGAATTTTTACTAATTAATAAAATTTATCGAACAATCAACACTCTTCTCCAAAAATTAATCTGCAATTTCTTTACTTTGAAATTTAAGTATAATGCTTTCTTTCAAAAACTTCTATTAGAATTTTTTTAATTTTGTCGAAAACTCTTGATAAAATAAAAAAAATCATCAACTTGATAATTTTAAAAGGCTTTTATGTAAAATTACTATTTTTATTTTAACTTTTTTATACATTAAAATATAATACCGCTGTTTGTTGGTTTGGAGTTAAACCCTTATGTTGGTATTTTCATTTTCAGAGATTTAAATAATTTTGAATATTAGTAAAACCTAAACCATGATAATGAATTAAGGCTTCTTTAAGACTAGATTGTAATTTACTGATTTTATTTAAGTTACGATAACTAGCTTCAGGATTAGTTGTTGTTTTAGTTACACATAAAGTAGAATTTGTTTGTTTTGCTACTAAAAAATATAATTTTTGCATATCAGAAGTAATAATTGAATTTTCGTTAATTAATTCTTTGTTCATATTTTCAATAACTCATTGTTTTTGTAAACGTTTGGTGTTTGTGGATTTAACATAAATATTGTTATTATTATCAATTGCCATTTGAATACAGCATTTAGTATTAGTTGCGAATGGGTCAAGGCGAATTCTTCGTGGATCAGTTTTATATTTGAAATTTCCTTTATGGATTTCTTTAATGAATGTTTCATCGATTTGGATTTTACCAGATAATTTTTTAAATTTTAATTGGGTATTTTCTAATTGTTTTGATTTCATTAATTTTTGACGATTATATCAAGCAGTTTTTAATGTAGTTTTAATAAAACGAGAAATTGTTTTACTAGATTGCCCCAGCAATGAAATTTGAATCAATAAATTTCATTGTTCATAATTTAAATGACTTCAATAAATAAAATGATTACGAAAAGCGTCAAAACTTGCACGGCAATTTTTACATAAATATTTTTGTTTTCCTTCTGAATTATGTCCATTTTTAACGCAATGGTAAGATTCACATTTAGGGCATTTAATACCTTGCGCTCTAAATTTTTGATCAATTTCATTTAAACGTTTTTGTTTTTTTATTAATTCTGCTTGTTGTTTGACTTTTTCATAAAATTCTAAAAATTGATCATCTGTTAAAGTATTTACTAGTTCTTGAATTATTTTTTCCATAATTATTATCCACCTCTATCATATTAAAATATACCTAAAATTAAGTATATTCAATAAATATCAAGAGTTTTCGACAAAATTAAAATAGAATTTTAATTATTTATAAAAATTTTAAATAAAAAAATAAATTCGACCCCTTTTAAAAAAACTGCTTGTGCTTGTCATAAGTCTGTGGTATATTACAAAATTTTTATGAAAATCTTATTGTTTTAAATATTAATGACTATTAACTTCAACAATATAATAATGTTGTTTACCTTTACGAATAAAAATTATTTTATCATATAACAATTTATCTTTAGATAATAAATAGTTTTCATCATTAATAAGTTGCTCATTAACATAAATAGCATTATTCTTTAATAGTTCCCGAACTTGAGTTTTAGAACTACATACTTGAAGTAATAAAAGTAAATCAATAAGTTTATGTTCTTGACTAACAGTTATTCACGGAACAGCATTTTTCATTTGTTGAATTTCACTCATTTGTAACTGCATAACTTTTTGCGAAAATAATGCTTCACTAATATTAATCGCCATCATAACTTCTTGTTGGGAATGAACAAAAGCAACAATTTCTTTTGCTAATACCTTTTGGGCATGTCTTTTAGCCTTATTAACATTATGTTTTGCCATTATTTGCAAAATATCATCTAATGATAACAAAGTTAATCATTTTAAAAGTTTTTCAACATCAGCATCATTTTGATTAACAAAAAACTGATACAAAATATATGGGGATGTTAAATTAGCGTCTAACCAAATTGTTCCTTGCTCCGTTTTACCAAACTTAACACCATTACTTTGCGTTAATAATTCAATCGTTAACCCACTTGCTAAATGATTATCTTGTTCTTTTTTACGAATCAATTCAATTCCAGCAGTAATATTCCCTCATTGGTCACTACCACCAATTTGAACTAAACATTGATAATTCTTATATAAATACCAAAAATCATATGCTTGTAAAAGCATATAAGAAAATTCAGTATAAGAAATTCCTGTTGCAAGTCTTGTTTTAATTGATTCCTTATCAAGCATATAATTAATCGTAAACTCTTTCCCCAAATCTCTTAAATAATCAATTAAATTTAATTTTGATATTCAATCATCATTATTTAAAACTTTAATATTATGATCTAATAATTTATCTAATTGTAAAGCAAGCGCATCACTATTTAATTTTACTGTTTTAGCATCTAATAATTTTCTTTCTTCAACTTTAAAACTCGGATCACCAATCATTGCCGTCGCACCACCAATAACAGCAAGCGGTTTAAAACCCGCTAATGAAAAGCGATATAATAAAACAATTTGCAATAAATGTCCCACATGCAATGATGTTGCTGTTGGATCAATACCACAATAAACACTAGCATTACTATTCTTAGCCTGTTTTATTTTTTCACTATTAGTAACTTGTTTTAAAAGTTCTCGGGCTTGCAATTCTTCTAAAAATTCCATTTCTTACCATTCTTTCTCTTATTTTTGTTTTTCATCAATTAAATTAACAATGCTCCGATTTTTTTCAGTAACTTGCTGTTGATCATAAAATTTACTAGCGCATTGATGAATATCATTAAAACGATTAACATAACTTTGCGCCCGAATATAACCCTAACTAGTATCATCATAATGGGCATCATTAGTTGCTAAATTAACACTATTATCACTTTTTCGATTAATAAAATTAATTGGAATTGGATTAACATTTCTCGTCATATTTCTTCCTTCAACATATATTGAAAAATCTTGATATTTTTGAATTTTACGATTAATAATTTCTTGCTGAACATGCTCATTAACATATTCTTCAATTGAACTATAAGTCTTTGTTGTTCTAACTAATGATTGTGGTCTAATACTATAAGTATTATTTACTAATGAAAAATCTTTTAGTTTATCATTAGCAATATTTTCTTTACTAGCATTAGAACCTGTAATTGGTGAAATAATCTCTGTTGGTTCATAACCATATACTTGTTTTTGTTGCATTCAATTTCTTTGTTTACGACGATTTTCAGCAATTTTTGACTCTGCAATTTTTTGCTGATGACTATTTTCTTCATAAAGTTTTGATAATGGACCATTTAATCCATATTTAATTTTAAAATCATTAGTATTCATTATGACCCTCCTTTTAAAAGAAGCATGCGTTCTTTTAAATTATAACATAATCAAAATTAGATTTTTTGTACTAACTATTTTAATTTTGTCGAAAACTCTTGATATTTATTGAATATACCTAAAAATTAAGTATATTCAATAAATATCAAGAGTTTTCGACAAAATTAAAAAAAATTCTTAAAAAGTATTTTCCTAATAATATTGTTACGATGCAATTTTTTCAGAGACAAGATAATGTTATGCTTTGTGGTATTGATGAAGTTGTGGCCTTATTGAAAGAATTTGTAACACCATTAGAAAAAATATCTGTTTATGCTTTAAATGATGGTGATATTATTTAAAGCTAATATTCCGGTTTTAAAAATAACCGGTCCTTATCATTTATTTGGTTATTTAGAAGGAATTATTGATGGCATTTTAGCAAGAAGAAGTAGTGTTGCTACTAATTGCAATGAGATTTTAAAAGTTAGTAATGATAAACCAATCATCTATGTTTGATCGTAATGATGACTATCTTAATCAACAAGGTGATGGTTATGCTGCATATATTGCTGGTATTAAATCACAAGTTATGAGAACACAAACTGAAATGATGAAATAATCAAGAAATATTGGTTGGGACAATGCCACACGCTTTAATTCATGGTTTTAATGGTGATATTATTAAATCTTTAGAAGCTTATAGTGAATTATTTCCTAATGATACGTTAGTAGCATTAGTTGATTTTGATAATGATGTTATTAATACTAGTTTAAAAGTATGTCGTCATTTTCAAAATCGTCTTAGTGCTGTTCGCGTTGATACTAGCATTAGTTTAGTTGATAAATATTTTACTGTTTGGATAGGCTACAATAAATTGGACCATAATTATATAAACTTCAAAATTATTAAGAAAGAAGGAATATAAAAATGGGAAATAAAACCTCATACTCTGAAGAATTTAAAAAACAAATTGTAATGCTATACAAAAATGGCAAAAGTGTTATTAATTTAGGGAAAGAATATAATTTACCAAAACCAACTATTTATAGTTGAGTTAAAAATTATAATAATTCTGGGTCATTTAAAGCAAAAGATAATCGCACTGTCGAAGAAAATGAATTAATTTACTTGCGAAAAGAAAACCAACAATTACGAATGGAAAATGACATTTTAAAGCAAGCAGCACTGATAATCGGCAAAAAATAACAATAATTAATAACAACAAAACTAAATATTCAGTGAGGAAAATATGTAAGATTTTAGGTTTACTAAAATCAACATATTATTATCAAACTAATAAATGCACTAAGTTTGATATTAATAATTATGAACAAGAAGTTATCAGTGCATTTAATAAAAGTCGTAAGATTTATGGTGCTCGTAAAATTAAAGCTGTTTTAATAAGAAAAAATATCATCTTATCACGACAAAAAATCCGATTCATTATGATCAAAAATAATTTGGTTTCTAAATACACCAAATTAAAATATCGTAATCATGAAAAAACAGTTAATAATGACCAAATTAATAATGTTTTAAATCGTCAATTTAATGACCAAAAACCCAATGAAGTTGTTGTTAGTGATTTAACATATGTTCAAGTTGGTACTAAATGACATTATATTTGTTTATTAATTGACTTGTTTAATCGCGAAGTAATTGGCTATAGTGCTGGACCAAATAAAACTGCTGAACTAGTTCAACAAGCTTTTCACAAGATAACACGACCATTAAATAAAATAACTTTATTTCATACTGATCGTGGTAATGAATTCAAAAATAAAATCATTGATGAAATTTTAATAACCTTTAAAATTCAAAGATCATTAAGTACCAAAGGATGCCCGTATGATAATGCTGTTGCTGGGACGCATAAAGTTTTGTTAGGTAGGTAAATATTTGAATAAGTATTAAGACAGTCAGCAATGATTGTCTTTTTATTTTATAAGATGTTAAAAATTTGTTCTTTGAAAATTAAATACAAGTGAGTTAATAATGTTGGTATGTATTAAAGCACGATAAATTGTGGGTGGTCGCCATAACCAAAAGAAGTTTACCAGTTAATAGATAACATCCTATTAGCTATAGCAATTTATTTCGTTTTGCAATAAAAAAATGAATGGGTGAATTTCCTAAAAATATACACGCTATTAAATTAGTTCCAAGGGTAGGATGCGGATATTAAAGTGTAGAAATTTCTATATAGGGGTATACTAAGTTTAAAATTATTAAAATCTTTATCTAATTAAAAAACAAAATTTACTAACAAAGCTTGTTAAACACTTAAATCTGCGATATATAAGTGTTTAAAAAACTAAGTTAACTAACTAACTTAGTTAATATAACTTAGTTTATTCATAAGAAAGGTAATTTATTATGAAAAACATTGAAAACATTTTCTTAAATACTAAAAAATATCTTTTAAAAGAAACGCAAAACGCAATGTTTATTAAAGCGCCAAAAATTCCGTGATTTAATGAACAAATCGGTATTTGGTTTCCAAAGCGATTTGTTTATAAAGGAAAATATGAAAATTCTATTTGTATCGGAATAATCAAGAATAGTGAATATCAAGTAATTTCGATTAATCAACAAGAGCAAGAAACCAAGTTAATTAAGGGACAAGAATTATTAGGCTTCTTCATTGCCGAAAAAGAAAACAACAAAAAAGATATAAATTATAACTACTTTAAAGGAGTTTAAAAATGAATATTGCGATTGGAATAATATTTATTATCATCTGCATAATGTTATTGGCATATTTTGCTTATAAAATTTATGTCAAAATAAAAATTAGAATTAAATATAAAAATGCCATTAAAAATAATACTGGTAATTTCACAAAAGACGAAAAAGTGTTTATTGCTCGCTTTGAAGAATGGGTTAAAGCTCCTAATTCAAAAGAAAATAATGAGAATAAAAAATAATGTTTTGAGAAATTATTATGGAATTTTTAAAACTGTTTATTCCGATAGAAAAAATGCCTGCACAAGTTGCTTTTATTGCGGGATTAATTATTATCATTACTTTTCTTTTCGCGTTAATTTCAATTATGTATTTACCAATAAAAATGATTTTTGGGAGATAAAAAATGACAGTAAATTTAAAAGAATTTAATTGAGAACAAATTAAACAAACTTTCTGAGATTTATTTATTCAAATTACAACTATTCCCGCTCATATTAGTGGTGGTAAAGAAATTGATTTAACTCAAGAAACACTTTGGCTTTTAATAGCAAACATTGCTTTTTGATTATTAACAGCGATTATGGTGTGATTTATTCTAATGCTACTTTGGAAAACCATATCAGTATTTAGATAGAGACAAAAGTAATGTCGCCGAGTTACATTGTGATGCATTCACAAAGAAATTCAAAATTAATTAGGAAAAAATACAATCATGTTAAGGTTAACCGCGGTTTTAACAAATTTAAGAAAAACTTTAAATATAAATGTGAATGTTTTAAAAAGAAAGGGGGTGATTATATGATTGGAACTTTCTTGGCCGATGCACCAGCAACAGTAGAAAAAATAACAGCTAGTGATGCGATGACTAAATTGTGAAATGCAATTATAACGGCGTTTACTAAAATGTGAGAAATTATTGCTGTTAATATGCCACAAGTCAGTAACTTCTTTGCTGACTACTGAATCTTCATTTTTCCATTTATTTTGGCAATATTCTTTATTTGCTTTAAAATGTTTGAAAAACTACTTGGAGCAGTACGCTAATAAAAAAATAAAGTGAGGTGCAAGATGAAATTTTGCAAATGAATAATAGAAAAAAATAACCATTTTATTGAATTAAATCGCACCTCATTTTTAATTTTATGACATTGGGGAGCAATTTGATATATTTACAACGGTTATTTTAAAAACATTGTAAGCTATTTATTTTTAGCAGGTTGTATTTTAATTTTTCTTTTTAAAATAAGTAATTTAACACAAATTAACAAAGTTATTAATTTCTTAAAAAACTCACCATTAAATATTGTGATTGGTTCATTAGGAACTGGAAAAACCGCTTTTCTAGTGTACGCATCAAAATTACTAAAAAAGAAAAAATATCACATCGCCTCAACATTTCCATTACTAGAAACTCAAAAATTAAGTTTAGGACATATGGGATTATTAGACTTTGATTATCCGGTATTGCCAGACAAAACATTACTGCTATGAGATGAAACCAATTTATTTTTAGAAGGAACCGATTGAGAAAAAAATAATACCAAAAACGAAGAAACCGGTATTCAAGAATATTTCGCTCTGGCACGACATTTTGGTCATATTGTTCTCGCTAGCGGTCAAAGAGATAAACATATTTGAGTTAAAGTTCGTGATATTGCCAATAATGTGATTGTGGGAATTCGTAAAAAACCAGTTAATATTTTTCGTCCCTACTTAAAAGTCATCTATGGTACCTTTACTAGCATTGAAGAATATGAACGCTGACGAAACACCTTAATTGATGCAAAAAATAGCAAAAAAGGTCGCCGTATTAAATATCGTGATATTCCTGAACTTGATATTTATTTTTTTAAATTAAAAATTCCTTTACCAATACTTAACACTTACAATTCTTTTTACCTAGCGTTTTTAAGAGATTACTTAAATGCAAAAGTAAATCCTGACTATGAAGACAAATACTATAATGACACAGCAATTGATTTAGAAGACTTAGAATACTTAAAAATGGATAAATTTAGCAAATTTTTAAGAAAAATGAAAGAAAAGGAATAATAAAAAATGGAAAATCTCGCAAAAATGGCCGACTTTCTCGCCCAAATGCTTTATAAAGTTTTTGATTTAATTTGAAGTCTTGAAGTGCCGGGAACAAATATTCAACTAATATTTCCTTTATTCTTAACACTGGCTGTAGAATTTCTTATGGCAATTATTCTTGGATTTGGTAGTCAACAAGTTAATTTAGAAAAACAACGCCAATATGCTGTTAAAAATAAGGGGCGTTTAAGTGCGTGAGGAAAAGCTAAAAAACAAATAAAACCAATAAAAACAAAACAAGGTAACTAAAAATGTTTAAACTAATTATTATTTTTATCTTAATAACTGTGCTTGGTTTATTAGCTGGTAGTCATTTTGAAACTTTAACGAACTATATTAGCGAAGGTCTTGCCAATTTCCAAAAATTTATTACTAGCAATTTAACAATTTTAGAACTGTTTAAACCAATGGCTCGGACATTTTCACAACATCCAATCTTTACCATTCTTGGTGTCACTTCTGTACTTATTGCTTTATTTATTGTGATTAAAGGACGATAAAAATATGAAAGGAGAATTAAAATGAAAAAACTTTTAGGAAAATTATTTAAAAAAGATAATTCAAAAGAAAAAACGCCGTTAAAATTAAGAATTAAAAATTCTTTTAAAAAACAGTGGTTAAAAATAGTATTAAGTATCATTTTCATCTTTATAAGCTTATTACTTTGTACATTAACAGTAATTGATACTAAATGAATAACCGGAACAAGTAACGAATTTAATGATTTTATGAATAAACAGATGGTTGATTTCTTTGGCAAGTTTAATAGTGGTATTATGCTGGCAGGAATATTTGTTTTTTGATGAGGCGGAGCAATATATTTTGCAATTAAATTTGAAAAATTAATCCGCTTTATTGTTCAGAAAATTAGAGCAAAAAGAGTCTTGAAAAATGAAATCAAACAAACTCATTAATTCTTTAAAAAAATATTGATGAAGAATTTTACCTTACATTTTTATGGTTATTATCTTTTTCATTCCATTTTTAAAATTGGAAATTAATGATTTGAAATTATTAGACTTCTTGCAAAATTAATATGATAATTATAATTTTTAAATTTAAAATAAATATAAAAGTGTTATTAAAATAATTTTTAGATTATTTTTACAAATATTTTGTCATTAAAACATAATAAAAATTATTATTTACAATAAAAAAAGACTGAAATTTTAAATTATCAAATATATTTAAACTAATAGTTGTAAATTATAAATTGAAGCTATTAAATTAAATCTTAAAGCAAATCTTTTTCTACGATTTCGATATTTTTCACTAATAATTTTAAATTTTTTAAGTATAGCAAAAACATTTTCAATAACAATTCTCATTTTTGAAATTCGCTCATTATTTTGCTTTTCTTCTTTATTTAAAGGGTTTTTCTTTGATTTTCTTTTAGGAATTAAAACATTATGATTAATTTTTTGTATGCCTTGATAACCTAAATCCACTAAAACAGTTGTTTCTGGTAAAAATTTAATTTTTGAATCTTTTAAAATTTTAAAGTCATGGTTTTTACCATAAGAAAAATCAGAACTAATAATTTTTTTACTATCTTTTTCAATTATAACTTGTGTTTTTATTGTGTGTTTTTTCTTTTTTCCTGAGTAGTGCTGTTTTTGTCTTTTTTTGGGCGTTGGATTTGGCTTTCAGTTACATCAATTATAACAGTCTTATCTTTGAAATAATCTTTTAATAGTGATTTTTGACCAGTAAGTTGTTGAAAATTAGGGTGTTTTATTAAAGTGTCTTCAATTCATTTGATATTTCTATAACAACTACTTTCACTAATATCATAACTTTTTGCAATATGAAAATAAGTTCTATATTCTCTTCAATATTCTAAAGTCATTAAAATACGATTTTCTAATGATAATTTATTGGTTCTTCCGCGACGAAATCTCTTTTTTAATTCTTCTATTTTTAAAATTTCTAGCATTTTATTAAAAGTAGTATGTTTAATACCAGTTAATCTTAAAAAATTTTTATCACTTATTTGATTATTTTTTTTAAATTTCATTTAAATTCCACCTTTTTATTAAAAACAACAATTCAATTATATTTTAAATTAATTTTGCAAGAAGTCTATTATATATCCTCAAACAAAAAAATTCTACTTTTACTATATAGACTTCTTACAATACTATGATAGTAACTGAAAATTGCATTATTGAAGCAATTAAATTAAACTTTGTTAAAATTACTACCAAAGAAAGGTGATTTTTTATGTTAAAAATTAATAATAATGTAAAAACCTTAGAAAACAAGCATTGATTCAGTTTATTCGCAACCCATAAAAATATGTACACTAACAAATGCGAACAATTAGCTAATAGACTTCTTGCAAAATTAATTTAAAATATAATTGAATTGTTGTTTTTAATAAAAAGGTGGAATTTAAATGAAATTTAAAAAAAATAATCAAATAAGTGATAAAAATTTTTTAAGATTAACTGGTATTAAACATACTACTTTTAATAAAATGCTAGAAATTTTAAAAATAGAAGAATTAAAAAAGAGATTTCGTCGCGGAAGAACCAATAAATTATCATTAGAAAATCGTATTTTAATGACTTTAGAATATTGAAGAGAATATAGAACTTATTTTCATATTGCAAAAAGTTATGATATTAGTGAAAGTAGTTGTTATAGAAATATCAAATGAATTGAAGACACTTTAATAAAACACCCTAATTTTCAACAACTTACTGGTCAAAAATCACTATTAAAAGATTATTTCAAAGATAAGACTGTTATAATTGATGTAACTGAAAGCCAAATCCAACGCCCAAAAAAAGACAAAAACAGCACTACTCAGGAAAAAAGAAAAAACACACAATAAAAACACAAGTTATAATTGAAAAAGATAGTAAAAAAATTATTAGTTCTGATTTTTCTTATGGTAAAAACCATGACTTTAAAATTTTAAAAGATTCAAAAATTAAATTTTTACCAGAAACAACTGTTTTAGTGGATTTAGGTTATCAAGGCATACAAAAAATTAATCATAATGTTTTAATTCCTAAAAGAAAATCAAAGAAAAACCCTTTAAATAAAGAAGAAAAGCAAAATAATGAGCGAATTTCAAAAATGAGAATTGTTATTGAAAATGTTTTTGCTATACTTAAAAAATTTAAAATTATTAGTGAAAAATATCGAAATCGTAGAAAAAGATTTGCTTTAAGATTTAATTTAATAGCTTCAATTTATAATTTACAACTATTAGTTTAAATATATTTGATAATTTAAAATTTCAGTCTTTTTTTATTGTAAATAATAATTTTTATTATGTTTTAATGACAAAATATTTGTAAAAATAATCTAAAAATTATTTTAATAACACTTTTATATTTATTTTAAATTTAAAAATTATAATTATCATATTAATTTTGCAAGAAGTCTATTACATTAATGAAAATATTAATTCAGAAATAGAAATCAGAAAAGAAATATATAAAAATTCATTATGAAATAAATATAATAACAAAAATGATGATAGTTGAATCAGCAAAGGCAACATTGTATATACAAATAAATATATTAGACTTCTTGCAAAATTAATTTAAAATATAATTGAATTGTTGTTTTTAATAAAAAGGTGGAATTTAAATGAAATTTAAAAAAAATAATCAAATAAGTGATAAAAATTTTTTAAGATTAACTGGTATTAAACATACTACTTTTAATAAAATGCTAGAAATTTTAAAAATAGAAGAATTAAAAAAGAGATTTCGTCGCGGAAGAACCAATAAATTATCATTAGAAAATCGTATTTTAATGACTTTAGAATATTGAAGAGAATATAGAACTTATTTTCATATTGCAAAAAGTTATGATATTAGTGAAAGTAGTTGTTATAGAAATATCAAATGAATTGAAGACACTTTAATAAAACACCCTAATTTTCAACAACTTACTGGTCAAAAATCACTATTAAAAGATTATTTCAAAGATAAGACTGTTATAATTGATGTAACTGAAAGCCAAATCCAACGCCCAAAAAAAGACAAAAACAGCACTACTCAGGAAAAAAGAAAAAACACACAATAAAAACACAAGTTATAATTGAAAAAGATAGTAAAAAAATTATTAGTTCTGATTTTTCTTATGGTAAAAACCATGACTTTAAAATTTTAAAAGATTCAAAAATTAAATTTTTACCAGAAACAACTGTTTTAGTGGATTTAGGTTATCAAGGCATACAAAAAATTAATCATAATGTTTTAATTCCTAAAAGAAAATCAAAGAAAAACCCTTTAAATAAAGAAGAAAAGCAAAATAATGAGCGAATTTCAAAAATGAGAATTGTTATTGAAAATGTTTTTGCTATACTTAAAAAATTTAAAATTATTAGTGAAAAATATCGAAATCGTAGAAAAAGATTTGCTTTAAGATTTAATTTAATAGCTTCAATTTATAATTTACAACTATTAGTTTAAATATATTTGATAATTTAAAATTTCAGTCTTTTTTTATTGTAAATAATAATTTTTATTATGTTTTAATGACAAAATATTTGTAAAAATAATCTAAAAATTATTTTAATAACACTTTTATATTTATTTTAAATTTAAAAATTATAATTATCATATTAATTTTGCAAGAAGTCTATTACATTTAAGTAAGTAAAAATATTAGTTAAAATTTAATAAAATTAATAATTTTTTATTTTAATTTTGTCGAAAACTCTTGATATTTATTGAATATACTTAATTTGCATATTGAAATAATTTATAGTAAATGATTATTTTTTCTTTTTTAAAAAATACCTAACAAAACTAAACGCGACCAAATATTAAAATTATTTATTATTTTAAAATTAAGAGAATTTGTTATAAAATTACCTTAATAAGTTATTTTAGGAAGGTAACAATATGAAAGATAAGATTTTACAATTAATTAAGGAACATAACCGAATTATATTGCTTCGTCATATTATTCCTGATGGTGATGCTTATGGTGTACAGTTAGGTTTAAAAGAAATTATTAAATCTAATTGACCTAATAAAATTGTCTTAGCGGCGGGAACGAATAGTGATTATTTAAACTTTATTGGGACTATGGATACAGTGCGGGATGATGACTTTAAAGATAGTTTAATTATTATTGGTGATTGTGGTAATTTAGCACGAGTTGATGATGACCGATATAAATTAGCAAAAACTATTATTAAAATTGACCATCATCCCAATATTGAACCTTATGGTGATATTATTTGAGTTGATGAGCAATTTGGTTCGGCTAGTGAAATGATTGCTTTATGAGTTAAGGAATGTAATTTAAAGATATCATCATTAGCAGCAAGAATTATTTATCATGGGATGGTAACTGATAGTGGTCGTTTTCTTTATTCACGAACTAATGCCAGAACATTTAGTCTTGCTAGTTTTTTATTAACAAAAGGGTTTGATTTAGATCAATTATATCGTGAAATGTATCAAGTTAGTGAAGAAGATTTAAAATTTATGAGTTTTGTTTATGAAAATTATCAAACTTCAACGAAGGGAGTTTTATATTTAGTAATTGATAACAAAACATTAAAGAAATTAGGCATTAATCATAATACTGTTGCTAGTAAGGTCAATCTATTAGCTAATGTTAAAAATAAACCAATTTGAGTATTTTTTTGTGAGGATGAAAATCATAATATTCGTGTTGAACTACGATCAAATAAATTTTTTGTTAATACTGTTGCTAGCAAATATAATGGTGGTGGACATAATTTTGCTGCGGGAGCACGAATTAATGATTTTAATGATGTTAAAAATATTATTAGTGATTTAGATGAAGTGATTAGTAGAGGAGAACCAAAATAAGTGGTGAATTTGCAGTTTATAACTCATAATGAGGCACAAACAGAAGCATTGGGAGCTATTATTGCTAAATATGCTACGACGCCGGGTTTTATTTTGTTACAAGGAGCATTGGCCGCTGGGAAAACAACATTTACAAGATATTTAGCAAATGCCTTGCAAATTTCAGCCGTGGTTAATTCGCCAACATTTGTTATTATGAATGAGTATGTAATTCCAAAACAATCATTTAAATTAATTCATATGGATGCTTATCGTTTAAATAATGATGAAGATTTAGAAATGTATGAAGAGGCATTTAATAATAATTTAAATATTATTGAATGATATGAAAATGTTTTACAAATTATTGATTTTAATAATGCATTAATCTTACAATGGAAGATAATTGATGATACTATCAGAGTAATTAATTTAAGTGGTAAAGGTCTTCTTGCAACGCAAGTAATTAAATTTTTACAGGACAATGATTTAAATGTTAAATGTTAAGGCAATTAGTTATTTAGCTCTTAGTGTAGCCTTACTACTATTATTTACTTTTACACCGTTTCTAGGTTATATTCAAATTAGTGTTATTAGTATTACTTTAGTTCCTTGTGTGGTAATGATTATTAGTATTATTTGAATTAAAATTTTAAAGTGGAACCCATTTATTGTTGGTGTTATCTCAGGATTGTTATTAGGATTAAGTTCTTTTTTAGCATCATTTGTTATGGGCGGACCTTTGGCAGTAGTTTTTCAAAATCCATTATTTAGTATTGTACCAAGATTATTAGTTGGTATTGTTTCAGGGATTATATTACAATTTCTGGTATTGCGTTCTGAATTTCGTTATTGATTAACAATTATCATTTGATCATTTTTTGTTATTAGTACTAATTCTTTGGCAACTTTAGCAATGATTTGTTTTTTAGGAGATGCGTTTTTTCCTGATCTTAATGTGTTGCAATATATTAGTTGATTAGCATTAGCAACAAATTATTTACCAGAACTTATGATTACAACTTTAATTATTTTACCAATTGTTAAGGTTATTAATAAAATAGGTTAGCAAAGGAGAATATTTATGAAGTTATTAGTTGATATTGGTAATAGTTTAATTCATTTAGGTGTTTATCAAGAAAATCAAAAAGTATTTTATGAGCAATTATCTAGTAATATTAATGTTGATAAATTATTATCTTGTATGGAAGAAGTTCTTGAACCATTTTTATTAAAAATTCAACGATGTATTGTTAGTAATGTTAAACCGCAATTTAATTCGGTAATTGAATTATTAGTTGAAAAATATTGTTGGAATTATTTACTTGTTGATAGGGGGTTAAAAACAAATTTTAAATTTGTTTTAGATGATGTTATTACTTTGGGTGCTGATTTTAATAGCAGCAGCGGTAGGGGCCTGTTAGTGTTTATCCAAATCGTAATATAATTATTATTGATATGGGGACAGCAACAACAATTTCGTGTATTAAAAATAATTCGTTTATTGGTGGTGCAATATTGCCAGGATTACTAACAAGTGGCGAAGCTTTAATTGAAAAAGCAGCTTTATTGAAAAAAGAACCTTGATTTTTGCCACCAGAAATGATTGCTAAAAATACTAAAGATTGTTTAAGCGTTGGTATTATTTATGGTCATGCAATGGCAATTAAAGGTATTGTGGAAACTTATCAAAAACAATTAAAAGATTCAGTAGTAATAATATTAGGTGGTAATTATTTTTTTGTTAAAAATATCTTGCAGGATTATCAATTTATTAATGATTTAATTTTTACTGGTTTAAATATTTTATGAACATTAAATGAAGGTGAAGAATAATGAAAACATTATTTTTAGATACAACAAATGGATATTTAGTAATTATTCTACAAGATGATGGTGGTTTATTAGATAGTTTACAAATTTGAAATCATCAAAAACACACTGAGAAAGCAACAGTTTTAATAGATGAAATGTTAACTAATCATAAATTAAGTTGATTTGATATTGATAGTTTATATTTAACTGTTGGTCCGGGAAGTTATACTGGAATTCGGGTGGGGATTACAATTGCGAAAACAATGAAAGCTGTTAATGAGACCTTGCAAGTTTTTGTTACGAATAGTTTATTATTGCAAGTTGGTAACAAGCAGGCAATTAGTGTTATTAATGCTAGAACTGATCAATTTTTTGTTGCGGTTTATGATAATTTCCGTCCGATGGTTTTGGAACAAGTGGTTACAAGAAATAATTTATTATTGAAAAAAGAATGAAAAAAATTTAAGTTAGTTGAAGATTATCATCGGGTTGATTTAGTAGAAAATTTTTTACAAATTAAACATTTATGTAAAAAAGTAACTAATGTTGATGATTTAGAGCCATTATATTTAAAGGAATTACAGCTTAAAAAACATTATGAATAAAATAAAAGGGCGCATAAAGTTTTGTTAGGTAGGTAAAGGTTTGAATAAGTATTAAGACAGTCAGCAATGATTGTCTTTTTATTTTATAAGGTGTTAAAAGTTTGTTCTTTGAAAATTAAATACAAGTGAATTAATAATGTTGGTATGTATTAAAGCACGATAAATTGTGGGTGGTCGCTACAACCAAAAGAAAGTTTACCAGTTAATAGATAATGCCCTATTAGCTATAGCAATTTGTTTCATTTTGCAATAAAAAATGAATGGGTGGATTTCCTAAAAATATACACACGCTATTAAATTAGTTCCAAGGGCAGGATGTGGATGTTAAAGTGTAGAAATTTCTATATATAGGGGTATGCTAAGTTTAAAATTATTAAAATCTTTATCTAATTAAAAAACAAAATTTACTAACAAAGCTTGTTAAACACTTAAATCTGCGATATATAAGTGTTTAAAAAACTAAGTTAACTAACTTAGTTAATATAACTTAGTTTATAACAAATAAGAAAGGTAATTTACTATGAAAAACATTGAAAACATTTTCTTAAATACTAAAAAATATCTCTTAAAAGAAACGCAAAACGCAATGCTTATTAAAGCACCAAAAATTCCATGATTTAATGAACAAATCGGTATTTGGTTTCCAAAACGATTTGTTTATAAAGGAAAATATGAAAATTCAATTTGCATCGGAATAATAAAAGATAGTAAATATCAAGTAATCTCAATTAATCAAAAAGAAAAAGAAACCAAATTAATTAAAGGACAAGAATTATTAGGCTTCTTCATTGCCGAAAAAGAAAACAACAAAAAAGATATAAATTATAACTATTTTAAAGGAGTTTAAAAATGAATATTGCGATTGGAATAATATTTATTATCATTTGCATAATGCTATTGGCATATTTTGCTTATAAAATTTATGCCAAAATAAAAATTAGAATTAAATTTTAATTTTGTCGAAAACTCTTGATATTTATTGAATATACTTAATTTTAGGTATATTTTTAATATGATAGAGGTGGATAATAATTATGGAAAAAATAATTCAAGAACTAGTAAATACTTTAACAGATGATCAATTTTTAGAATTTTATGAAAAAGTCAAACAACAAGCAGAATTAATAAAAAAACAAAAACGTTTAAATGAAATTGATCAAAAATTTAGAGCGCAAGGTATTAAATGCCCTAAATGTGAATCTTACCATTGCGTTAAAAATGGACATAATTCAGAAGGAAAACAAAAATATTTATGTAAAAATTGCCGTGCAAGTTTTGACGCTTTTCGTAATCATTTTATTTATTGAAGTCATTTAAATTATGAACAATGAAATTTATTGATTCAAATTTCATTGCCGGGGCAATCTAGTAAAACAATTTCTCGTTTTATTAAAACTACATTAAAAACTGCTTGATATAATCGTCAAAAATTAATGAAATCAAAACAATTAGAAAATACCCAATTAAAATTTAAAAAATTATCTGGTAAAATCCAAATCGATGAAACATTTATTAAAGAAATCCATAAAGGAAATTTCAAATATAAAACTGATCCACGAAGAATTCACCTTGACCCATTCGCAACTAATACTAAATGCTGTATTCAAATGACAATTGATAATAATAACAATATTTATGTTAAATCCACAAACACCAAACGTTTACAAAAACAATGAGTTATTGAAAATATGAACAAAGAATTAATTAACGAAAATTCAATTATTACTTCTGATATGCAAAAATTATATTTTTTAGTAGCAAAACAAACAAATTCTACTTTATGTGTAACTAAAACAACAATTAATCCTGAAGCTAGTTATCGTAACTTAAATAAAATCAGTAAATTACAATCTAGTCTTAAAGAAGCCTTAATTCATTATCATGGTTTAGGTTTTACTAATATTCAAAATTATTTAAATCTCTGAAAATGAAAATACCAACATAAGGGTTTAACTCCAAACCAACAAACAGCGATATTATATTTTAATGTATAAAAAAGTTAAAGTAAAAATAGTAATTTTACATAAAAGCCTTTTAAAATTATCAAGTTGATGATTTTTTTTATTTTATCAAGAGTTTTCGACAAAATTAAAAGAATTAAATATAAAAATGCCATTAAAAATAATACTGGTAATTTTACAAAAGACGAAAAAATATTTATTGCCCGCTTTGAAGAATGAGTTAAAGCCCCTAATTCAAAAGAAAATAATGAGAATAAAAAATAATGTTTTGAGAAATTATTATGGCATTCTTAAAACTGTTTGTTCCGATAGAAAAAATGCCTGCACAAGTTGCGTTTATTGCTGGATTAATTATTATCATTACTTTTCTTTTCGCATTAATTTCAATTATATATTTACCAATAAAAATGATTTTTGGGAGATAAAAAATGATAATAAATTTAAAAGAATTTGATTGAGAACAAATTAAACAAACTTTCTGAGATTTATTTATTCAAATTACAACTATTCCAGCTCATATTACTGGTGGTAAAGAAATTGATTTAACCAAAGCACCACTTTGATTTTTAATAGCAAACATTGCTTTTTGATTCTTAACAGCGATTATGGTGTGATTTATTCTAATGCTACTTTGAAAAACAATATCAGTATTTAGATAGAAGCAAAAGTAATGTCAAGAAGTTACATTGTGATGCATTCACAAAGAAATTCAAAATTAATTAGAAAAAAATATAACCGTGTTAAGGTTAATCGTGGTTTTAATAAATTTAAGAAAAACTTTGAATATAAATGATGAATGCTTTAAAAAGAAAAAGAGTGATTATATGATTGGAACTTTCTTAGTAGATACACCAGCAAAAATAACAGCTAGTGACGCGATGACTAAATTATGAAATGCAATTATAACGGCGTTTACTAAAATGTGAAAAATTATTGCTGTTAATATGCCACAAGTCGGTAACTTCTTTGCTGACTACTGAATATTCATTTTTCCATTTATTTTGGCAATATTCTTTATTTGCTTTAAAATGTTTGAAAAATTACTTGGAGCAGTGTGCTAACAAAAAAATAAAGTGAGGTGCAAGATGAAATTTTGCAAATGAGTAATAGAAAAAAATAACAATTTTATTGAATTAAATCGCACCTCATTTTTAATTTTATGACATTGAGGAGCAATTTGATACGTTTACAACGGTTATTTTAAAAACATTGTAAGCTATTTATTTTTAGCAGGTTGTATTTTAATTTTCCTTTTCAAAATTGGTAATTTAACACAAATCAACAAAGTTATTAACTTCTTAAAAAACTCACCATTAAACATCGTTATTGGTTCGTTAGGAACTGGAAAAACCGCTTTTCTAGTGTACGCATCAAAATTACTAAAAAAGAAGAAATATCACATCGCATCAACCTTTCCATTACTAGAAACCCAAAAATTAAGTTTAGGACATATGGGATTATTAGACTTTGATTATTCGGTATTGCCAGACAAAACTTTACTTTTGTGAGATGAAACCAATTTATTTTTAGAAGGAACTGATTGAGAAAAAAATAATACCAAAAACGAAGAAACCGGTATTCAAGAATATTTCGCTCTGGCACGGCATTTTGGTCATATTGTGTTAGCTAGCGGTCAAAGAGACAAACATATTTGAGTTAAAGTTCGTGATATTGCCAATAATGTGATTGTGGGAATTCGCAAAAAAACGGGCCTGTCCAAAATTCTGTGTCTCGATAATTCATTCTGAATTATACTTAAACGAAGGAGAACAGAAAATGACAAAAAAATAAAAAAAGAACCTGATGCAATTGATAAAGTTGTTGATTATTTTTTAGAAAATATTGATAATCCACAAGATTTATTTAAAGGCAATACTATTTTTCAGGAATTTACCAAAAAATTAACTGAACGAATGTTAAATACGGAAATTAAAGATCATCTTGAAACTGATGAGAATCATAATAAAAGAAATGGCAACACACAAAAAACCATTATTACTAAAAATGGTTCAATCGCAATTGATGTACCAAGAGATCGAAATAGTACTTTTGAACCAGTAATTATTCCGAAAAGACAAAGAAGATTTGATAACTTTGATCAAAAAGTAATTTCTTTATATGCAAGAGGAATGACAATTTCTGATATCAAAGCACAATTGCAAGAATTCTATCACGGAGCAGAAATTTCAGAAAGTTTAATTAGTCAAATAACTGATGATGTTATTGAAGAAGTTAAAATGTGACAAACTAAACCTTTAGAGAAGATTTATCCGATTGTTTATTTTGATTGTATTGTTGTTAAAGTAAAGCAAGATAAACGAATAATAAATAAAGCAGTTTATCTTGCCTTAGGAATTAATTTAGATGGTTTAAAAGATATTTTAGGAATGTGAATTAGTGAGAATGAGGGAGCCAAATTTTGACTTAATAATCTTACGGAAATGAAAAATCGTGGCTTACAAGATATTCTTGTTGCTTGTAGCGATAATTTAACTGGAATGTTTGATGCAATAGAAGCTGTGTTCCCAAAAACACAGCACCAATTATGCATCGTTCATCAAATTCGTAATAGTTTAAAATTTGTCCCTTACAAAGATCGCAAACTTGTAGCTAATGATTTAAAATCAATTTATACAGCAATTAATGAAGAAATAGCGCTAGTTGCTTTAGATCATTTTTCTGAAAAATGAAATAAAAAGTATCCACAAATTACTAAATCATGAAAAAATAACTGAAATAATTTTTTAATTTTGTCGAAAACTCTTGATAAAATAAAAAAAAATCATCAACTTGATAATTTTAAAAGGCTTTTATGTAAAATTACTATTTTTACTTTAACTTTTTTATACATTAAAATGTAATACCGCTGTTTGTTGGTTTGGAGTTAAACCCTTATGTTGGTATTTTCATTTTCAGAGATTTAAATAATTTTGAATATTAGTAAAACCTAAACCATGATAATGAATTAAGGCTTCTTTAAGACTAGATTGTAATTTACTGATTTTATTTAAGTTACGATAACTAGCTTCAGGATTAATTGTTGTTTTAGTTACACATAAAGTAGAATTTGTTTGTTTTGCTACTAAAAAATATAATTTTTGCATATCAGAAGTAATAATTGAATTTTCGTTAATTAATTCTTTGTTCATATTTTCAATAACTCATTGTTTTTGTAAACGTTTGGTGTTTGTGGATTTAACATAAATATTGTTATTATATTATTATCAATTGCCATTTGAATACAGCATTTAGTATTAGTTGCGAATGGGTCAAGGTGAATTCTTCGTGGATCAGTTTTATATTTGAAATTTCCTTTATGAATTTCTTTAATAAATGTTTCATCGATTTGGATTTTACCAGATAATTTTTTAAATTTTAATTGGGTATTTTCTAATTGTTTTGATTTCATTAATTTTTGACGATTATATCAAGCAGTTTTTAATGTAGTTTTAATAAAACGAGAAATTGTTTTACTAGATTGCCCCAGCAATGAAATTTGAATCAATAAATTTCATTGTTCATAATTTAAATGACTTCAATAAATAAAATGATTACGAAAAGCGTCAAAACTTGCACGGCAATTTTTACATAAATATTTTTGTTTTCCTTCTGAATTATGTCCATTTTTAACGCAATGGTAAGATTCACATTTAGGGCATTTAATACCTTGCGCTCTAAATTTTTGATCAATTTCATTTAAACGTTTTTGTTTTTTTATTAATTCTGCTTGTTGTTTGACTTTTTCATAAAATTCTAAAAATTGATCATCTGTTAAAGTATTTACTAGTTCTTGAATTATTTTTTCCATAATTATTATCCACCTCTATCATTAAAAATATACCTAAAATTAAGTATATTCAATAAATATCAAGAGTTTTCGACAAAATTAAAAAAATAATTTAATAATTTTTCTTGAATATCCTCAAGAATTTAGAAGGATTATTTACACAACTACTGCGATTGAATCTGTTAATAGTCAACTAAGAAAAGTCATTAAGAATAAAAAGATTTTTCCTAATGACGCATCAGTTTTTAAAATATTTTATTTAGCATTTCAAAATATGGTTAAGAAATGAACGATGCCAATTCAAAATTGGGGTAGTGCAATTTCACATTTAATGATAAAATTTGAGGACAGAGTGAATTTAAGTTAATTACTTAGAGACACAGTTAATTGTACAGTCCCCAAAAAAACCAGTTAATATTTTTCGCCCCTACTTAAAAGTCATCTACGGTACCTTTACGAGCATTGAAGAATATGAACGCTGACGAAACACCTTAATTGATGCTAAAAATAGTAAAAAAGGGCGTCGCATTAAATACCGTGATATTCCTGAACTTGATATTTATTTTTTTAAACTAAAAATTCCTCTACCAATATTAAACACTTACAATTCTTTTTACTTAGCGTTTTTAAGAGATTACTTAAATTCAAAAGTAAATCCTGATTATGAAGACAAATACTATACTGATACCGCAATTGATTTAGAAGATTTAGAATATTTAAAAATGGATAAATTCAGCAAATTTTTAAGAAAAATGAAAGAAAAATAACGGTTAATTCTTTTAATTTTGTCGAAAACTCTTGATAAAATAAAAAAAATCATCAACTTGATAATTTTAAAAGGCTTTTATGTAAAATTACTATTTTTACTTTAACTTTTTTATACATTAAAATATAATACCGCTGTTTGTTGGTTTGGAGTTAAACCCTTATGTTGGTATTTTCATTTTCAGAGATTTAAATAATTTTGAATATTAGTAAAACCTAAACCATGATAATGAATTAAGGCTTCTTTAAGACTAGATTGTAATTTACTGATTTTATTTAAGTTATGATAACTAGCTTCAGGATTAATTGTTGTTTTAGTTACACATAAAGTAGAATTTGTTTGTTTTGCTACTAAAAAATATAATTTTTGCATATCAGAAGTAATAATTGAATTTTCGTTAATTAATTCTTTGTTCATATTTTCAATAACTCATTGTTTTTGTAAACGTTTGGTGTTTGTGGATTTAACATAAATATTGTTATTATTATCAATTGCCATTTGAATACAGCATTTAGTATTAGTTGCGAATGGGTCAAGGTGAATTCTTCGTGGATCAGTTTTATATTTGAAATTTCCTTTATGGATTTCTTTAATAAATGTTTCATCGATTTGGATTTTACCAGATAATTTTTTAAATTTTAATTGGGTATATTCTAATTGTTTTGATTTCATTAATTTTTGACGATTATATCAAGCAATTTTTAATGTAGTTTTAATAAAACGAGAAATTGTTTTACTAGATTGCCCCAGCAATGAAATTTGAATCAATAAATTTCATTGTTCATAATTTAAATGACTTCAATAAATAAAATGATTACGAAAAGCGTCAAAACTTGCACGGCAATTTTTACATAAATATTTTTGTTTTCCTTCTGAATTATGTCCATTTTTAACGCAATGGTAAGATTCACATTTAGGACATTTAATACCTTGCGCTCTAAATTTTTGATTAATTTCATTTAAACGTTTTTGTTTTTTTATTAATTCTGCTTGTTGTTTGACTTTTTCATAAAATTCTAAAAATTGATCATCTGTTAAAGTATTTACTAGTTCTTGAATTATTTTTTCCATAATTATTATCCACCTCTATCATATTAAAAATATACCTAAAATTAAGTATATTCAATAAATATCAAGAGTTTTCGACAAAATTAAAAAATTATCTTGAAAATCTTCATCACTTAAATGCATATCTTCACTAAGATGAATAACCTTATGACATGGACAAGTTTCACAAACTAAATGAACTAAGACAGGATTTGATAGTTCAAAAACAATATCTCGGCCTTTAAAAACATTAAGATAAATTAATTCTTCTTGCAAAAAAACAGAGCCTGTCCAAAATTCTGTGTCTCGATAATTCATTCTGAATTATACTTAAAAGAAGGAGAACAGAAAATGACAAAAAAAAAAAATAAAAAAAGAACCTGACGCAATTGATAAAGTTGTTGATTATTTTTTAGAAAATATTGATAATCCACAAGATTTATTTAAAGGCAATACTATTTTTCAGGAATTTACCAAAAAATTAACTGAACGAATGTTAAATACGGAAATTAAAGATTATCTTGAAACTGATGAGAATCATAATAAAAGAAATGGCAACACACAAAAAACCATTATTACTAAAAATGGTTCAATCGCAATTGATGTACCAAGAGATCGAAATAGTACTTTTGAACCAGTAATTATTCCGAAAAGACAAAGAAGATTTGATAACTTTGATCAAAAAGTAATTTCTTTATATGCAAGAGGAATGACAATTTCTGATATCAAAGCACAATTGCAAGAATTCTATCACGGAGCAGAAATTTCAGAAAGTTTAATTAGTCAAATAACTGATGATGTTATTGAAGAAGTTAAAATGTGACAAACTAAACCTTTAGAGAAGATTTATCCGATTGTTTATTTTGATTGTATTGTTGTTAAAGTAAAGCAAGATAAACGAATAATAAATAAAGCAGTTTATCTTGCCTTAGGGATTAATTTAGATGGTTTAAAAGATATTTTAGGAATGTGAATTAGTGAGAATGAGGGAGCCAAATTTTGACTTAATAATCTTACGGAAATGAAAAATCGTGGGTTACAAGATATTCTTGTTGCTTGTAGTGATAATTTAAACTGGGATGTTTGATGCAATAGAAGCTGTTTTCCCAAAAACACAGCATCAATTATGCATTGTTCATCAAATTCGCAATAGTTTAAAATTTGTTCCTTACAAAGATCGCAAACTTGTAGCTAATGATTTAAAATCAATTTATACAGCAATTAATGAAGAAATAGCGTTAATTGCTTTAGATCATTTTTCAGAAAAATGAAATAAAAAGTATCCACAAATTACTAAATCATGAAAAAATAACTGAAATAATTTAATAATTTTTCTTGAATATCCTCAGGAATTTAGAAGAATTATTTACACAACTAATGCGATTGAATCTGTTAATAGTCAATTAAGAAAAGTCATTAAGAATAAAAAGATTTTTCCTAATGACGCATCAGTTTTTAAAATATTTTATTTAGCATTTCAAAATATGGTTAAGAAATGAACGATGCCAATTCAAAATTGGGGTAGTGCAATTTCACATTTAATGATAAAATTTGAAGACAGAGTGAATTTAAGTTAATTACTTAGAGACACAGTTAATTGTACAGTCCCCAAAAACAAATCTAAAGTATTATAAACTGACATGACATTAATATTTTTATGTTCATCATTTTCTTTTTTCAATTCTCTAATAATACCATTAATATTTAGATGTTGCTTCTTTAATAATAATTTTAATATTGCTAATCTAATATTAGTTAAACGATGCCCTTTATTTTTTAATACTTGCGTTAATTTCTCATAATCTCATTTCACAATTTTAACGCCCTTTTTAACTATTACTATTTACTACTTCTTCAATAATAATTATTAAATCCTGAACAGTATTAATATCACTTAACTTATTATCAGGAATCCGAAATTTATATTCTTCTTCTGCTAAAATAATTAAATCCATCAATTCTAAAGAGTCCAAACCTAAATTACGGAAATTAGTTTCTAATGATATTTTTACTTTGATACCCTTTTTTTCTTTCAATAATTTAGCAATTTCAGCTAATCAATTCATTAAATTCTTCCTCCTTTTTAATATGCCCGCACAAAGTAAAAATGACCTTTTGCTCTTTGATTACATTTAAAACATTTAGAATTTTCTTCAACCTGCTTTTTTAAATCTTGACAACGACTAACAGTACCAGTTAACTGTTTAATTTCTGCTTCACACTCAATACGATTACAAAATCAAGCACCAAAAAATCCCTTTTTTGTTTTTAATTGTTGTTCATATTCATTAAAACTATTAACAACAAATATTTGCGCTTCTAATCGTTTTAAGGAACTTGCATATAAATCATTTTGCATTTGTTCCATATTAGTTTTTAAATATGATTCCACATCATTAATCTTAACCATTAATTTTGTTTTTGTGTCTCTTCGCACAATTAATACTTTATCAGTTTCTAATTCCCGAATCCCAATTTCAATGCGAAAACAAACTCCTTGAATTTCACTATTACTTAACTTATAACCCAATGACTTTAAAGAATTATCAATGACAACACGATATTTAGTTTTTAATTGTTGATAAATCCTATTAACTTGTTGCCTTACTTGTTCATCATCTTGAATCGGAATTATTCCTACTTGAATTGGTGCTACCATTGGTGGTAATACTAGTCCCCTATTATCACTATGAGACATAATTAAAGCCCCAATAACTCTTGTTGACATTCCCCACGAAGTTTGATAACCATATTCTTCTTTATTGTTAGCATTAGTAAACTTAATATCAAGATTTTTAGAAAAATTTTGGGCAAAATAATGACTAGTTGCTGATTGTAATGCTTGCCCATCTAACATTAATGCTTCTAAACTATATGTATCAACAGCACCAGCAAATTTTTCGTGAAGACTTTTTTTACCATTAAGAACAGCAATGGCTAAAACTTCTTTAAAAAATTTAACATATAAATTCATCATTTCTATCGTTCAATTTTGTGCTTCTTCCATATTATTATGAACACTATGACCTTCTTGCCACAAAAATTCTGTTGTTCTTAAAAAAGGTCTTGTTGTTTTTTCTCAACGAATAACATTCGCTCATTGATTATATTTTAATGGTAAATCCTTATAACTAGAAATATTTTTTGAAAAATATGTCCCAAACAAAACTTCAGAAGTTGGTCTAATAACCAACGGTTCATCTAAATTTTTGTCACCCACTTTGGTAACAATAGCACATTCAGGGGCAAAGCCTTGAATATGTTCCTTTTCTTGATTCAATAAACTCTCAGGAATTAATAAAGGCATATAAACATCTTGAATTTCAACTTCTAAAAATTTGGTTTCTAAATTTTTCACAATATTTTTTCAAATTGCATAACCATACGGTTTTAAAATTGGTGCTCCTTTAACTACTCCATAATCAATTAGATTACCATTTACAATCAAATCAGTATATCATTGACTAAAATTTTCCTCCAACGATGTAATTTTATTAAGATTTTTATTCATTAACTTTTAACTTCTTTCCTTTAATTCCTTCAATAATATCTTTATCACCATAAAATATTTTAATATCAATTTGTTGATAAGAAACATATTGTTGTAATCTTTTATATATTTCCATATCTTTAATTAAAATTGCTCTAATAGCATTAACACTAATTGGTTCATTAACGATAACTCGTTGCAAATTATTATTAAACTCTCAATCTTTTTTAGTATTTTCATATAATTTGACTAAATCAATATAAAAAATTGCCACCGTAGTTAAATCAATCTTATTTTCTAAGCATCAACTTCAAAATTGATGACGACTACTAGTAGATAATTCTAATTCAAGATGATCATCTTTTTCTAAATATGTTCAAACAATATACTTTTCATTTTCTTTAAGTTTCTTAGATTTTACCGGTTTAATTCCTTGCTCTAAAATATAAAAAATATTAGCAATGGAACTATAAAAATAAAAATGATCAACCTTTTGTAATAATAATTGCTTAATAATTCTTTTAGTAGCATTTCGTGTTCATCCAAAATGAATATCAACTTTATTAACTGTTGGAACACTTTTTGAAAATAAATGTTTAAAAAAACCTCGTCTTTCTTTAACTTCCGGTTTTTTTTCTAAACTTACAGGAGAATCTTGTTTTTCTAACTGCTTAGCAATTTTTTTATTAATTTTTTTCGTTTTTTGCATTATTACTTTCCTTTCCTAAAATAAGGGATCAAAAATTTTAACAATTGGTAAAATCATTATCCGATAAAATCAATTTTTTTTCTTTAACGGTGATGTCGTTAAAAGAATACTTCTTTCAATATCTCATAAATAATTCTTTTCTAGTTGCTTATTAGCATCCCCATAAAGAATAACAATAGTTTGATGATCGTGATAAAGACTACGAAAATCTAAATTAGTTGATCCAATAATGACTAAATTATCATCAATTAATGCTGTTTTTGAATGATTAAAAATCTTACTCATTTCATAAATTTTTATCCCCGAATTAAATAATTCATCATAATATGAACGACTAATATCAAGAATAAAAAATTTATCAGTTTTTCCTGGCATTAATAATCGCACATCAACACCTGACTTAGCAGCATTTTTTAATGCCGTCACAATATCATCAGTCGGGATAAAATACGGCGTCGATAACCAAACACGACTTTTAGCACTAGAAATAACTTTAACATAAATATCCTTTTGAATCGTTTCATAAGTATTGGGGCCATCATCAATAACCTGAACAATATTACTAGTTTTACCATCATATGGTTCATTTTTTAACAATTTCTTATCAAACACTAACGACTCGCCAGTTGTAAAATATCAATCCTGTAAAAATATTAACTCTAAACTACAAACAGCACTACCTTGCAAACGAACTTGACTATCGCGTCAAAAGCCATATTTAGAACTTAAATGACAATAAGCATCACCAACATTAATGCCTCCCGTATAACCAATCTTGCCATCAATAATAACATCTTTACGATGATTACGATAATTATTACGACCACTAATAAAAGGTAAATTTATCGGTGAAAATCTTTTTAAATGAACGCCAGCGCGTTTTAATTTCTGAATTGTATCATGATAAACTGTAAAAAAACTTCCAGCATGATCATAAATTAAGCGAATATTAACGCCTTGATAAGTTTTTTTAATTAATAACTGTGTCAAATATTTTAAAACTTCACCATCATCTAAAATGAAATAATTAATATGAATATAATTTTCAGCACTTTCTAAGTCTTTAAATAACAACGAAAACTTTTCAATTCCATTAGTTATTAAATCAACTTTCGTATGATTATATAGTGGTCTTTGTGATATATTAGTAGTCAAATGTAAAATACTTCGTTCTTCTTTAATTTGATTTTTTAAAAAGTTATTCGTATAATTAAAATCCTCTTTAGCATAAAAATCTTGATATTTTTTTAAATAAAACTTTTGTGCTTTCGTATAACGATAAGTTCGACCAAAAATAATAAAGATTATAATACCAACAATTGGTAACGCATACACAGCAATAATTCAAGAAATTTTTGTTCGTGCTGGTCGGTTGGAAACAAAAATAATTAATGCTGTTAAAGTTCCAAATGAAATTGTTACTACACCAATAATTCATAATCAATCAATATATTTAGCAATAATAAAAATACAAGTCACCAATAAAAGTACTAAAAGAACAAAAGTAATTGCTAAACGCATTTTTTTATTTAACATTAATTTAAGTCCACCTTATAAATAAAATATTGTTTTTTTAAATATGTATTAATTTTATCTTAATATCACAAAAAAACAACTTTACAATAAGTAAAGTTGTTAACAACAAATATCAAATTATTTAAAATTAATGGCGGAGCAGACGAGATTCGAACTCGTGCGCCAATTGCTTGACCTAACTCCTTAGCAGGGAGCCCTCTTAACCACTTGAGTACTGCTCCATAGTGATTAACACACATAAATAATTATATCTAAAATTTAAAAAAAATAACATCCAAAATTTTTTTTAATTTTGTCGAAAACTCTTGATATTTATTAGACTTCTTGCAAAATTAATTTAAAATATAATTGAATTGTTGTTTTTAATAAAAAGGTGGAATTTAAATGAAATTTAAAAAAAATAATCAAATAAGTGATAAAAATTTTTTAAGATTAACTGGTATTAAACATACTACTTTTAATAAAATGCTAGAAATTTTAAAAATAGAAGAATTAAAAAAGAGATTTCGTCGCGGAAGAACCAATAAATTATCATTAGAAAATCGTATTTTAATGACTTTAGAATATTGAAGAGAATATAGAACTTATTTTCATATTGCAAAAAGTTATGATATTAGTGAAAGTAGTTGTTATAGAAATATCAAATGAATTGAAGACACTTTAATAAAACACCCTAATTTTCAACAACTTACTGGTCAAAAATCACTATTAAAAGATTATTTCAAAGATAAGACTGTTATAATTGATGTAACTGAAAGCCAAATCCAACGCCCAAAAAAAGACAAAAACAGCACTACTCAGGAAAAAAGAAAAAACACACAATAAAAACACAAGTTATAATTGAAAAAGATAGTAAAAAAATTATTAGTTCTGATTTTTCTTATGGTAAAAACCATGACTTTAAAATTTTAAAAGATTCAAAAATTAAATTTTTACCAGAAACAACTGTTTTAGTGGATTTAGGTTATCAAGGCATACAAAAAATTAATCATAATGTTTTAATTCCTAAAAGAAAATCAAAGAAAAACCCTTTAAATAAAGAAGAAAAGCAAAATAATGAGCGAATTTCAAAAATGAGAATTGTTATTGAAAATGTTTTTGCTATACTTAAAAAATTTAAAATTATTAGTGAAAAATATCGAAATCGTAGAAAAAGATTTGCTTTAAGATTTAATTTAATAGCTTCAATTTATAATTTACAACTATTAGTTTAAATATATTTGATAATTTAAAATTTCAGTCTTTTTTTATTGTAAATAATAATTTTTATTATGTTTTAATGACAAAATATTTGTAAAAATAATCTAAAAATTATTTTAATAACACTTTTATATTTATTTTAAATTTAAAAATTATAATTATCATATTAATTTTGCAAGAAGTCTATTGAATATACTTAATTTTAGGTATATTTTTAATATGATAGAGGTGGATAATAATTATGGAAAAAATAATTCAAGAACTAGTAAATACTTTAACAGATGATCAATTTTTAGAATTTTATGAAAAAGTCAAACAACAAGCAGAATTAATAAAAAAACAAAAACGGTTAAATGAAATTGATCAAAAATTTAGAGCGCAAGGTATTAAATGCCCTAAATGTGAATCTTACCATTGCGTTAAAAATGGACATAATTCAGAAGGAAAACAAAAATATTTATGTAAAAATTGCCGTGCAAGTTTTGACGCTTTTCGTAATCATTTTATTTATTGAAGTCATTTAAATTATGAACAATGAAATTTATTGATTCAAATTTCATTGCCGGGGCAATCTAGTAAAACAATTTCTCGTTTTATTAAAACTACATTAAAAACTGCTTGATATAATCGTCAAAAATTAATGAAATCAAAACAATTAGAAAATACCCAATTAAAATTTAAAAAATTATCTGGTAAAATCCAAATCGATGAAACATTTATTAAAGAAATCCATAAAGGAAATTTCAAATATAAAACTGATCCACGAAGAATTCACCTTGACCCATTCGCAACTAATACTAAATGCTGTATTCAAATGGCAATTGATAATAATAACAATATTTATGTTAAATCCACAAACACCAAACGTTTACAAAAACAATGAGTTATTGAAAATATGAACAAAGAATTAATTAACGAAAATTCAATTATTACTTCTGATATGCAAAAATTATATTTTTTAGTAGCAAAACAAACAAATTCTACTTTATGTGTAACTAAAACAACAACTAATCCTGAAGCTAGTTATCGTAACTTAAATAAAATCAGTAAATTACAATCTAGTCTTAAAGAAGCCTTAATTCATTATCATGGTTTAGGTTTTACTAATATTCAAAATTATTTAAATCTCTGAAAATGAAAATACCAACATAAGGGTTTAACTCCAAACCAACAAACAGCGGTATTATATTTTAATGTATAAAAAAGTTAAAATAAAAATAGTAATTTTACATAAAAGCCTTTTAAAATTATCAAGTTGATGATTTTTTTATTTTATCAAGAGTTTTCGACAAAATTAAAAATTTTTTACAACAAAAATCATACATAAGAAATATATACTTAATTTGCATATTGAAATAATTTATAGTAAATGATTATTTTTTCTTTTTTAAAAAATACCTAAGAAAACTAAACGCGACCTTTCTTTATAATTTACTTTGTCAGTTTTAATAACTTTGATAGAATAGACTTCTTGCAAAATTAATATGATAATTATAATTTTTAAATTTAAAATAAATATAAAAGTGTTATTAAAATAATTTTTAGATTATTTTTACAAATATTTTGTCATTAAAACATAATAAAAATTATTATTTACAATAAAAAAAGACTGAAATTTTAAATTATCAAATATATTTAAACTAATAGTTGTAAATTATAAATTGAAGCTATTAAATTAAATCTTAAAGCAAATCTTTTTCTACGATTTCGATATTTTTCACTAATAATTTTAAATTTTTTAAGTATAGCAAAAACATTTTCAATAACAATTCTCATTTTTGAAATTCGCTCATTATTTTGCTTTTCTTCTTTATTTAAAGGGTTTTTCTTTGATTTTCTTTTAGGAATTAAAACATTATGATTAATTTTTTGTATGCCTTGATAACCTAAATCCACTAAAACAGTTGTTTCTGGTAAAAATTTAATTTTTGAATCTTTTAAAATTTTAAAGTCATGGTTTTTACCATAAGAAAAATCAGAACTAATAATTTTTTTACTATCTTTTTCAATTATAACTTGTGTTTTTATTGTGTGTTTTTTCTTTTTTCCTGAGTAGTGCTGTTTTTGTCTTTTTTTGGGCGTTGGATTTGGCTTTCAGTTACATCAATTATAACAGTCTTATCTTTGAAATAATCTTTTAATAGTGATTTTTGACCAGTAAGTTGTTGAAAATTAGGGTGTTTTATTAAAGTGTCTTCAATTCATTTGATATTTCTATAACAACTACTTTCACTAATATCATAACTTTTTGCAATATGAAAATAAGTTCTATATTCTCTTCAATATTCTAAAGTCATTAAAATACGATTTTCTAATGATAATTTATTGGTTCTTCCGCGACGAAATCTCTTTTTTAATTCTTCTATTTTTAAAATTTCTAGCATTTTATTAAAAGTAGTATGTTTAATACCAGTTAATCTTAAAAAATTTTTATCACTTATTTGATTATTTTTTTTAAATTTCATTTAAATTCCACCTTTTTATTTAAAAACAACAATTCAATTATATTTTAAATTAATTTTGCAAGAAGTCTAATATATTTATATTATAGGGGTATAGTTCAATTGGTAGAACAGCGGTCTTCAAAACCGCGTGTTGTGGGTTCAAGTCCTGCTACCCCTGCCAATAAAATTAGTTATTAAGGATGATAGCAATATAAAAATAACCATGGGTGCATAACTTAAAGGTAGATAATGAAAAAGACCTTTTTTCATTCAATTGTAAATTCATTATACATTTATTAATCAAATTTGCAAAACAAAAATTACAAACTTATTAAATTCGCACATTTTTAAAAATATTAAATTGAAAAATTATTGTTTAGTTTATATGTTCTTCCATTTAGCATGTTTTTAAGCACGGCCAGCGAAAATATCTTACTTCCATAACCTAGACATGATTTCACTAATCTAGATACATCAGATTCAGCTGATACTCCAATATTCCAACTTTCTCCTTGATGTATAATGCCAACTTGATTATTTTTAAAGTACTTAAATATTTCTTTTGGGGCATAAATTTTTAATAATTCCATTAAATTGTCATATTCACCAGAATAAAAATAATTAATAGCTTTTTGAAAAAGTTCTTTGCCATGATATAACTTTGAAAATAAAAATACTTTTCTTAATTCTCTTACAGCATGATATCGATCTAAAATATATTTAGCTCCCATAAAAGATGCCAGTTGTTTAATTCATGTTGCACCATCCCCGCCAACGACTAATTTAGCATTATCAAAATTTTCATAAAATTGTGATCCTAATTCAAGTAATTTTTTTGATAAGTCTTTGGTTGGAAATCTTTCATCCTTACCAATAAAGAATGTAGTTCTCTTATTTTTCAATTTCTTTCTTTTCTTATTAATTGTTTTTTCATCATAACCAGTACAAAAAGAAATAGTTCTAATTTGAGTATCTTTATTTCTTTTAAATTTTTTCCACCTTTTCTTTTTAAATCTATCTGTATTGGCGAAAGAATCATCAGTATAAATATAAACAATTTGTTTATCTTCTAATAATATTTTTTTATTTACTTGATTTCTTTTATCATCATTTTTAACTGATTTAAATATTAGACTTCTTGCAAAATTAATATGATAATTATAATTTTTAAATTTAAAATAAATATAAAAGTGTTATTAAAATAATTTTTAGATTATTTTTACAAATATTTTGTCATTAAAACATAATAAAAATTATTATTTACAATAAAAAAAGACTGAAATTTTAAATTATCAAATATATTTAAACTAATAGTTGTAAATTATAAATTGAAGCTATTAAATTAAATCTTAAAGCAAATCTTTTTCTACGATTTCGATATTTTTCACTAATAATTTTAAATTTTTTAAGTATAGCAAAAACATTTTCAATAACAATTCTCATTTTTGAAATTCGCTCATTATTTTGCTTTTCTTCTTTATTTAAAGGGTTTTTCTTTGATTTTCTTTTAGGAATTAAAACATTATGATTAATTTTTTGTATGCCTTGATAACCTAAATCCACTAAAACAGTTGTTTCTGGTAAAAATTTAATTTTTGAATCTTTTAAAATTTTAAAGTCATGGTTTTTACCATAAGAAAAATCAGAACTAATAATTTTTTTACTATCTTTTTCAATTATAACTTGTGTTTTTATTGTGTGTTTTTTCTTTTTTCCTGAGTAGTGCTGTTTTTGTCTTTTTTTGGGCGTTGGATTTGGCTTTCAGTTACATCAATTATAACAGTCTTATCTTTGAAATAATCTTTTAATAGTGATTTTTGACCAGTAAGTTGTTGAAAATTAGGGTGTTTTATTAAAGTGTCTTCAATTCATTTGATATTTCTATAACAACTACTTTCACTAATATCATAACTTTTTGCAATATGAAAATAAGTTCTATATTCTCTTCAATATTCTAAAGTCATTAAAATACGATTTTCTAATGATAATTTATTGGTTCTTCCGCGACGAAATCTCTTTTTTAATTCTTCTATTTTTAAAATTTCTAGCATTTTATTAAAAGTAGTATGTTTAATACCAGTTAATCTTAAAAAATTTTTATCACTTATTTGATTATTTTTTTTAAATTTCATTTAAATTCCACCTTTTTATTAAAAACAACAATTCAATTATATTTTAAATTAATTTTGCAAGAAGTCTAATCTTTTAATAGTGATTTTTGACCAGTAAGTTGTTGAAAATTAGGGTGTTTTATTAAAGTGTCTTCAATTCATTTGATATTTCTATAACAACTACTTTCACTAATATCATAACTTTTTGCAATATGAAAATAAGTTCTATATTCTCTTCAATATTCTAAAGTCATTAAAATACGATTTTCTAATGATAATTTATTGGTTCTTCCGCGACGAAATCTCTTTTTTAATTCTTCTATTTTTAAAATTTCTAGCATTTTATTAAAAGTAGTATGTTTAATACCAGTTAATCTTAAAAAATTTTTATCACTTATTTGATTATTTTTTTTAAATTTCATTTAAATTCCACCTTTTTATTAAAAACAACAATTCAATTATATTTTAAATTAATTTTGCAAGAAGTCTAATCTTTTAATAGTGATTTTTGACCAGTAAGTTGTTGAAAATTAGGGTGTTTTATTAAAGTGTCTTCAATTCATTTGATATTTCTATAACAACTACTTTCACTAATATCATAACTTTTTGCAATATGAAAATAAGTTCTATATTCTCTTCAATATTCTAAAGTCATTAAAATACGATTTTCTAATGATAATTTATTGGTTCTTCCGCGACGAAATCTCTTTTTTAATTCTTCTATTTTTAAAATTTCTAGCATTTTATTAAAAGTAGTATGTTTAATACCAGTTAATCTTAAAAAATTTTTATCACTTATTTGATTATTTTTTTTAAATTTCATTTAAATTCCACCTTTTTATTAAAAACAACAATTCAATTATATTTTAAATTAATTTTGCAAGAAGTCTATTCTTTTAATTTTGTCGAAAACTCTTGATATTTATTGAATATACTTAATTTTAGGTATATTTTAATATGATAGAGGTGGATAATAATTATGGAAAAAATAATTCAAGAACTAGTAAATACTTTAACAGATGATCAATTTTTAGAATTTTATGAAAAAGTCAAACAACAAGCAGAATTAATAAAAAAACAAAAACGTTTAAATGAAATTGATCAAAAATTTAGAGCGCAAGGTATTAAATGCCCTAAATGTGAATCTTACCATTGCGTTAAAAATGGACATAATTCAGAAGGAAAACAAAAATATTTATGTAAAAATTGCCGTGCAAGTTTTGACGCTTTTCGTAATCATTTTATTTATTGAAGTCATTTAAATTATGAACAATGAAATTTATTGATTCAAATTTCATTGCTGGGGCAATCTAGTAAAACAATTTCTCGTTTTATTAAAACTACATTAAAAACTGCTTGATATAATCGTCAAAAATTAATGAAATCAAAACAATTAGAAAATACCCAATTAAAATTTAAAAAATTATCTGGTAAAATCCAAATCGATGAAACATTTATTAAAGAAATCCATAAAGGAAATTTCAAATATAAAACTGATCCACGAAGAATTCACCTTGACCCATTCGCAACTAATACTAAATGCTGTATTCAAATGGCAATTGATAATAATAACAATATTTATGTTAAATCCACAAACACCAAACGTTTACAAAAACAATGAGTTATTGAAAATATGAACAAAGAATTAATTAACGAAAATTCAATTATTACTTCCGATATGCAAAAATTATATTTTTTAGTAGCAAAACAAACAAATTCTACTTTATGTGTAACTAAAACAACAATTAATCCTGAAGCTAGTTATCGTAACTTAAATAAAATCAGTAAATTACAATCTAGTCTTAAAGAAGCCTTAATTCATTATCATGGTTTAGGTTTTACTAATATTCAAAATTATTTAAATCTCTGAAAATGAAAATACCAACATAAGGGTTTAACTCCAAATCAACAAACAGCGGTATTATATTTTAATGTATAAAAAAAGTTAAAGTAAAAATAGTAATTTTACATAAAAGCCTTTTAAAATTATCAAGTTGATGATTTTTTTTATTTTATCAAGAGTTTTCGACAAAATTAAAAAAATATTCTAGAAATTGTCATGGGTGATAATTTTGTTTCAGGATACATGTCAATAATATCTTGATATCTTTTGCCTGATCCTAATTCATTTTTTATTAATTCTATTAATTGAGTATCTAATTTAGAATATTTTTTTAAATTGAGTTCCTCGTCAATTAGTGCAACATATTTTCACTTTTTATTTGTATAATATTTATAGATATGTCTTTTAAAAGTTAGCTTTCCAAACTCGGTAGTAATTGTTCGAGGTTTGATTTTTACAGCGATATATATTTTTTTATTTCTACTTTTAAAAATTTGGATATCCCGTATTTCAATTTCTTCTTTTCTTTTATTTAATAAATTTTTATATTCTTTTTCTCTATCAAATAACATTTTTTGCCTCCATATATAACTTTAATTATATTTATGTAAAAACAAAAAACTAAATCATTTTTAGGCACAATATACTTCATTTTCTATTTCCTTTTTTATTTTTTTCTATATCAAACACATAAAACAGTTAATATCCATAGATAATATTAATATAATGAAAAAAATAACTAATTACTCACAATTAAATAAAAAATATGACTTAAATTTTAGTGACAATAACTTTGGTTTTACTTGAGAAATTTTTAAGGAACTAGTTGGCGATGATTGGGCAGAATATTTTACAACGAGGTGTTTTTATAGATTTGTGCCTACTGCTAGAATGACCTTTAAAACTTGAAACTGTTTAGCTTGAGATTTATGAATTTGTTGTAACTTTACAGATACATTCGCTCAAGAAGTACGACGCTATGAAAATACACACCCTGAAACAACAATTGCTGATTTACATAATAGACTTCTTGCAAAATTAATATGATAATTATAATTTTTAAATTTAAAATAAATATAAAAGTGTTATTAAAATAATTTTTAGATTATTTTTACAAATATTTTGTCATTAAAACATAATAAAAATTATTATTTACAATAAAAAAAGACTGAAATTTTAAATTATCAAATATATTTAAACTAATAGTTGTAAATTATAAATTGAAGCTATTAAATTAAATCTTAAAGCAAATCTTTTTCTACGATTTCGATATTTTTCACTAATAATTTTAAATTTTTTAAGTATAGCAAAAACATTTTCAATAACAATTCTCATTTTTGAAATTCGCTCATTATTTTGCTTTTCTTCTTTATTTAAAGGGTTTTTCTTTGATTTTCTTTTAGGAATTAAAACATTATGATTAATTTTTTGTATGCCTTGATAACCTAAATCCACTAAAACAGTTGTTTCTGGTAAAAATTTAATTTTTGAATCTTTTAAAATTTTAAAGTCATGGTTTTTACCATAAGAAAAATCAGAACTAATAATTTTTTTACTATCTTTTTCAATTATAACTTGTGTTTTTATTGTGTGTTTTTTCTTTTTTCCTGAGTAGTGCTGTTTTTGTCTTTTTTTGGGCGTTGGATTTGGCTTTCAGTTACATCAATTATAACAGTCTTATCTTTGAAATAATCTTTTAATAGTGATTTTTGACCAGTAAGTTGTTGAAAATTAGGGTGTTTTATTAAAGTGTCTTCAATTCATTTGATATTTCTATAACAACTACTTTCACTAATATCATAACTTTTTGCAATATGAAAATAAGTTCTATATTCTCTTCAATATTCTAAAGTCATTAAAATACGATTTTCTAATGATAATTTATTGGTTCTTCCGCGACGAAATCTCTTTTTTAATTCTTCTATTTTTAAAATTTCTAGCATTTTATTAAAAGTAGTATGTTTAATACCAGTTAATCTTAAAAAATTTTTATCACTTATTTGATTATTTTTTTTAAATTTCATTTAAATTCCACCTTTTTATTAAAAACAACAATTCAATTATATTTTAAATTAATTTTGCAAGAAGTCTAATATCATTTTCAAAATTAATTGAGTTTTTCACAAAATTAATAAATTGATTATCAATATTAGCATCTTGAATTAATTTATTAATTTCTTGTTCTTTTTTAAAAGTTAAATATTCTTTTTCTTTGTCGGCAAGTTTTTTTAGTGCATCCGTTTCTCTTTGTAACAGATTTTTTGCTTTTTCCTGAAAATTAGCAGTATAGTCATTTTGCTCAGTGAAGCCACGATATAAATTTTTCACCTTAAAAGTTCCATCAGCATTTTTTTCGGGTTGTCCGTCTTCGCCAATAAAGACGATTTTTTTATCTCTAATTTTCATTTGGTGTGTACTCCTTTTTCAAATAAAAAACTCATTTGATATTCTAATTATCTAATGAGTTTTTCTAATTATTGAGTTTTTAGCTATTTATTTTTTCTTTTTTTTCCAATTTTTTTAAATTTTTTAACCTCAATGCTAAAAAATGTTTTGTGGGTGGTCTTATTTGGATAATAACGATTGTGTAATTTTCCCTCAATTAAAATAATATCGTGTTCTTTTAATTTTAAGAATTCTTTTTGCAACTTTTCTTCATAAATAGAGAGCGTTGTGTAGTTAAGACCCGCTCAACTAACTTGAACATTAACAACTTTAACAACAACACTACTAATAACTATTTTTTGCTTAAATTCTGTGATTTTGGGAATATCTTTTAAAATAACTGTCAAATTTACAAAATTAACATAGTCAATTACTTCATTTTCTTTTTTAGTTTTTAGTGCTTTTAACATTTTGTTTTACCTCATTACCCAAAAAGTATTGAATATGCTTTCACGCATCGTGCTCGTGTTTGGTAAGTTTTAAGTTTCCTTTGTAAAAAAATCCTTTCTTTTTAGAAGGCTCTTGTCTAAGAAAGTGCCAATGATATTTAAACCTTAAAAGACTGCTTATTGCTCCAATAAGTTCTGAGGTTGCTAAAGGATTGGTAATCGTTCTACCTTTAGTTAAGAAAAAATTTTCAATAATAAACAATGGCTTAAAATTTTCTATTCTTTTAAAATTATCAAATAATTTTTTAATTTTAAAAATTGCTTGTTCAACGCTTTCAGAAATTATTGTTTCGTTAAATTCAATGCATGAATTTTCAAAATTTCAAAGAATAATACCAGTAGAACCGATGCCTGCGGGGTCAATACCAATTATATAATTCATAAACTAAATACTTACCTTATGACAACTACATTTTTTCGTTGAGTAATCGGAAGCGGTGAATCACGCCTCAATAAAGATTTAGACATATTATATTTTTCTCCTTATGTGTTGTCAGCAAAGAAAATGAGTACATTTTTCTTGGGACACACAGCAATTTTGATAATCATAAGTTTTTTTAGTTTTTCGCTTACAATAATTTTCCATTCTTTTAAACTCACATTGCAATGATTTTTCTTTTAATTGACAATTAATTGCTTTTAACGCTGTAATTAATTCTTTATAAGAATATTTTTGGCGTAACGATTTAAGTCAATAAAAATGTTTGTTTTCCATTAATTAATCTTCCTCAATTATTTCTTTATAAATAATTCATTTCCGCGGACGAATGGCTTTTTTCTTGTAATAAATTACAGTTTCTAATGAGTGTACTTTTCTTTTAAAATTAGGATTATTACGCGAAAGTCCATAATAGCGTTCTACAATTTCAGCAACACTATCATAAACACCGACTAACTCATTGGTTTCGCAAGAATATATAACATAACAATATTTTTTAGCCATTTCGTACTTGTTCAAGATTTAATAACTAATTTAAATCAGTTTCTTTTAGTCATTCGGGAATAATATAATTAAAATTAATATCTTTATCAGCTTCAGATTTTTTAATATTTTCTAAAAATTTTTGTCGATTTTTAATTTTAACTTCTTCATACAAATTAATAATTTCTTGCCCCTTAATGGTTGCAATTTTCTGTGCACCGTTGGCATCATACTTAATAACTTCATAATCATTTTCTGTAAAAATACCGACCACCATCTGATTTGCATATTTAATTGATGGGTATACTAGTTTGCGAGGAACTCAAGAACTACCACCACTATTGGGAATTGATAGTAAAATCGCATTTGTTGTTTCAGCAACAATATATTTTTTATTCAAAAATAAATTTTTTAAGTTAGTCATTATTTATTAACTCCTCATATCAATAATTTTTTGGTTTTTGTAAAAAAATAATATATATCCTTCCTATATGCAATTTCCTAGTTAGCTAACATAGTTAACTATCTAAGAAATCTATGTTATCTCTCTTATGTTAACTAAGTTATGTTAGCTAACTAGGTGCGAGAAATGCTCGAAATTACCAAAAAGCATTATTTTGGCACACCTAAAAAGTGTTCTCATATTTACAACACAATTTTTAGATAGAATTTAGTTTTTTGTTCGAACAAGTTAATAAAGTTAGTTTAATTTTATTAATTAAAATACCTACCTCCTTTAAAAAATTATTGTTAAGAGGAGTATTCTTACTGGTCTAAAATGGTTACCTTGCACACATAATATAAACCAATCTCCAATATTTATACGAAGTGCATATTTTGTTTTACAAAAGAACAAAAAAGACGATAATTATCGTCTTTTCCTATTTTTCTACCTCTTTGTTATATGCCCAATAACATTTATTGGTATCATCCTACAAATGGTTATTTTTATATTTTTAATGAAGAATATTGCATTTTTTGGAAATTTTACCAAAATTTACCTGATGAAATGTTTTTGCGATATAATTCAAAATTATCAGGAAGATAATATAAATGAAATAAGGAGGCCATTTTGGAAGATTTTGATTTTATTAAGAAATTAAATCATATAAAATTTAATGAAGACAATGTTATTAATGCCAGCATTGCCACATTTATTTTAAATAACTTAGAACAAATTGATGAATGAACATCAAACAAGTGTTGCTAATGCTTGTTTTACTTCTTCTAGTTCAATAATTCGCTTTTGTCAAAAATTAAATCTAAGTGGTTGAACTGAATTAAAGTATCAATTAAAAGTTGTTAATCAAAGAATTAAAAATTCAGAACGACAAGTTAATACTAATTTGCAATTGAAAAATAATATTACCTATTTTTTAATGAATATATGAAAGTAAGAGAGGAGGATAATAATCGATTATATTTAGATTTTATATAATAAAGATACTGATTTAATTGCTAAAAAAATTATTGATGTCAAAACAATCTTTATTTTTGGTTTTGGAATTTCATATTATTCTGCTATTTCTTTTACACAAAGATTAAGATGAGTAAATAAAAATGTTATTTGTGAGCATGATATTAATGTTATTTATTCATACTTGCCATTAGTTACTGATGATGATGTTATTTGCATATCATTATAGTGGTACAAATAGTTTAATTGGTGAAATAATTGAAGAAGTAAAAGATAAAGCTTATTCAATTGGTATTTTTGCTAAAGAAACAAAATTAGTTAAAAGTTTTAAATCCTATTTTTTAATTAAATCTGAAGAAGAACAATTATGCAGTGTTTTTTCAATTAGATTGCAATTATTAATGCAATTATTAGATTTCTTGTATGCAAAAATAATTAATTTTAAGTTATAAATTAAAATAAAGGTGGGGATGAATTTAAATGGAATTTAAACATATTTTTAGTAATTTTAAAAAACTTAAACTGATATCAAGTAATTTTCAACCAAAAAATACTTTAAAACATTTTCGTAATAAAACAAGTTCAGGATTACAAAAACTTGCTAAATCATTAATGTTTCCGATTGCTATTTTACCTATCGCAGCGATATTGAGTCGTGTGGGCGGATTAATGATGACTAAAGATTTTGGAATTACTGAGAATAGTGTTATTTGATATATTGGTTCAGTATTGCAGGTTATTGGTGGCAGTGCTTTTGATAATCTTTCTGTTCTTTTTGCTATTGGCGTGGCTTTTGGTTTTGCTAAAGATAATCGTGGTGAAGCAGCTCTTATTGGTTTTTTTGCTTATACAATATTAATTGGTCTAATGACCATATTACCAAAAATTGTTTATTCAACAATTTTATTAGATGTTAACTTAGAAAATAAATCAAAACTTTTATATCAACTTAAAGGAAATGAAGTTATTTATTCTATTGATATGGGGATTTTGAGTGGCATTATTGCTGGTATATTAGCAGCTACTTGTTATAATCGTTTTCAATCCATTAAGTTGCCAACTGCTTTGTCATTTTTTTCGGGAAGAAGATTTGTGCCATTAGTTGTTATTTTAGTTTCTTTACCAGTTGCTATTTTAGTGGCAATAATTTGACCTTGACTTCAGTTAGGACTTTTAAGTTTTGGACAAACTATTATTCCTGAAAAAGTTGACAATTCAACGCGTCATATTCAATGAGGGGTTGCTAGCGTTTATACAATGTTTAATAGAACATTAAATGCTAGTGGTTTAATGCGTGTTTTTAATATTTATTTTTTTTGACAACACCCTTTTGTTACTTCAGAGAATGGAACAGTTATTAATGGTGATATTCCTGCATTTCTTAGTAATGATTTAGTTGTTGGTGCCGGATTATTTCAAAGTGGGTTTTTCCCCATTATGATGTTTGGATTACCTGCCGCTGCCTTGGCGATCATTAAATGTGCTCATCCTGACCAAAGAAAAAAAGTTATGGCATTATTACTTGGAGCTGCGTCCGTTTCATTTTTAACTGGGGTTACTGAACCGTTAGAATTTAGTTTTATTTATGCAGCTCCAGTATTATTTTTTGTTCATATTGTCTTATCAGGGATTATTTCTGCAATTACTGTTGGTTTAGGAATTCGGATTGGCTTTGGGTTTTCTGCTGGTTTTATTGATTATGTTTTAAGTTTTTATCAATCAATGAAAATTGCTAAAATAACTTGGGAGTCAGGTTTTGCCCAAGTGCTGGCAAATCCGGCTTGAATATTACCAATTGGTATTCTAAGCGGGGGAGTTTATTACTTTTCTTTTAGTTATTTGATTAAGAAGTTTAATTATCAGACATTAGGTCGTGAGCAAACTGTTAGTGAAACAAATAATTTTGATAACAGTTTACCACTGGTTTCTTATCAACTATTAGCGACAAAAATTTTGGATATTTTAGGTAAAGATAATATTATTAGTGTTGGTAATTGTGTCACAAGGGTGAGAATTGTTGTTAAAAATGTTGATGATTGAAAGATTAAACAATTAGATAAAATCAAATTTAAAATAAGAGGGATTGCTAATAATAAACTTAATCCGAAAATGGTTTCAGACAAAGATTTGCAACTCATTGTTAGCAATGATGCCCAATTTATTGTTGATGAATTAGAAAAATTGCTTCAAGCATCAAAAGAGTTGTTGGCAACTAATTTTTAAAAATAGAAAATAGTTTTTATTTTAAAAGCATTAAAAGAAGGTAACTTGCGATTATTGTTAGTGCTGTAAATAAAAAAGGTAGCGTTGCTACCTTTTTCTTTGTTAATTTTATTTATTGTTTAACAACAATAATTCCTACGGAGTTAACACCAGCATGACTGACAAAACAGTTAGGGAGGAATGCTTTTTTGATTTTAAGTTTAGGGTGGGTGGTTATAATCTTGTTAATAATTGTGATGATTTTTTTATCACATTGTGATGTGAAAATTTCTAAGATATAATTTTCATTTTTAATAAATTCTTTAATTTTTGTGATTACGCTTTCAATAGCGTTGTTTAAGGTTCTAGCAATTCCACTTTTTTCTGATATTTCGCCAAATTTAATAATGACTTTAACGCGGATTAAACTTATTAGGGAAGCAACAACAGATTTGGCACGACCACCTCCTTTAGAAAGTCGCGAGATATCTTCAGGGATAATGTAAATTAAACTATTTTTTAACTTGGGTTACCATTTTATTAATATCATTAATGTTACCACCATTAGCTACAATTTCAGTAGCTTTAATTGCTAATGTATTATTAAATGTAGCAGCGCCGTTAGTATCAATAATATGAACGCGGTTTTTAAATTCATTTTCTTGTGATAGCATATAGGCATTTTGGTATTGACCAGATAATTCTTTAGCAATCGGAATAAAGATAATTTCATCATTTCCTTCAGCTAATAGTTTTCGCCATAAGCTCATTAGTTGTCCTGGTGATGATTGACTAGTTTTAGTATATTCACCATTTTTAACACGAGCATAAAAATTAGATTTTTTAATATCACTAGTGGTATCTTCAATTTCAGTTCCATCTTCAAAACTTATTAATAAAGGAATGATATTAATATTTTTTTCTTTTAGCGTTGTAAGGTCAAGGTTGCTAGATGAATCAACAATAATAGCAATTTTTTTATTTGTGTTGGACATTTTTTTCTCCTTTACTTTATTCAATATACAAGTACAAATGTATTATATCCGGTGTGAGCAGCAATAACATTAGATATTAAACTCATATGCTTAATTGTAAATTTTTCTTTAGTAATGATTTTAATTACTTCTTTTTTTAATTCCGTATCACATAATGAATGCATAATTGTTAATTCGCCAGCACTGTCATAGCGCTTTTTGATTTCTTTTAAAACTTCTTTAATTGCTTTTTTAAATGTTCTGGTTTTATCAAATTTATCAATAAAACCATTAAATTCTTTTAATTTTGTCGAAAACTCTTGATATTTATTGAATATACTTAATTTTAGGTATATTTTAATATGATAGAGGTGGATAATAATTATGGAAAAAATAATTCAAGAACTAGTAAATACTTTAACAGATGATCAATTTTTAGAATTTTATGAAAAAGTCAAACAACAAGCAGAATTAATAAAAAAACAAAAACGTTTAAATGAAATTGATCAAAAATTTAGAGCGCAAGGTATTAAATGCCCTAAATGTGAATCTTACCATTGCGTTAAAAATGGACATAATTCAGAAGGAAAACAAAAATGTTTATGTAAAAATTGCCGTGCAAGTTTTGACGCTTTTCGTAATCATTTTATTTATTGAAGTCATTTAAATTATGAACAATGAAATTTATTGATTCAAATTTCATTGCTGGGGCAATCTAGTAAAACAATTTCTCGTTTTATTAAAACTACATTAAAAACTGCTTGATATAATCGTCAAAAATTAATGAAATCAAAACAATTAGAAAATACCCAATTAAAATTTAAAAAATTATCTGGTAAAATCCAAATCGATGAAACATTTATTAAAGAAATCCATAAAGGAAATTTCAAATATAAAACTGATCCACGAAGAATTCACCTTGACCCATTCGCAACTAATACTAAATGCTGTATTCAAATGGCAATTGATAATAATAACAATATTTATGTTAAATCCACAAACACCAAACGTTTACAAAAACAATGAGTTATTGAAAATATGAACAAAGGATTAATTAACGAAAATTCAATTATTACTTCTGATATGCAAAAATTATATTTTTTAGTAGCAAAACAAACAAATTCTACTTTATGTGTAACTAAAACAACAATTAATCCTGAAGCTAGTTATCGTAACTTAAATAAAATCAGTAAATTACAATCTAGTCTTAAAGAAGCCTTAATTCATTATCATGGTTTAGGTTTTACTAATATTCAAAATTATTTAAATCTCTGAAAATGAAAATACCAACATAAGGGTTTAACTCCAAACCAACAAACAGCGGTATTATATTTTAATGTATAAAAAAGTTAAAATGAAAATAGTAATTTTACATAAAAGCCTTTTAAAATTATCAAGTTGATGATTTTTTTATTTTATCAAGAGTTTTCGACAAAATTAAAAATTTTTTACAACAAAAATCATACATAAGAAATATATACTTAATTTGCATATTGAAATAATTTATAGTAAATGATTATTTTTTCTTTTTTAAAAAATACCTAAGAAAACTAAACGCGACCCCCTCGCACTAATATATTTGTAATTGCTAAGGAATAGTGTATAATATTTAACTGTGTATATTATATGTACCATTATTGATACGCCAAGAAGCGTTGTAGCAAAAGTAATTTTTAATTCAGGAAGGAGACCGTGTTATGGCTCAAAAAATTAGAATTCGTTTATGTGGTTATGATAGCAAAACTGTTGATCAGTCAATTTTTAAAATTGTTCAAGCAGCGCAATTGACGGGAGCAAAAGTTAAGGGACCGATTCCTTTGCCAACCAAAAGAGAAATTTATACTGTTTTACGATCTGTTCATAAACATAAAGATGCTCGTGAACAGTTTGAAATTCGAACTCATAATAGAATAATTGATATTATTAATCCAACGCCAAAAACTGTAAATAGTTTATCAAGATTACAACTACCAAGTGGTGTGGATATTGAGATTAAATTAAATACAATTACCTAGTCAACCTTTTAGAAATATATTTTAAAAGGCAATGATATACACAATAATGATAAGTTGGAAAGGACGGTAAAATTCTTATGAAAGGAATTTTAGGCAGAAAAATTGCTATGAGTCAGGTCTTTACTGTTGAAGGAAAGATAATTCCTGTAACAGTTATTGAAGTGCAACCTAATGTTGTTACTGATGTTAAAACAGCAGAAAAAAATGGTTATACTTCGTTGCAATTAGCGGTAGAAGATAAAAGAGCTAATTTAGTTAATAAACCATTGACAGGACATTTTAAAAGAGCTAAGACGACTCCGAAAAGGTTTAGTAAAGAGATTCGTGAAATGTCAGGGTTTAATATGGGAGATATTATTAATTGTGACATTTTCACTCCGGGTGAATTAGTGGATGTGCGAGCCATTAGCAAGGGTAAAGGCTTTGCAGGAGTTATTAAACGCCATAATTATTCAAGAGGGCCGATGGCTCATGGTTCTGGATTTCATCGTGAAATTGGTTCAATGGGTGCGATTGCTCCGAACCGAATTTTTAAAGGGAAAAAGATGCCGGGAAGAATGGGACATCAACAAGTTACAATGCAAAATTTGCAAATAATTCATATTGATTTTGCTAAGAATGCGTTATTAGTTAAAGGTTCAATTCCGGGACCTAAAAAACAGTTCGTTGTTATTACTGAAGCGATTAAGGGCTTAAAAACAAAAACACCACCAAATTTAGTTAACAATCAACCACCTGTTGAAACTACTACAGTAGATTTAGTAGCAGTGCCCCAACAGCATAATTATTAAGGAGAACAAATGATGAAGTTACAAGTATTAGATATTAATGGTAATGTTGTTAAAGATGTTAGTTTAAATGAGAAAGTTTGAAATATTACGCCTCATCAACAAGCAATGTTTGATGCAACAATTGCTCAACAAGCGTCTTGAAGACAGGGAACACATCAAACTAAAACTCGTGGTGAAGTTAGTGGTGGTGGTAAAAAACCATGAAAGCAAAAGGGAACAGGTCGAGCCAGACAAGGTTCAATTCGTTCGCCACAATGAAAAGGTGGGGGAATTGTATTTGGTCCGACAGTTGAGAAAAATTATAAATTGCATGTTAATCGGAAAGTAAGAAAGTTAGCATTAAAATCGGCGTTATCTTTAAAAGCACAAAATAATGAACTTATTATTGTTGATACTATTAGTTTAGAAAAATATTCAACAAAGGCAGTTTTACAAATTTGTCAAAATTTAAAGTTAGTGGATAGTAAAACATTATTAATTACTAAAGTAGCTGATGAAATGATTGTTAAATCAGCAAGTAATATTGCAAAATTTAATGTCATTGCAGCTAATAGTTTAAATATTTATGATTTATTGCACGCTAATAAGTTATTAATAACTTTGGAGGCGTTAGTAAACATTGAGGGGGTATTGGCATAATGCATATTACCGAAGTGATTAAAAAGCCAATCTTAACAGAAAAGTCATATTTAAAAATTAATGTTGATGGTAAATATACTTTTGAAGTTAATTATAAGGCTAGTAAGACACAAATTAAAAAAGCATTTGAAACTATTTTTGAAGTAAAAGTTCTTAAAGTAAATATTATTAAAAAGAAGCCGAAAGCTAAAAAAATGGGACGGTTTGAAGGATTAACTAATGCTAGTAAAAGAGCGATGTTTACTTTAAAACCAGGTGAAAAATTAGAGTTATTTAATAACGAATAATATTAAGGAGTAAGAGTTATGGCAATAAAGAAATATAAACCAGTTACTAATGGTCGTCGTAATATGACAACTCTTGATTATTCAGTTTTAACAACTGATAAACCAGAGAAATCGTTATTAACTACATTAAATAGGAAATCTGGTCGGAATAATCGGGGAATTATTACTACGCGTCATAAAGGTGGCGGTCATAAAAGAAAATATCGTATTATTGACTTTAAACGTGATAAAGACAATATTATTGGTAAAGTAGCAACTATTGAGTATGATCCCAATCGTAATGCGTTTATTTCATTAATTAATTATCTTGATGGTGAAAAAAGATATATTTTAGCACCTAAAACTCTTGAAGTGGGAATGGAAATTGTTAGTGGTCCGCTGGTGGATATTAAAGTTGGTAATAGTATGCCAATGGGAAAAATGCCTGAGGGGACAGTAGTTCATAATATTGAATTGCGTCCTTTAAAAGGTGGTCAATTAGCTAGAAGTGCGGGAACTAGTGCTCAACTATTAGGAAAAGATGAAAGTGGTCGTTATGTTACGATTCGTTTGAATTCTGGTGAGGTTCGCAAGATATTAGCATCTTGTCGAGCAACAATTGGTGAAGTTGGTAATGAAGATCGGAACTTAGTTAATTGAGGAAAAGCAGGAAGAAATTGTTGGCGAGGAATTCGTCCGACGGTTAGAGGTTCAGTTATGAATCCTAATGATCATCCACATGGTGGTGGTGAAGGAAAAGCGCCGATTGGAAGAGTAGCTCCTGTAACACCTTGAGGTAAGAAAACATTGGGGATGAAAACTCGTAATCCTCGTAAGGCTTCAACAAAATTAATTATTAGAAGAAAGAAAAAATAGGGTAATGCTTATGAAAGGAAATCGTTAAGGATGGGAAGATCATTAAAAAAAGGACCATATATTGCGTCACATTTATTGAAAAAAGTTGAGTTGTTGAATAGTAATAATAAAAGAGAAGTAATGAAAACTTGATCGCGTCGCTCTACTATTTCTCCTGCCTTCATTAATCATACAGTTGCTGTTCATGATGGTAGAAAGCATGTTCCGGTTTTTGTAACTGAAGATATGGTTGGTCATAAATTTGGTGAATTTGCACCAACAAGATCGTTTGGTGGGCACGGAAATGATAAGAAGAAGAAGAAATAGTAAGGAGTTTAAAATATGGAAGCAAAAGCTATTTTAAGAACAATTAGAATTGCCCCCAGAAAGGTGCAATTAATTGCTGAATTAATAAGAAGAAAACCAGTTACTGATGCTTTAGCGATTTTAATGAATACTAATAAAAAAGCTAGTGAGCCAGTACTTAAACTTCTAAAATCAGCTATTGCTAACGCGGTAAATAATTATGCGATGGATGGGGATGCGTTATTAATTAAAGAGGTTTTAGTGAATGAGGGTGCAACTTTAAAACGGTTTCGACCATCAGATCATGGACAAACTTATAAAATATTAAAAAGAACTAGTCACATTACAATTGTCGTAACAGACGAAAAGGGAGGTAATCAATAATGGGGCAAAAGGCAAGTCCACATGGATTACGACTTGGTATTAATAAAGACTGAGACTCAAGATGATATGCTGAAGATAAAAATTTTGCTAAGTGATTACATTCTGATATTAAAATTCGTAAAGTAATTTTGAAAAAGTGGAAAAATGCAGCAATTGCTAAAATTGAAATTGAGCGCACGAAAGAAAATATTACGCTGTTTATTCATTCTTCGCGTCCGGGTGTTGTCTTAGGGCAAGAAGGTTCAAATATTGAAAATATTATTAAAGCTATTCGACAAGCGATTGGTTTGACAACTAAAAGTAAATTAGATATTAAGATTAATGTTGTTGATATTAAAGTTCCTGATTTGAATGCCCAACTTGTTGCTGAAAATATGGCGCAACAAATTGTTAATCGGGCATCGTTTAGAACGATACAAAAATTAGCAATCCGTAAAGCAATGAAAGCTGGAGCGAAGGGAATTAAAACTTTAGTTTCGGGAAGACTTGGCGGTGTTGATATGGCTCGTAGTGAGGGCTATGCTGAAGGAAGTGTTCCCTTGGCAACTTTGCGAAGTGATATTGATTATGCTAAAGTATCAGCGTTAACAACTTATGGTTTGATTGGAATTAAGGTTTGAATTTATAAGGGTGAAATTTTACCAGAAAAGAAAAATTCTGTTAAGGAGGCGAAGCAATTATGTTAATGCCAAAACGCACTAAATATCGCCGTCCGCATCGTGTTTCTTATGAAGGTAAAGCAACAAGAGGAACTAAGGTTTCGTTTGGTGAATATGGATTACAAGCAGTTGGTAAATTGGTTATGCCTAAAAGAAGTATTGTTGTCAATACTGAGCAAGTCCAAAAAAAACCTGAATTACAAGGTCTTTGAATTACTTCAAAACAAATTGAAGCAGCAAGAATTGCAGCGACAAGATATATGAAACGAGGGGGAAAAGTTTGAATTAACATTTTTCCTCAGATGGCGAAAACTAAAAAGCCACTTGAAGTCCGAATGGGTTCTGGAAAAGGGTCTCCTGAAGAGTTTGTTGCTGTTGTTAAAAAAGGACGAATTATGTTTGAAGTTGCTGGTGTTACTGAAGAAGTAGCAAGAGAAGCATTAAGACTGGCAATGCATAAATTGCCAATCAAATGTAAAATCGTTAAACGAGGTGAAGAATAATGGCAAAGAAGATATTTAAAGATAAAAGCATTAATGATTTACAACATCGTGCTGAAGAATTAAAAGCAGAATTGTTTGCCTTAAGATTTCAATCGGCAACTGGACAATTAGAAAAGCCTCATCGGATTAAAGAATTACGAAGAGAAGTTGCTAGAATATTAACGCATTTACAAATGAGAAAAGATGCTGGAGAAGTTGTTAAACCATTGAATCAACAAAAAGTTGTTATTTCTGAAACATTACAAAAGGAAATTGATCAAAAAACTAAAGTTGTTGAGGAAAAAGCAAAACCTAAACTTAAAGAAAAGAAATTAGTTGTTGAAAAGCAAGATAATGTTGTTACTGAACAAATTGAACTGAAAAATCAAAAATTAGTGGCAAAAGAAATTAAAAAAGTTAAAGATGGTGTAGCACCAGTTATGAAAGAAAAAAAAGCTTCTAAGCCAATAACAAGTAAAGATAGTAAAGAAGCTAGTGTTAAAACAGCAAAAGTTACTAAATCTAAATCAGCAACAATAATCCCTAAAGCAAAAACTGATGAAAAGCGAGGCGATAATGATGGAAAGAAATAACCGTAAGGTTTATACGGGTATTGTTGTTTCTAGTAAAATGGAGAAGACAATTACTGTTTTAGTAGAAACATATAAAAATGATCCGATATATAAAAAACGCGTTAAATATTCAAAAAAGTTTAAAGCTCATGACCAAGACAATTCTTCCCAAGAGGGTGATCGTGTTTTAATTATGGAAACAAGACCATTATCAGCAACTAAACGCTTTCGTTTAGTAAAAATTGTTGAAAAAGCAATTATTTTATAGAAAAGGAAGTATAGATCATGATTCAAACTGAGTCTCAATTAAGGGTCGCTGATAATACAGGAGCAAAAGTAATTTTAGTAATTCGGAACTTAGGTGGTTCGGTTCGTAAATTTACAAGTGTTGGTGATGTTATTGTTTGTTCAGTTAAACAAGCAACACCGGGAGGAACTGTTAAAAAGGGACAAATTGTTAAAGCTGTTATTGTTCGTACTAAAAAAGCTGTTCGCAGAAGTGATGGTACATATATTAAGTTTTCGGAAAATGCAGCTGTTCTTATTAGAGATGATAAAATGCCAAGAGGAACAAGAATTTTTGGTCCGATTGCTAGAGAAGTAAAAGAAGCAGGATTTAATAAAATTGCTTCTTTAGCAACTGAGGTGATATAAGATGATAAAAATAAAAATTAAAAAAGGTGACCAAGTAGTAGTTATTGCTGGTAAACATCGTGGTTTTAAAGGACCAGTTACTAATATTTTAAAGAAAAAACTTCGTGTGGAAATTGAAGGCATTACAATTAAAAAGAACCAAAAACCAACCCAGAATGATGAAGGGGGAATTAAAGAAATTCCTGCAAGCATTCACCTTTCCAATGTTGCTTTACTAGATAGTAAAGATAAAACTAAAACAACTAAAATTGGTTATGAGATTAAAGATGGTAAAAAATATCGGATTGCTCGTAAAACCAAGACAAGAATTTAATTTAAGGAGTTAAAATTTGATGAATTATTTACAAAAACAATATCAAGATGAAATCATTCAGGCAATGATGCAAGAATATAATTTTACTTCTACAATGCAAGTTTCTAAAATTATCAAAGTAGTTGTTAATGTTGGTGCTGGTGATGCTGTTAGTAACAGTAAAAATATTGAAATAGTAATGCGAGAATTATACTTAATTACGGGACAAAAACCAGTAATAACTAGAGCAAAAAAATCAATTGCTGGTTTTAAGTTACGAGAAGGAATGCCAATTGGGTGTAAAGTAACTTTACGGGGTACTAAAATGTATGACTTTCTTTATAAATTATTTAATATTAATTTACCTCGGGTTCGTGATTTTCGTGGTTTAAATAAAGCTGGTTTTGATAAACACGGTAACTACACATTAGGAATTAAAGAACAATTGATTTTTCCTGAAATTGATTACGACAAAGTTGTAAAAACAAGGGGAACGAGTATTACTATTGTAATGTCTAGTAATAATCAAAATGAATCATTTTCTTTACTAAAAAAAATGGGTGCACCATTTAAGAAATAGGAGAGGAAAGAAACTGATGGCAAAAAAATCATTAAAAGTAAAACAATTAAAAACTCCTAAGTTTGCAGTTCGCGCATACACTCGTTGTCAAAATTGTGGCCGACCAAAGTCAGTATTAAAAAAGTTTCAATTATGTCGTATATGTATTCGTGAATTTGGCAATAAAGGGCAAATCCCTGGGTTTAAGAAAGCTTCATGATAGGAGGTAGTTAGTAAAATATGATGACAGATCCAATTAGCGATATGCTAACAAGAATTCGCAATGCTAACCAGCGACAATTTAAAAAGGTAAGCATTCCGACTTCTAATATAAAATTGCAAATTGCCCAAATTCTGAAAGAAGAAGGGTATATTACCGATTTTAAAATTAATGAGAAACCCAAAGATGGAACTCATAGTAAAATTGATATTTTATTAAAATATAAAGCAAGCCAAAGGGTAATTTGAGGTTTAAAGAGAATATCTAAGCCAGGTCTTAGAGTATATGTTAAAAATAGTGAGATTCCAAAGGTTTTAAATGGTTTAGGAATTGCAATTATTTCGACATCACTTGGAGTTATGACTGATGCAAAAGCAAGAGAAAATCGTTTAGGTGGCGAAGTTCTTGCCTTTGTTTGATAGGGTGATAAATTATGTCAAGAATTGGTAATCGCATTCTATCTGTACAAGATGGCGTTGAAATAAATGTTGCAAAAAATAATATCATAACTATTAAAGGACCTAAAGGAACACTCAATAAACAATTACCACAAAAAATTACTATTATCGTTGAAAACCAAACGATTAAAACTATCAGACCGAATGAACAAAAACATACTAAGCAATTACATGGAACTACTAATTCATTGTTAGAAGGAATGTTAACAGGTGTTACTACTGGTTTTAGTAAAAGATTATTAATTAATGGAGTGGGATATCGTGCTAATATGCAGGGTGATAAACTAAATTTAAGTTTAGGGTTCTCACATCCGATTCAATATACTATCCCTGAAGGAATAACAGTTGTTTGTCCTAAACCAACAGAACTTATTATTTCAGGAATTAGTAAAGAATTAGTTGGACAAGTAGCAGCCGATATTCGTGCTTTTCGACGAATAGAGCCGTACAAAGCTAAAGGAATTCAATATGATAATGAATACATTATTCGTAAGGAAGGGAAATCAGCAGGTAAATAGACAATAGTCTAAAAGAGATTACTTTCAAAGGAGTTAAAAATGAAATCAAATCGCTATGAAGCAAGAAAAATTAGACATTTTCGCATTCGTAAAAAAATAACTGGTTCTGAATTAAGACCCCGACTTAATGTATTTCGTTCTAATAGGAATCTTTATGCACAAATTATTGATGATAGTCAGCACCGGACACTAGTTTCTTACTCAACTTTGCAAATGGCAGGTGCTGCAGGTGCTGCAGGTAAGGGTAATTTAAATAAAGCTAGTGCTACCCTTCTGGGAGAAAAGTTAGCAAAGAAAGCTTTAGAAAACAATATTACCACTGTGGTCTTTGATCGTGGGGGGTACTTGTATCACGGGAAAATTGCTGCGTTTGCGGAGGCTGCAAGAGAACATGGATTGAAATTTTAGTAGAGGAGAAGTATGTTAATGCAAGAAAAAAAAGATCAACAAAATTTAACGACATCACCAACTAAGCCTAATTTTGCTAATCGAGGTAGTGATGGTGAACGAAATAAAAAACGATGAACTAAAAAATCAATTGCTAATTTTCAAAAACCAATTGAAGAGTTTGAAGAAAAGGTCGTTAAAGTAAGAAGGGTAACTAAAGTAACTAAAGGGGGGCGACATTTTCGTTTCTCAGTAGTAGTTATTGTTGGTAACCATAAGGGAAAAGTTGGTTTTGCTACTGGTAAAGCTAATGAAGTACTCGATGCTATTAAAAAAGCAGCAAAAGCTGCTAAGAAAAATACTTTTATGATTCCAATGGTGGGGGCTACTGTTCCTCATGATGTTATTGGTCATTATGGTGGGGGCCGAGTATTAATTAAACCTGCTAGAAAAGGTACAGGAATTATTGCTGGTGGCCCAGTTCGGACTTTAATTGAAGTATCTGGGGTGCAAGATATTTATGTTAAGTCATTAGGTTCTAATACCTCACTTATTATGATTAGAGCAGCAATGGATGGTTTAAAACAAATGCGAACTAAAGAACAAGTTTATAGTTTACGAGAAATTAAAGAAAAAGTTAATGAAAAATCACTAGCAAGGGAACAATAATTATGAAATTACATGAACTTAAATATACTGAAAAATCTCGTAAAGATAAAAAACGCCTTGGAAGAGGAACATCTTCAGGGCATGGAAAAACTTCTGGTAAAGGACATAAAGGTCAAAATGCTAGAAGTGGTGGTGGCGTTCGCCCTGGATTTGAAGGTGGACAAACCCCTTTATTTCGGAGAATTCCTAAAATCGGTTTTACCAATTTTACAAAGAAACGATATGAAATTGTTAACTTAAGTGCTTTAGAACAATTAGATATAACTGAAATTACTCCCCAAGTTTTAAAAAGCAAAAAATTAATTAATAGTGAAAAATCATTAGTAAAAATTCTTGCTAATGGTAAAATTAGTAAAGCATTAGTTATTAAAGCTCATAAGTTTTCAAAAGTCGCTAAAGATGCTATTGAGAAGGCTAATGGTAAAACCGAGGTGATTTAATAGTGATAACAACCATTAAAAGATTTTATCGTAATAATAAAGATATTTTATTAAAATTAGCTTTTACATTATTGGTTTTATTTATTATTCGTTTGGGAGCATTAATTACTGTTCCAGGGGTTAATATAAATAAAAATCTTAATGAATCTAATAAGGATTCAAGAGAATTTTTTAATTTGATTGCAATGTTAGGTGGAGGCTCTATTGATCGATTTTCACTTTTCGCTTTAGGGTTATCGCCATACATTACTGCTTCTATTATTGTCCAATTATTATCTACTGATTTAGTTCCAGGATTATCTCGTTGAGCTAAATCAGGAGAAAAAGGGAAACGAAAATTAGATTCATTAACTAAATGATTAACATTGCCATTTGGTATTATGCAAGGTTTTGCGACAATTATGACCTTGGCACAACAAAAAATTATTAGTCTTAAATGGCAAGAAGCAGATGCTGGAAATATTGCTACATCAGCAGTGTTTTATTATATTTTGGTACCAACACTGCTTTTGGGAGGAACATTCTTAATTCTTTGACTAGCTGATCAAATTACAATTCGTGGAATTGGTAATGGTGTTTCTTTAGTTATTTTTGCTGGAATTGCTTCTAGTTTACCATTTAATATTGCTAAAACTTTTCAATTTTGAGTTGGTGGTCAAAGTGAAGCAATAGTTGTTTTTAGTGGGTTTTTAAAGTTTTTACTTTATATGGTTGGATTTCTTTTAGTAATTTTAATGGTTGTATTCTTTGCTGAATCAGAAAGAAGAATTCCGATTCAACAGACGGGAAGTGGGTTAGCGTTAAAAAGTGAAAAAGCACCGTATTTGCCGTTAAAAATTAATTCGGCTGGTGTCATTCCCGTGATTTTTGCTTCAGCAATTATAACAGCACCTTTAACAATTGCCCAAATTGTTAAAGCTAATAATCCCGAAGGGACAGGGTTTACTAATTTTACTGAGACTTATTTGGCATTAGATTCATGGTCAGGAATGAGCATTTTTGCGATTTTAATTATTCTCTTTACTTTCTTATATTCTCAAATACAAATTAATCCTGAACAAATGGCAGAGAATTTTCAAAAGAATGGCACATTTATTCCTGGAATTCAACCAGGAAAAGAAACTGAGAAATATATTAAATCAACTTTAAATCGTTTAAGTGTTGTTGGTAGTATCTTTTTAGCTTTTGTTGCCATATTGCCAACATTAATTTCTAAATTAACAAATTTACCGCCAATGTTAGCGATTGGTGGAACAGGAGTTATTATTATGGTTGGTGTTGCAATTGAAGTTATTCGTCAAGTTCAAGGACATCTGACGCAACAATCTTATATTCAATTTAAAAGGGATGAAAATCAAAGTAAAAATATATGATAAAAGAGAGTGGTATTTAAAATGAATTTAATCTTTTTAGGAGCACCCGGAAGTGGTAAAGGAACTCAGTCACAAAAGTTATGTGAGGCATACCGTTTGATACATTTATCAACAGGAGATATTATTCGTCAAGCGATAAGAAATAATTCACCATTGGGATTAAAAACTAAAGAATATTTAGATGCAGGAAAATTAGTACCCGATGAACAAGTCATTAATCTTGTCCGAGAAACCATTGATAATTTAAGTGAAAACTTTATTCTTGATGGTTTTCCAAGAACGCTTAAACAAGTGCATGCATTGCAAGAGATTTTAGAAAAAAAAGAACAACAAATTGATTTTGTTATTTATTTAGAAGCTGACTTAGAACATTTAATTGATCGGATTACTAATCGCTTAGTTTGTCCGACTTGTAATCGAACATATAGCAAATTAATTAATAAACCTAAAATTGCGATGCAATGTGATGATGATGATGCATCATTAATTCAGCGCGATGATGATACGAAAGAAAAAGCTAAAATTAGAATTCAAACTTATTTAAATGAGACTTTACCTTTAGTAGAGTATTATCAAGAAGAAAACTTATTACATGTTGTTGATGCTAATCAGTCAAGTAAATTAGTATTTAATGGTATTAAAAGTATTTTAGATAGTGTGTAAAATAAATGGTTACTGTTAAAAGTGAATTGGAAATTAAAGCAATGCGTGCTGCGGGAAAAGTAGTTGCTAAAATGTTAGCTGAAGTTAAAAAGGCAATTATTCCCGGAATAAAAAAACGCGACCTTGATATAATAGCAGCCAGAGTGTTAAAAGAAAATAATGCTAAAACAGCGTTTAAAGGTTATTATGGTTTTCCTAATCATATTTGTGTTTCTATTAACAATGAATTAATTCATGGAATTGCTAATAATCAAATTATTAAGACAGGTGATTTAGTATCAATTGATGCGGGTGCTGTTGTTGATGGATACTTTGCAGATGCAGCCATTACTGTTGGTGTTGGTCAAATTAAAGCGGAATATCAAAAGTTAATTACTGTAACGGAAGAAGCCTTAAATAAGGCAATAGCAATTATTGCTCCGGGTGTTAGAATTGGTACTATTGGGGCAACAATTCAACAATTTGTTGAGCAACAAGGGTATCGTTTACCAAAAAATTATACGGGGCATGGGATTGGTAAACAATTACATGAAGAACCATATGTTCCTAATTATGGTAAATATGACTATGGTTTAAAACTAGTGGCAGGAATGACAATTTGTATTGAACCAATGGTACAAATTGGTACTGACCAAACTAGAGTTTTAGGTGATAATTGAACAGTTGTGTCCCTTGATGGTACATATTCAGCTCATTTTGAACATACAATTCTAGTAACCGCAAAGGGATATGAAGTTTTAACTGCTAATCCACACTCAATGGAGGAAGAAGGGAATTAAATGGCCACCAAAGAAAAAGAAACTAAAAATATTATTGAAGTGGAAGGAATTGTTATTGAATGTTTACCTAATACTGAGTTTAAGGTAAAATTAGAAAACAATGCGGTTATTTTAGCTCACGTTTCTGGTAAAATTCGCACGAATTTCATTAGGATTTTACCAGGTGATAAAGTAATTATTGAACTCTCTCCATATGATTTAAAACGTGGGCGAATTACTTATCGTCATAAGTAAAAAAATAGTAAAAGGAGACAAATTAAATGAAAGTAAGATCATCAGTTAAAAAGATTTGTGATAAATGTCAAATAATTAATAGAAAAAAATGTGTGCGAGTAATTTGTAAAACTCCAAAGCACAAACAAAGACAAGGTTAAAAATAGGAGGTTAAATATGGCAAGAATAGCAGGAGTAGAAATTCCTAATAATAAAAGAATTGTTATTTCTTTAACATATATTTATGGGATTGGTTTATCAACTTCTCAAAAAATTTTAATAGTCTGTAATATTAGTGAAAGTACTCGTGTTAACCAATTAACAGAAGAGCAACTAACAAATATTAGAGCAGAAATATCCAAAGATTATAAAGTAGAAGGTGAGCTACGGCGTGAAACCCAATTAAATATTAAACGATTAATGGAAATTGGTTGTTATCGTGGTATTCGTCATCGTAAAGGTTTACCAGTTCATGGTCAATCTACTAAACAAAATGCCAGAACAAAAAGAGATCGCAGACAAACAGTTGCTAATAAGAAAAAATAGTAAGAAGTGGAGGTAAACATGATGGCAAAAATAGAAAAAGTTGCAAAGAAAAGACAAAAAAAGAATATTTTAAAAGGAATCTCCCATATTCATTCAACATTTAACAATACAATTGTAACAATGACTGATGAATTAGGCAATGTTATTGCTTGATGTGCGGCTGGTGCAATTGGTTTTAAAGGAACAAAGAAATCAACCCCTTATGCTGCACAAATGGTAGCAGAACGAGTTGCTAAGGCATCAATGGAACATGGAATGAGAACGATTGAAGTTCAGTGTAAAGGACCTGGTCCTGGAAGAGATGCTGCTGTTAGAAGCTTACAAGCAGCTGGTTTGGAAATTACAAGTATTAAAGATGTAACACCAATTCCTCATAATGGATGTCGTCCCCCTAAAAGGCCAAGAGGTTAATAAATGAAACAATTTGTTAGACCAAATTTTAAATTACAAACTGAAAGTACTAGTAAAAATTTCGGTTGCTTCATAGTAGAACCATTAGAAAGAGGATTTGGTAATACTATTGGTAACGCTTTACGAAGAACTTTATTAGCAGCAACACCGGGAGCTTCAATTTATGGTGTTGATATTAAAGGAGCTAGTCATGAGTTTTCAACAATTAAAGGGGTTGTTGAAAATGTTGCTCAAATTATTTTAAATTTAAAAGGTATTATTTTAAAAATTGATAGTACTGTTTTTAAAGAAGAAGAAAGTGTTTCACTAAAAGTAGATGCGGTAGCTGGTGAAGTATTAGCTTCAATGATTGTTTGTCCGTTAGGAGTTGAAATATTAAATGGTGATTATTTAATTGCTACTGTTGCTAAAGGTGGTAAATTAGAAATGACAATGTATGCTCAAAATTCTCGTGGTTATAAATCATTTGATGATAATAAACGCTTAATTACTAATATTGGGATTATTCCTATGGATTCTAATTATTCACCAATTGTTAATGTTAAATATAGTGTTGAATCAACTAAAGTTGGAAAAAGTGCTGATTTAGAGCAATTAGTTTTAGAATTAACAACTGATGGTTCTGTTACTCCTGTAGAAGCAATTGCGATTGCTGCGAAGATTTTAATTGCTCATTTAGAACATTTTGTTAGTTTAAGTGAGCAAGCACAATCATTAGAAATTATTTCTATTTCTGAAAAACAAGAAACAGATGAATTAGAAAAACCGATTGAAGAATTAGACTTAACGGTGCGTTCATATAATTGTTTAAAACGAGCAGAAATTGTTACGATTCGTGATTTAACTGATAAAACAGAAAATGATATTTTAGCAACGAAAAATTTAGGAAGAAAATCCTTTAATGAAATTAAAGAGAAATTATTAGCATTAGGGCTAACTTTTAAACGAGAATAAAAGGAGGAACACAGAGAGAATATGTCATTTATTCAAAAACGCGGTAAGAATACTAGCTGAAGACAAGGATTAATGCGTAATTTAGCAACAGAATTAGTTGTTCATGAAAGATTGCTTGTAACTGAAAAACGCGCTAAAGAATTAAGAAAAACAATTGATAAATTAATTACCTTAGCAAAAAGACAAGATTTGCATGCTAGAAGACAAGCATCAAGTATTTTACGAAATATTGATGTTAATGAAACAGAAACAGTTTTACAAAAATTATTTACTGATATTGCTAAGCGATATAATGAAAGATCGGGTGGCTATACGAGACTTTTAAAAACTGATGACCGTAAAGGCGATAATGCACCAATGGTTTATATTGAATTAGTTTAAATAATAAATTCGATTAATAACCTCAATAAATACTGAGGTTATTTTTGTTGTTGCAATATATGAGGACGCATAAAGTTTTGTTAGGTAGGAAAATATTTGAATAAGTATTAAGGCAGTCAGTAATGACTGTCTTTTTATTTTATAAGGTGTTAAAAATTTGTTCTTTGAAAATTAAATACAAGTGAATTAATAATGTTGGTATGTATTAAAGCACGATAAATTGTGGGTAGTCACCATAACCAAAAGAAGTTTACCAGTTAGTAGATAACACCCTATTAGCTATAGCAATTTGTTTCGTTTTGCAATAAAAAAATGAATGGGTGGATTTCCTAAAAATATACACGCTATTAAATTAGTTCCAAGGGCAGGATGCGGATGTTAAAGTGTAGAAATTTCTATATATAGGGGTATGCTAAGTTTAAAATTATTAAAATCTTTATCTAATAAAAAAAAAAAAAAAACAAAATTTAATAACAAAGCTTGTTAAACACTTAAATCTGCGATATATAAGTGTTTAAAAAACTAAGTTAACTAACTTAGTTTATCTATAAGAAAGGTAATTTATTATGAAAAACATTGAAAACATTTTCTTAAATACTAAAAAATATCTCTTAAAAGAAACGCAAAACGCAATGCTTATTAAAGCATCAAAAATACCGTGATTTAATGAACAAATATGCATTTGGTTTCCAAAACGATTTGTTTATAAAGGAAAATACGAAAATTCAATTTGTATTGGAATAATAAAAGATAGTAAATATCAAGTAATCTCAATTAATCAAAAAGAAAAAGAAACCAAATTAATTAAGGGACAAGAATTATTAGGCTTCTTCATTGCCAAAAAAGAAAACAACAAAAAAGATATAAATTATAATTATTTTAAAGGAGCTTAAAAATGAATATTGCGATTGGAATAATATTTATTATCATTTGCATAATGCTATTGGCATATTTTGCTTATAAAATTTATGCCAAAATAAAAATTAGAATTAAATATAAAAATGCCATTAAAAATAATACTGGTAATTTTACAAAAGACGAAAAAGTATTTATTGCCCGCTTTGAAGAATGAGTTAAAGCTCCTAATTCAAAAGAAAATAATGAGAATAAAAAATAATGTTTTGAAAAATTATTATGGAATTTTTAGAACTGTTTGTTCCGATAGAAAAAAATGCCTGCACAAGTTGCGTTTATTGCCGGATTAATTATTATCATTACTTTTTTTCGCACTAATTTCAATTATGTATTTACCAATAAAAATGATTTTTGGGAGATAAAAAATGACAATAAACTTAAAGGAATTTAATTGAGAACAAATTAAACAAACTTTCTGAGATTTATTTATTCAAATTACAACTATTCCGGCTCATATTAGTGGTGGCAAAGAAATTGATTTAACCCAAAAAACACTTTGGCTTTTAATAGCAAACATTGCTTTTTGATTCTTGACAGCAATTATGGTGTGATTTATTCTAATGCTACTTTGAAAAACCATATCGGCATTTAGATAGAAACAAAACTAATGTCGCGAAGTTACATTGTGATGCATTCACAAAGAAATTCAAAATTAATTAGGAAAAAATACAATCGTGTTAACGATAATCGTGGTTTTAACAAATTTAAGAAAAACTTTGAATATAAATGATGAATGTTTTAAAAAGAAAGGAGGTGATTATATGATTGGAACTTTCTTAGCCGATGCACCAGCAGTAACAAAAATAACAGCTAGTGATGCGATGACTAAATTGTGAAATGCGATTATAACAGCGTTTACTAAAATGTGAGAAATTATTGCTGTTAATATGCCACAAGTCGGTAACTTCTTTGCTGACTACTGAATCTTCATTTTTCCATTTATTTTGGCAATATTCTTTATTTGCTTTAAAATGTTTGAAAAATTACTTGGAGCAGTACGCTAACAAAAAAATAAAGTGAGGTGCAAGATGAAATTTTGCAAATGAGTAATAGAAAAAAATAACCATTTTATTGAATTAAATCGCACCTCATTTTTAATTTTATGACATTGAGGAGCAATTTGATACATTTACAACGGTTATTTTAAAAACATTGTGAACTATTTATTTTTAGCAGGTTGTATTTTAATTTTCATTTTTAAAATCAGTAATTTAACACAAATTAACAAAGTTATTAATTTCTTAAAAAATTCACCGTTAAATATTGTGATTGGTTCATTAGGAACTGGAAAAACGGCCTTTCTAGTATACGCATCAAAATTACTAAAAAAGAAGAAATATCATATCGCATCAACCTTTCCATTACTAGAAACCCAAAAATTAAGTTTAGGGCATATGGGATTATTAGACTTTGATTATCCCGTATTGCCAGACAAAACCTTACTTTTGTGAGATGAAACCAATTTATTTTTAGAAGGAACTGACTGAGAAAAAAATAATACCAAAAACGAAGAAACCGGTATCCAAGAATATTTTGCTCTGGCACGCCATTTCGGTCATATTGTGCTCGCTAGCGGTCAAAGAGATAAACATATTTGAGTTAAAGTTCGTGATATTGCCAATAATGTGATTGTGGGAATTCGTAAAAAACCCGTTAATATTTTTCGCCCCTACTTAAAAGTCATTTATGGTACCTTTACGAGCATTGAAGAATATGAACGCTGACGAAACACCTTAATTGATGCTAAAAATAGTAAAAAAGGTCGTCGCATTAAATACCGTGATATCCCTGAACTTGATATTTATTTTTTTAAACTAAAAATTCCTCTACCAATATTAAACACTTACAATTCTTTTTATCTAGCATTTTTAAGAGATTACTTAAATTCAAAAGTAAATCCTGACTATGAAGATAAATATTATAACTGACACAGCAATTGATTTAGAAGACTTAAAATACTTAAAAATGGATAAATTTAGCAAATTTTTAAGAAAAATGAAAGAAAAGGAATAATAAAAAACGGAAAATCTTGCAAAAATGGCCGACTTTCTCGCCCAAATGCTTTATAAAGTTTTTGATTTAATTTGAAGTCTTGAAGTACCAGGAACAAAAATTCAACTAATATTTCCTTTATTCTTAATGCTTGCTGTAGAATTTCTTATGGCAATTATTCTTGGATTTGGTAGTCAACAAGTTAATTTAGAAAAACAACGCCGATATGCCGTTAAAAATAGTGGTCGTTTAAGTGCGTGAGGAAAAGTTAAAAAACAAATACAACCAATAAATCCAAATAAAATTAATTGAAAACAAAGAAATAAAAAAACAAAACAAGGTAACTAATGATGTTTAAACTAATTATTATTTTTATCTTAATAACTGTTCTTGGATTATTAGCTGGTAGTCATTTTGAAACTTTAACGAACTATATTAGCGAGGGCCTTGCCAATTTTAAAAAGTTTATTACTAGCAATTTAACAATTTTAGAATTATTTAAACCAATGGCACGAACATTTTCTCAACATCCAATCTTTACCATTCTTGGTGTCACTTGTGTACTTATTGCCTTATTTATTGTGATTAAAGGACGATAAAAATATGAAAGGAGAATTAAAATGAAAAAACTTTTAGTAAAAATTATTTAAAAAAGATAATTCAAAAGAAAAAATGCCATTAAAATTAAGAATTAAAAATTCTTTTAAAAAGCAGTGGTTAAAAATAGTTATTAAGTATCATTTTCATTTTTATAAGCTTATTGATTTGTGCATTAACAGCAATCGATATTAAATGAATAACTGGAACAAGTAACGAATTTAATGATTTTATGAATAAACAGATGGTTGATTTCTTCGGCAAGTTCAATAGTGGTATTATGCTAGCAGGAATATTTGTTTTTTGATGAGGCGGAGCAATATATTTTGCAATTAAATTGGAAAAATTAATCCGCTTGATTATTCAAAAAATTAAAGCAAAAAAAGCCTTAAAAAATGAAATCACACAAACTCATTAATTCTTTTAAAAAATATTGATGGAGAATTTTACCTTACATTTTTATGATTACTATCTTTTTCATTCCATTTTTAAAATTGGAAATTAATGATTTGAAATTATTATATGAAAAATTTGAAGCATTGATTTCACTTATGATACTAGGATATTTAGATATATGCATTACAATAGCTGTAATTATAAATTGTGGTATTGAGTGACTTATTAAAAAAATCAAAACTAAAAGAACAATAAAAAATAAAATATTTTAAAAAGGAGTGATAAAAATGTTTATGAAAATATTTACCGTATTAATTATCAGTTTTAATAACATTTTTACCATTCCACAAAACATTAATAATGACAAAACAACATCACAACTAATTAGAAATAAAAGACAAAGTAATGAAACTACGAATTTACTTTATCAAAAGCAAGAATTAATTGAATGTGAGACGGATTTAGACAAAATTTTAGTATAGCCTTAAGTGAATTTGATAAAAATGAAAGCGGATTAAATAAATTACCAATTGATTTTAAAAATACATTGGCTATGAAAAATAGTTATATTTATTTAGATGAAGAAGGAATAAGCACATTAAAAACTGATAATCTTGGAAGAAACGGCAACTTAAAAGTAACAAATATCAAAGGTAAAATAATTACAACACGGAATTTTTATAATTGATTAGAATTTAATTTTCGAGCCTGTCCAAAATTCTGTGTCTCGATAATTCATTCTGAATTATACTTAAAAGAAGGAGAACAGAAAATGACAAAAAAAATAAAAAAAGAACCTGACGCAATTGATAAAGTTGTTGATTATTTTTTAGAAAATATTGATAATCCACAAGATTTATTTAAAGGCAATACTATTTTTCAGGAATTTACCAAAAAATTAACTGAACGAATGTTAAATACGGAAATTAAAGATTATCTTGAAACTGATGAGAATCATAATAAAAGAAATGGCAACACACAAAAAACCATTATTACTAAAAATGGTTCAATCGCAATTGATGTACCAAGAGATCGAAATAGTACTTTTGAACCAGTAATTATTCCGAAAAGACAAAGAAGATTTGATAACTTTGATCAAAAAGTAATTTCTTTATATGCAAGAGGAATGACAATTTCTGATATCAAAGCACAATTGCAAGAATTCTATCACGGAGCAGAAATTTCAGAAAGTTTAATTAGTCAAATAACTGATGATGTTATTGAAGAAGTTAAAATGTGACAAACTAAACCTTTAGAGAAGATTTATCCGATTGTTTATTTTGATTGTATTGTTGTTAAAGTAAAGCAAGATAAACGAATAATAAATAAAGCAGTTTATCTTGCCTTAGGAATTAATTTAGATGGTTTAAAAGATATTTTAGGAATGTGAATTAGTGAGAATGAGGGAGCCAAATTTTGACTTAATAATCTTACGGAAATGAAAAATCGTGGGTTACAAGATATTCTTGTTGCTTGTAGTGATAATTTAACTGGGATGTCTGATGCAATAGAAGCTGTTTTCCCAAAAACACAGCATCAATTATGCATTGTTCATCAAATTCGCAATAGTTTAAAATTTGTTCCGGTCGCGTTTAGTTTTCTTAGGTATTGCTTTGAAGAAGTAAAACAATCAGCTAATTATATTATTTAATTACTAAACTAACCCTACCTTTCTTGTTATTGTCATTTTTATTCTTTTTTATTTTATCATATTATTGAATTTTTACACAATAAAAAATTATTAATTATTATTAAATTTTAACTAATATTTTTACTTACTTAAATGTATTATATTTATTTGTTACAGCATTACCTTTATAATTAATTCAACTATCATCATTTTTATTATTATATTTATTTCATAATGAATTTTTATATATTTCTTTTCTGATTTCTATTTCTGAATTAATATTTTCATTAATATGATGTAATACATTTAATTTGTTTAAATTTGCCATTCTTAAATGTAATAGGTTATTTAAATTCTTATGATTATATATTTTTGCCCCATAGCCTAATTGTTGTTTTACTAAATGTGATACATCACTTTCGATGCTACAGCCGATATTTCATTCTAAATTTTGATGATGAATACCTTGCTTATTATTACTGAAATAATTACTCGCCTTTCGTAAATTTGTTTTAATATCTTTATTTAATTCATTTTTAGCAATATTACGAATGTTTTTAATTAATTCTTGATGATTTCCATCCTTATATAATTTAATTCAACTATTTAGTGTTACTTTGCGATTTTCAAAAATAATATTAAATGCCGTTTGTTTTAATTTTTTAATAACGTGATAACCATCTAAAATATATCTAACATTACCAAAACTATTGGCAATTTCTCTAATTCAAGTAGCACCATCGCCACAAACAATTATTCTGTCATAATTAATATTTACATAATGTTTTTGTAATTCCTTAATTAATAAATCACGATAATCCATTGTATTTATTCGTTTACCAACTTTTAACATTAGAAAATGACCTCGTTTATTTTCTAATTCTCTACGAGCATTTTTGTATTTTTTTTCTTTATGTCCGGTATGAAAAGTAACTAAACGGATTCTTTGGTCTTGTTTAATTTTATGGTCTAATGTCGCTAAAAATGTCTCATCCAGTTGAATATATAAATCCTTATTTTTGACATCAATTCTAGTTTTAGTTTCTTTTTCTGCTAGTTGAAAATATTCGGCAATATCGTATTTATTTAAAATATTTGAAATACTAGCTTTTGAAATATAACAATGATTTAGAGCATCTAAAACATCGCGATATCGTTTACCATCACCCAAAAGACTTAAAACTTTAAATTGGACATCAAAATAAATGCGTTGTTTGGGTGATAAACCAATTTCTTTATCTAGTAAACATACATATTCAAATTTACCTGATTTTTGATTTCAATATTTATATCGGCGTCGTTTAAAAGTAACATCACCAAAAATTGTAATAATTGTTCTTGGTGCAAAATGAACTACTTTATAACCTTGTTTTAAGCGATAATGATATTTATATAAGTATTCATCTAATTTTTCATATTCATTAGCTAGTTGTTTGCATTTGTTGGTGTACATATTTTTATGGGTTGTAAATAAACTGAATCAATGTTTATTTTCTGGGGTTTTTACATTATTATTAATTTCTAACATAAAAAATCACCTTTCTTGGTAGTAATTTTAACAAAGTTAAATTTATTTGCTTCAATAATACAATTTTCAGTTACTATCACAATATTGTAAGAAGTCTAATATAGTAAAAATAGAATTTTTTTGTTTGACGGTATATAATGAAAATGCAAAGTGAATAGATTCCAGACTAAGATTTGGAAAAAGCATGTTGATTATTTAATAAATTTTATTAATTGGTAAAAATTCAGGAAAGGAATTTGATTAGTATGAAAAAACTCTTAGAGTTATTAGGAACAATTTTAATAACTGGCAACGCCCTATCAACCGTCATTGCAGTCGCTCCCAATGGAAAGCAAAGAACAAAAACTAAATTATTAAGTAGTGAGCTTAATTATTCACAAACAAATAATTTAGAAAATCTCCAAAGAAGTAAAAGGCAAAACAACGAAGACATATCAACTACTCCAAAAATACAAGATGAACAACAATCCCAATTTTCAAAAAATACAGGTAGCCGAACTGATATTATTGAAAAAGAAATTAATTTAGATGAAAATTATTCTTACAATATTCAAAAAATGTTACAGGAACTTATTGATGAAAAATATCTTGATCCATTAAGAAGTATCAATATGGGTGGACTTATAAGCAAAGAACTTGATAATAAAACAATTATTTATAAATTAGAAGAATTAGAGCCCAAAATAGCTAATTGAATTAAAGAACAACAAAATAACAAAGAAAAAATATTGATATTAACATTAAAAAATAGTAATAATAAAAATATAAAATTAGTAATTAATTTAAATAATCTTTATTTACTAGGATTTATTAATAATCAAAATAAGTATTTTTATTTTGATGATGAACTTTTAGAAAAAATAAAACAACATAATCAAGAAGAAATCAAAAAACTTAATAATTTAAAGGAAAAATTAAATAATTTAAAAGAAAACAAACTTTTATTTAATGAAGAAAAAGTAAAAGAATATTTGCAACAAAAAAATAAATTAATTCCTCTTAAAGAAAAAGAAAAAAATATTAAAAAATTAAATTATAATAACGAATTGAATTCTTTGAATAAAAAACTTAGTAATTTACAAGGTGAAAATTTAAAAAATGATGAAGAAAAAATTAAAGATTTAAATAAATCAGTAATTAAGAAATATAGTTGTCAAAAGATTAATTTAAATTATACAGGAGCGTATACAAGCGAGGGCTTAAATGTTGTAATAAAAGAAAATGGAAAACCAGATAAAGGAAAAAATATTAATATTTCTAACGAAACTTTAAAAGGTGCAATTTCAAATTTAGCAGATTATGATAATAATAAACAAGAAAATCAAAAAATAAAAGATGATTTAGTAAGAATGATTTTTATTACAAGTGAAGCCATGAGGTTTCAATGTGATAAAAAGACTTTAGAAATTTTTGCAAATATTAAAAATATTGATGAATTAAAAAAAATCATATCTGAGAGTAAAAATATATTAAAAGATATTCAAGAAAAAATATTTAATAATCAAACAATAAATTGAGAAGATTATACATCACAATTAAGAGGTGATTGAAAAAAATATTCAGAACAATTCAATAAATTTAGAATAAAAATTTGAAATGAATTAACTAAAGCAAAAAAAATAATTAATTTTATCGATAAAAATAAAGTTGATATTAACAACATCTTAAAAGCAGAAAATAATATTGATAATATATCAAAAAAAATACAAAAAGCATTTAATGAAAATCAAAATTTTACAGAAATAAAGAATGCGTGTTTACAATATATCGTAGGAATGACAAGATGAAAACAAGATTTAAAATCTATAAATTTATACTTTGAAAAAGAATTTGATTTAAAAACTGATTTAAAAACTGATGATTTTTTTTCATTAAATTCTAATAGTGATAATAATATTTTATATATTTTTATTATTCAAAATAATTTCGAACTTGCTAAATTATTGATTAAGTTAAATCCAGATAAAAAAATAATAAATAGTTCTGATATAAATAATAATACACCTTTGCTTTTAGCGATAAATAAAGACGCGATAGATTTTATTAAATTTTTATTAGAAAATGGTGCCGATGTAAATCTTCAAGAAAAAAAAGTTAGTATGTCAATAATTAACGCAATAAATAACAATAATTGAGAAATAATTAATATTTTATTTGATCATGGAGCTAATGTAAATTTTCAAGACCCATTAGTAAACAACACTTATTTACATATTGCAGCACGAAATGGTCAGTTAGAGCTTGTTAAATTGTTATTAGAAAGAGGCGCTAATCCCAATATACAAGAAAAAAAAGGACTTACTCCTTTATACTTTGCAGCACAAAGTGATAAGACAGAAGTTGTTCAAGAATTATTAACAAATAAAAATAGTAAAAACAAAATTGATATCAACCTTCCAAATAATTTGGGTGATACTCCATTACAGATATCATCATTTTACGGGCACCATAAAGTTGTTAAACTATTGTTAAAAAACCATAAAATTGATGTTAATAAAAAAGATGATCATGGCGATAGCGCTTTAATTGTAGCGGCGCGAAATGGTGAAATAAATGTTGTAAAAGAATTGTTAAAACATTCTGATATTGATGTCAATCTTTCAAATAAATGGGGTCTAACTGCTTTGCATTATGCATGCAAAAATGGTCACTTGATAATAGTAAAATTATTGTTGTCCAATAATGCTAATCTTAATTATCAAGATGATGAGGGAAATGATTCTTTAGATTTAGCAGAAGAAAATGATCATAAAGAAATAATAAATCTTTTGAAAAAACACAAAAAATTAAACGAAAATATAAAAAAACTTAATAAAATTTTACAAAAAAATCAAGACGAACAACAACAAAATATAAAAATTTTAGAAGAAACTAAAAAAGAATTAAAAAAATTATTAAAAATTGAATTGTCAGATGTTATTAGACAAACTAAGTTAGAAGAAATATCAGATAAGCAAGAACAGACAATTTTAAATCGTGTTAGAGAATTAAATTTTGGCTTAGATATTGATCAAGTTAAAGTACAAAAAAATAGCATTACTGATACTGCGGCAACTATTGAATCAATTGATCAAAGTGTATATTCTGATGGTGCAGTCAAAGTTATATTTACACTTGCTAAAAAAGCAAGAAAACCAAATGATGCACAAAAAATAATTACAGAAGATGAATCTAAAAAACAGGGAACACGGCCTAAAGGAAGTACAGTAACTTTAAAACAATCCGATAACAGTAATACAAATGCTGACGGAAGTCAAACACAAGCTAGTAACCGCATACAACAAAATAATTCAGATGAGCCAACAAATCACAATAATTTGTATGATGTGCCAGCAGATAATAGTTGTTTGTTTTGGTCGGTATCAACATCTTACTTATTGCCAGCGAGAAATAATAATGAAGAATTTAGAAACCGATTTATCCAATTATTTGGTGAAGAAAATTTAAAATATTTATTATATATTAGACTTCTTGCAAAATTAATATGATAATTATAATTTTTAAATTTAAAATAAATATAAAAGTGTTATTAAAATAATTTTTAGATTATTTTTACAAATATTTTGTCATTAAAACATAATAAAAATTATTATTTACAATAAAAAAAGACTGAAATTTTAAATTATCAAATATATTTAAACTAATAGTTGTAAATTATAAATTGAAGCTATTAAATTAAATCTTAAAGCAAATCTTTTTCTACGATTTCGATATTTTTCACTAATAATTTTAAATTTTTTAAGTATAGCAAAAACATTTTCAATAACAATTCTCATTTTTGAAATTCGCTCATTATTTTGCTTTTCTTCTTTATTTAAAGGGTTTTTCTTTGATTTTCTTTTAGGAATTAAAACATTATGATTAATTTTTTGTATGCCTTGATAACCTAAATCCACTAAAACAGTTGTTTCTGGTAAAAATTTAATTTTTGAATCTTTTAAAATTTTAAAGTCATGGTTTTTACCATAAGAAAAATCAGAACTAATAATTTTTTTACTATCTTTTTCAATTATAACTTGTGTTTTTATTGTGTGTTTTTTCTTTTTTCCTGAGTAGTGCTGTTTTTGTCTTTTTTTGGGCGTTGGATTTGGCTTTCAGTTACATCAATTATAACAGTCTTATCTTTGAAATAATCTTTTAATAGTGATTTTTGACCAGTAAGTTGTTGAAAATTAGGGTGTTTTATTAAAGTGTCTTCAATTCATTTGATATTTCTATAACAACTACTTTCACTAATATCATAACTTTTTGCAATATGAAAATAAGTTCTATATTCTCTTCAATATTCTAAAGTCATTAAAATACGATTTTCTAATGATAATTTATTGGTTCTTCCGCGACGAAATCTCTTTTTTAATTCTTCTATTTTTAAAATTTCTAGCATTTTATTAAAAGTAGTATGTTTAATACCAGTTAATCTTAAAAAATTTTTATCACTTATTTGATTATTTTTTTTAAATTTCATTTAAATTCCACCTTTTTATTAAAAACAACAATTCAATTATATTTTAAATTAATTTTGCAAGAAGTCTATTCAAAAATTACTACAACAACATGATTTAGAAAATAATAGAAATCTAAATCAATTATGATATCAAGATCAAACAGCAAATAATCTAGTTATAAATTTCTTTCGTAATCGCGTTGTTGATTATATACAATCAAATTTAGAGACAATTCCAAATCGCAATGGCGAATTAACATTTAGAAGTCTTATTCAAGATAATAATGATATTGATACTAATTACTTAGAAATAATGCGACAATCTTCAACATGAGGGGGAACACCAGAAATAATAGCAATGAGCAATCTTTTAAATGCTAATATTAGTGTAAATAATAATGGCTCTTATCAACCAGTTAATCAAAATTCAAATAATAATAACATCGCGATATCTTATGTTGAGCTTGAAAAAGGTTCGGGTATTCACAATCATTATAATTTTGCTTTAACACCAGAAGAAGATCGGCCAAATCAGCCTATTGCTATTAATGACAATCAGGAAAATGTCCCGGTAATTGATATAACCAAGAGACCAGATAATTTCCCAACAACCACCCCAAAACCAGAGGTAAAACCAATTAAATTACCGGTTGATGATCATGCTCAACACCGCGCCATTCCGACTAACAATAACGAGGACGATGATGCTCATCAAGGCAATAATATTGCCAATGTACCAGAACCAACAATAACATCATTACAAAAAGATAAATATCATTTTGTGGATAAAAAAACAGAAGATGATAGTTTAAAAAATGATGAAAATTTAGAAATTAACTTAATTAAAAACAATAAAGACGAAATAAAACAAAATGCCCCGGCAGGAAATCAACCCATCAATACAAATATGGAAAATTTACAAACAACAACCGCTAAGGCAATAAATCAATACAACGCTCTTTCAAAAGAAGAAAAATTAAAAAAATTAAATGAAATTAATCGTTATTATCAAACATTATCTGAAAATGATAAAAAAGCTTTTAAAGAAAAATTAACAAATACTGGATTAGCAGCTTTAAGTGGAGGCACATTAACAGCTTATGGAACAAAAATGACTGTTAGTGGTACTGCTACTACTGGTGCCACAAATGCAGAAGCAATCGAAATGACCCCACTCTTATCAACAAGTACAACAGAAAGCTTAGCCGCTGCAGAAACAATTACTGTGGCCGAAACAGCAGCAGTTGAAGGTGGAGTTATAGCTGTAGAAACTGGTACCGCTGCCGCTCTGGCTCCGGAAACTCTAGGGCTATCCTTAGTAATCGGAGGATTAGCAATTGCAGGAACATGAATATATTTTGCTTTTCATCATCATGCAACATCTGATATTGCGTTGCCAACTTCAATTCATCATAATGTTTATGATAACATTGAAAAATGATATAAATTTCTAGCCCATGATAAATTAAAAATTAAAATTAACAAAAACACATGAAATGAAATCAAACAAAATAAAAATTCACCAGCAAACATTATAAAAATTATTAAAAATAAATTTGTTATAAATGACCATTCTGGTTGAGGCGGAAGTGTCACAAATGAAGATTTCAACACTTTTGTAAAAGTAATAGTACTTCATTTCGAACAAATAAATGGTTATTTTGAAATATTAGATAATGAAAATGATGGTTTTGTCATTATAACCAACACTGAAGGCGATTGACTAGGAGTAGAATAAAATTTAACATTATTAATTAAAAAATTAAAATATTTCTTATATGTGTTATGCAGAAATAACCTGACTTCAAATTTTAATTTTAATATATTTGTTAATTATCTAATTTAAATTAAGATTAAAAATATTTTTACTAAAGCAGTATTTAAACTTAAATACTGCTTTTTTATTTTGTCAAAATAGAAAAAATGAAAAAATTGTTTAAGAGCAGTATCGTCATATAAAGCTACATTTTGGGGTAGCGATTTTAACAGTTTAATTATTTTTAAATTCAGTTTTAAATTCTAATATTTTTCATTTGGCATATCTTTCATTTTTATCTCATTCTTGTATTTTCATTTTTATGTTTTTTAATTTTTTATTTTGATATGATAAAAAATCTTTATTTTCTCAATATCTTGGTTCACTGTTTTTTTCTCAATTTAAATCATATTCTAATGATTTTAATATTGGTAGTGTAATCTTGTCATTTTTATCAACATAAAATTCTCAATCATTAAGTTTCATTCGCGGAGGCAAGTTTTTGGGCATAAATTCATTTTCTACATTAACTTTTATTTCTCATTTTTGATTTCACTTGCTGTTGTCATCTTTTGATGATTTAAGTGTTAATTTTGATTTTTTTAAGTTTAATTCGTATGACTCATTCTTAATTTGTAATATTGGTTTATTTTCTTTTTTAGAACACCCAACTATTGGCAATGTTGTCATCCCCAAAAGAGCTATTATATTTAAAATTTTCATAAATTTAACTCCTTCATTTTGTTTTTTCAAGTATATATATATATATATAATTATACAAAAATTCTTAATATCATTAGAAAAATGGCAAAACCGATTAAAAATTGAAAGGTATAGTAAAAAGCTGGTACCGTTTTAAAAACTGGAAAAATGGCGGTTGAAAAGTTAACTGTTGCTTTTGCAATAATTGCTAACGGTCGCAAAATCGTGATGATTTGTGAAGCTGTGAGTATTCAGTTTATCATTTTGATACTAGCATTTTGAATGGCACAACCAATATCATTAAAGGTTGGTATTCATCGTCCAGAATATTTGCAATTTGCTGGTGGAATTAAATCGTCTCATTCACTGTTATTTGAGCCATCAGGGATAAAGGCTGTTGAATTTAATACATTAAAGTCATAAATTTTAAAATTGTAGTTGGAGATATTCCCTTTGTGATAAAGTGGAAAAGTTAAGGTAAAAATGTTAATACCATAACGAATATCAATATCGGTATTTAGATAATTAATACTGTTAGCGGTTTTGTTGGTTGGCAAGGCAATGAGTTTATTATCATAAGATTTAAGGACATTAAAATCAATTTGATAAATACTATTGGTGTTGTTAATAGCATTGTAATTATCTTGGTGCATTTTTTTGTCAAAAGTAAAGAAATAACTTCTTAGTAATAATTCTGAGTTTCCTATAATATTTACTAAGTATTTTTTGGGATAAAAGGTAATTAATGAACGATAAAAGAAACCGATTTGAATAAAGTAATCCTTCTTATAGTTTTCTACACCCTTAAAATCAATTTCGGTATGAGTTTTTTCGTCCATATCAAAAGTCGCATAAAATAAACTAGCAAAGAAATTGCCAAGAATTTCATAGATTTCGTTAAAAACATTTTTGTAATCGCTATTGTTGATACTAGGAATGTTGTTTTTAAAATAAAGGTAAATATCATTTTTTAAATCGGGGTCATAGCGTAGAAAACTAAATCTAACATTGAGGTAATTTAGGGTACCAAAAAGATATTTAATTAGGTAATAATCGTTAGAATTCGTAGTGCCATATTTTCAGATTTCATTTTCACCGTGTAGCAATTGTAAATACTTATTTCCAGCAATTAGAGTTTTGTTAAATGCCTTAATTTTCAAAACATTCTCATTTACTACATTTTTATCACTAGAAGTTTTATGATAAAAATAGCTCTCGTCTTTAAAGCCGTGATTTTTAATCGTAAATTCTTTGTAATAACCTTTTTCTAGGGTGTCAATGAAATTAAATACGGGCGTTCAATAGAGATACGAGTAATTAAATTTATCAAAATCACCACGGTGAATCATTAAGTAATCAAGATTATCAACAACATCGTTATAGTTATGGTTGCCATCAAATTTGGTGGTTTTTTCTGGTAAATCAATATCAGTCGAGGGTTTAATTTCTGATTGTGCGTCAAATTCTAATATTTTTCATTTGGCATATCTTTCATTTTTATCTCATTCTTGTACTTTCATTTTTATGTTTTTTAATTTTTTATTTTGATATGATAATAAATCTTTATTTTCTCAATATCTTGGTTCACTGTTTTTTTCTCAATTTAAATCATATTCTAATGATTTTAATATTGGTAGTGTAATCTTGTCATTTTTATCAACATAAAATTCTCAATCATTAAGTTTCATTCGCGGAGGCAAGTTTTTGGGCATAAATTCATTTTCTACATTAACTTTTATTTCTCATTTTTGATTTCACTTGCTGTTGTCATTTTTTGATGATTTAAGTGTTAATTTTGATTTTTTTAAGTTTAATTCGTATGATTCATTATTTTGCCTTTTACTTCTAATTAGTGATTGTGTTGTTGTTTTGGCATTGTTAATGTTTTGGGAAATGGTAAAAATGTTATTGAAACTAATAATTAGCACGGTAAATATTTTCATAAACATTTTTATCACTCCTTTTTAAAATATTTTATTTTTCATTATTCTTTTAGTTTTAATCTTTTTTAATATAAAACGAATTAAGCAGTTTACTATTTCTGTTGTGGTTACTCACACTAATGAATAACCTATAATCATTAACTTACCAATTGCTCCAAAATTTTTAATAAATTGTTGCAAATTTTCAATATCTGTATGTAACAATAAAACTATACTTAAAGATATGAATATAATGTAATTAAGTATTATTCATCAATATTTTTTTAAAGAATTAATGAGTTTGTTTGATTTCATTTTTCAAGACTCTTTTTGCTCTAATTTTCTGAACAATAAAGCGGATTAATTTTTCAAATTTAATTGCAAAATATATTGCTCCGCCTCATCAAAAAACAAATATTCCTGCCAGCATAATACCACTATTAAACTTGCCAAAGAAATCAACCATCTGTTTATTCATAAAATCATTAAATTCGTTACTTGTTCCGGTTATTCATTAGACTTCTTGCAAAATTAATATGATAATTATAATTTTTAAATTTAAAATAAATATAAAAGTGTTATTAAAATAATTTTTAGATTATTTTTACAAATATTTTGTCATTAAAACATAATAAAAATTATTATTTACAATAAAAAAAGACTGAAATTTTAAATTATCAAATATATTTAAACTAATAGTTGTAAATTATAAATTGAAGCTATTAAATTAAATCTTAAAGCAAATCTTTTTCTACGATTTCGATATTTTTCACTAATAATTTTAAATTTTTTAAGTATAGCAAAAACATTTTCAATAACAATTCTCATTTTTGAAATTCGCTCATTATTTTGCTTTTCTTCTTTATTTAAAGGGTTTTTCTTTGATTTTCTTTTAGGAATTAAAACATTATGATTAATTTTTTGTATGCCTTGATAACCTAAATCCACTAAAACAGTTGTTTCTGGTAAAAATTTAATTTTTGAATCTTTTAAAATTTTAAAGTCATGGTTTTTACCATAAGAAAAATCAGAACTAATAATTTTTTTACTATCTTTTTCAATTATAACTTGTGTTTTTATTGTGTGTTTTTTCTTTTTTCCTGAGTAGTGCTGTTTTTGTCTTTTTTTGGGCGTTGGATTTGGCTTTCAGTTACATCAATTATAACAGTCTTATCTTTGAAATAATCTTTTAATAGTGATTTTTGACCAGTAAGTTGTTGAAAATTAGGGTGTTTTATTAAAGTGTCTTCAATTCATTTGATATTTCTATAACAACTACTTTCACTAATATCATAACTTTTTGCAATATGAAAATAAGTTCTATATTCTCTTCAATATTCTAAAGTCATTAAAATACGATTTTCTAATGATAATTTATTGGTTCTTCCGCGACGAAATCTCTTTTTTAATTCTTCTATTTTTAAAATTTCTAGCATTTTATTAAAAGTAGTATGTTTAATACCAGTTAATCTTAAAAAATTTTTATCACTTATTTGATTATTTTTTTTAAATTTCATTTAAATTCCACCTTTTTATTAAAAACAACAATTCAATTATATTTTAAATTAATTTTGCAAGAAGTCTATTCAATAAATATCAAGAGTTTTCGACAAAATTAAAAAAAAAATTCTATTAGAATTTTAATTATTTATAAAAATTTTAAATAAAAAAATAAATTCGACCCCTTTTAAAAAAACTGCTTGTGCTTGTCATAAGTCTGTGGTATATTACAAATAAAAAGATTTTTTCTAATGACGCATCAGTTTTTAAAATATTTTATTTAGCATTTCAAAATATGGTTAAGAAATGAACGATGCCAATTCAAAATTGGGGTAGTGCGATTTCACATTTAATGATAAAATTTGAGGACAGAGTGAATTTAAGTTAATTACTTAAAGACACAGTTAATTGTACAGTCCCTTATATTATATAAATTAATAATAAATAAAACACACTTTATACAAAGTGTGTTTTTTGTTGCAACATATGTGATTATTTGTTTAAAAAGTCTCATAGTTTAGCGTAATTCGGTTCCACTGATGTTTCTTCGTTAATATCAATGTAGATAATGATGTTATTTTCATCTAAGACTAATAAGGTTCTTGCTAAAAGTTCTAGTTTTTGGATTACTAAACCGGTTTTAATGCCGAAATCACGGTATTTGTAGTCAGATATAAGGATGTGATTATTGTCTTTAAAACTCTCACAAGCTCTATTTTGGGCGAAGGGTAGGTCTCTTGAAATTGTAATTAGTTGCATATTTTCTAGTTTACTAATATTTTTGTTCATATGTTTAGTTTGGATTAAACAAGTGTTAGTGTCAACACTGGGGACGACTGAGATTACTTTCTTTTTATTGACGATGTCAGTTATTTTAAAGTCTGACATATTAAGATTAGTGGCGATAAAATTAAGAGTTTCACCAATTTTAATTGGTTCTTTAATTAATTGTAAAGGTTTTCCTTTCATTTTTACTTCCATATTGGTCCTCCTTAGGGTATGCATAATTTAATTATATAAAGAAATGATGTAATATAATATATAATATAAATAATTTGATAAAGGATGAAGTTATGCAACCAAAATATTTTTATGTTTCAACGCCAATATATTATCCGAATAATGAATTGCACTTAGGACACGCGTATACAACAGTTTTAAGTGATGTTTTAGCGCGTTATAAGAAACAACAAGGTTATGATGAAGTATTTTTTACTACTGGTAGTGATGAACACGGACAAAAAATTGCTAAAGCGGCACAATTAGCAAATATTACCCCCCAAGAATTTGTTGATGACATCGTTAATAAGTTTAAGGATTTATGAACAGCCTTACACATTGATTATTCTAAATTTATTAGAACTAGTAGTCAAGAACATACTATTGTTGTTGAAAAAATCTTTAATCAGTTATTAGCCCAAGAAGATATTTATTTAGATCAATATGAAGGCTGATATTGTATTGCTTGTGAAGAATTTGTTACTAAATCACAAATTTCTCGTGATAAGTTGCATTTGTTGTGTAATCAACAATTAAAGTTTTTACAAGAAGAAAGTTATTTTTTTAAAGTTTCAAAGTATCAAAAACAATTGTTAGCTTATTATCATCAACATCCTGACTTTATTTATCCCGAATCACGAATGAATGAAATGATTAATAATTTTTTAAGTCCGGGACTTCAAGATTTAAGTGTTACAAGAACAAGTTTTAATTGAGGGATTCCGGTTAAAGAAAATTCCAAACATATAATTTATGTTTGAATTGATGCTTTAAGCAATTATTTAAGTTCATTAGGTTATCTTTCATCAGATAATAGTGAATTTAATAAATATTGAGGAGAAAATAGTGAAATTGTGCAATTTTTAGGTAAAGAAATTACTAGATTTCATGCTATTTATTGACCAATCCTATTAATGGCATTAAATATTCGTTTACCTAATAAACTAATTAGTCATTCATGAATCACAATGAATGATGATAAAATGTCAAAATCAAAAGATAATAGTATTAATCCATTACAATTAATTAATGAGTATGGTAGTGATGCTTTACGATTTTTTCTTGTTAATGATTTACATATTACCAGAGATAGTAATTATAGCTTACAATTATTAATTGATTCTTATAATAGTAATTTAGTTAATAATTTAGGTAATTTATTATCAAGAACAATGACAATGACCGAAAAATATTTTAATAATGTTATTCCGCAGTATGTTCCTAGTACTAATGATTTAGATAAGGCATTAGAACAACACATTCATTTAACAATTGAAAGTTATGAAGCAAAAATGAATCAATATTTAATTAATGATGCTGTTAAAGCGGTAATTGAATTATTACATTATGCTAATAAATATATTGAAGAAAGAACTCCTTGAATATTATTTACTAATCATGATGTTAATTTAAGTAAAGTTATTAATAATTTATTACAAGTTTTAAAAGTAAGTGCGTATTTATTACAACCGATTTTAGTAACGAAAAGTATTGTTATTTTTCAACAATTAAATATTAATTACGAACAGTTAAATTTTACAAATTTAACTAATTTTCATGATTTAGATAATGTTAAAATTAATTTGAAACAGATATTATTTCCGCGAATAAATAATAGTTAATTATTTTTAATTTAAAGGAGGATATTTTATGAAAATTACTAAAGATGCTAATAAATGATGGTTTATTTATGAAATCGTAATTGCAGTTTTTACATTATCAGTTTTAATTTTTGGTTATGTTGAACATTTAATAACTAAAACTTGAATGCGAAGTATTGATGAACCTTTTTCTTATATGGGTTTTCAAGGTCAATATTTTAGTTATTTTACAATTCAAAGTAATATTATTGTTTTTGTGTGATTTCTATTAGCAGCAATTTATCATTTTAAAAGTGATAAACCAGTAATTTTAAAGCAAGGTGGTTTAATTGTCATCTCATTATATATTTCTATTACTTTTATAACATATATGACAATGATGCTTCCTTTTGCGGCGACAACAATGACACGGACGCATAAAGTTTTGTTAGGTGGGAAAAGATTTGAATAAGTATTAAGACAGTCAGTAATGATTGTCTTTTTATTTTATAAGGTGTTAAAAATTTGTTCTTTGAAAATTAAATACAAGTGAATTAATAATGTTGGTATGTATTAAGACACGATAAATTGTGGGTGGTCGCCATAACCAAAAGAAGTTTACCAGTTAATAGATAATACCCTATTAGCTATAGCAATTTGTTTCGTTTTGCAATAAAAAAATGAATGGGTGGATTTCCTAAAAATATACACGCTATTAAATTAGTTCCAAGGGCAGGATGCGGATGTTAAAGTGTAGAAATTTCTTTTAATTTTGTCGAAAACTCTTGATAAAATAAAAAAAATCATCAACTTGATAATTTTAAAAGGCTTTTATGTAAAATTATTATTTTTACTTTAACTTTTTTATACATTAAAATATAATACCGCTGTTTGTTTTTGGAGTTAAGCCCTTATGTTGGTATTTTCATTTTCAGAGATTTAAATAATTTTGAATATTAGTAAAACTTAAACCATGATAATGAATTAAGGCTTCTTTAAGACTAGATTGTAATTTACTGATTTTATTTAGGTTACGATAACTAGCTTCAGGATTAATTGTTGTTTTAGTTACACATAAAGTAGAATTTGAGCCTGTCCAAAATTCTGTGTCTCGATAATTCATTCTGAATTATACTTAAAAGAAGGAGAACAGAAAATGACAAAAAAAATAAAAAAAGAACCTGACGCAATTGATAAAGTTGTTGATTATTTTTTAGAAAATATTGATAATCCACAAGATTTATTTAAAGGCAATACTATTTTTCAGGAATTTACCAAAAAATTAACTGAACGAATGTTAAATACGGAAATTAAAGATTATCTTGAAACTGATGAGAATCATAATAAAAGAAATGGCAACACACAAAAAACCATTATTACTAAAAATGGTTCAATCGCAATTGATGTACCAAGAGATCGAAATAGTACTTTTGAACCAGTAATTATTCCAAAAAGACAAAGAAGATTTGATAACTTTGATCAAAAAGTAATTTCTTTATATGCAAGAGGAATGACAATTTCTGATATCAAAGCACAATTGCAAGAATTCTATCACGGAGCAGAAATTTCAGAAAGTTTAATTAGTCAAATAACTGATGATGTTATTGAAGAAGTTAAAATGTGACAAACTAAACCTTTAGAGAAGATTTATCCGATTGTTTATTTTGATTGTATTGTTGTTAAAGTAAAGCAAGATAAACGAATAATAAATAAAGCAGTTTATCTTGCCTTAGGAATTAATTTAGATGGTTTAAAAGATATTTTAGGAATGTGAATTAGTGAGAATGAGGGAGCCAAATTTTGACTTAATAATCTTACGGAAATGAAAAATCGTGGGTTACAAGATATTCTTGTTGCTTGTAGTGATAATTTAACTGGGATGTCTGATGCAATAGAAGCTGTTTTCCCAAAAACACAGCATCAATTATGCATTGTTCATCAAATTCGCAATAGTTTAAAATTTGTTCCTTACAAAGATCGCAAACTTGTAGCTAATGATTTAAAATCAATTTATACAGCAATTAATGAAGAAATAGCGTTAATTGCTTTAGATCATTTTTCAGAAAAATGAAATAAAAAGTATCCACAAATTACTAAATCATGAAAAAATAACTGAAATAATTTAATAATTTTTCTTGAATATCCTCAGGAATTTAGAAGAATTATTTACACAACTAATGCGATTGAATCTGTTAATAGTCAATTAAGAAAAGTCATTAAGAATAAAAAGATTTTTCCTAATGACGCATCAGTTTCTAAAATATTTTATTTAGCATTTCAAAATATGGTTAAGAAATGAACGATGCCAATTCAAAATTGGGGTAGTGCAATTTCACATTTAATGATAAAATTTGAGGACAGAGTGAATTTAAGTTAATTACTTAGAGACACAGTTAATTGTACAGTCCCAAAATATAGACAAATTATTTTCTTAAAAATTTTTGTAATGTTTGAAATGGCGTTTTAGTGTTTAATGATGAATGACAGCGTTCAAAGTTATAAAAGTAATAATATTTGTTTAAATAATGTTGAAGTTCATTTTGATTTAATTTTTTATCCTTGGAATAAAATAACTTGTTATAATGTTGATGGAATCGTTCAATCTTCCCATTGGATTGAGGCGAACGAATTGGCGTCGTTTCGTGAACGATTCCGCTTTTTGAAAGAAAGGTTGTAAAAGGCCTTTCTTTTACTTTGTATGCTTTTTTATTACTTCAATTAGTAGTAGTGAATTCAGGAGCATTGTCAGTACGAAGGCGTTTAATGGTTATGCCAAGTTCACTAAAATCTTTCATTGCTCTTTGCACGGCATTAATAGCATTGTTAGTTCCTAAACTATCATAAACATAACCAAATACTATCCGTGTTATTTCGTCAATGAAATCATAAATGTAATATTTTTTATCAACCGGAAAATTTGATGTGGTAATTATTTTGGCATCCATTTGTAAAAGACCAATCTCGGAAACTTCATAACGCTTAAAATGGCGTTTTGTTTGTTTGATTTGTTGTTTTAATTCTTTTCAACGAGGGTCAGATTTAATTCAACGATAAAAAGTTTTGATATTTTTAGGAACTTCTGAATTTTTAACATCGTGAAAACCAATTTTTAAATTGTTAAATAAAGACCACATTCCGCCAGCTTGAAGATTTTTGTAATCAAAATATAAATCACATACTTTTTCGCGAGAATTTAAACTATATTGATAATTAAGATTTTGTGGTTTTGTAGTTTTAAACAATAACAAATCTAAATTATCAGAATAATAAGCGGTCATAATTTTTTGTGCCCAGCGATAAAAGGTTTTCGTTGCATTCTTAAAATATTTTTTAATAAGTTTTGTTAAAGTAGTTTCTTCGATATAAAAATAAGTACATAAATTTAAATAGGCAGTAATGCGTTTTTTAGTTTTATAGTAATAAGGATTACGGCAATTAGCACTTAGTCAACTTTGGATTTTTGCTTTTAAATCTGCTAAATCAGCTTGGGAAATAATATATTTCATTTTTAAACTCCTTAAATTAAGAAAATCGCATTACAAAAAATACGATTTTCAAGAATATTTATTAAATTACTAATTTTTTTTATTAGGTATTTCCGTCGAGAATGACGTGATATGAAACATTTTCGTGTTAAGACCTTGTGGAACTTTCTTGTTAAGAAATACTTTAAAATTAATTAAATTATCAATAAAATAAAATTCTTTAAAAGGCTTGAACTTATAAGAACCATTAGAACGATAAAAGTTATTAATTTGATTATAACCAGCACTATCTTTGTCAACAAATAATTGAAGGGCTGGTCTTTGAACAAAATCGCCATTACCTATTTGAATATCAAAATCACTAGAAAGCTTTAAATCAGTAGCATCAATTTCTAAATGATATGAACCCTGGCCATAACCACTAATTACTCAAGCGCTTTTACCAATTTTAGAAAATTGTAATTTATATGTTTTTAAATCATTGCCATTTTTACTACATCCAAAAATAAACATTACACACACTAAATTTAAAGCTGATAAAAATTTTCGCATAAAGAAAAATCCTCCTTTCAAAGGAATTATATTATAAAAAATAATGGCAATATTTAAGAGAACTTTTTTAATATCATTAATAAGATTGCTAAGGGTACTACAAATTCAAATAACATCTGAAATGCCGGAATAACTTCAAACACCGGAAAGGCGGTTTTGGTAAAATTAATCGTTGTTTTAGCAATATCCGCAAGGGGGCGAATTAAAAGATTAATCCCCGAAAGACCAAGTAGTGTCAATTCAACACACTAACAGAAGCGTGCTGAATGCCACAAGATATTGCGCTAAATAAGCCCCAATAAGAACAGTTGGGCGTAGGAATTAAATCATCGGTATTACCATTTATTCCGCCACCAATAAAAGCTGTTGAATTCAAAATATTAAAATCGTATAAAGAATAATGATATCCAGTGCTTTCATTTTTCTTTTTATATAGTGGAAAAGTCAGTGTAAAAATATTAATTCCATACATTACATCGACTTTAGCATTATAAAAATGCAGTTTATTACTAGTGGCGTTTCATAATTGATTATCATATGCTTTTAACACATTAAAATCTATTTGATAAGAACTTTTACCAGTATTAAAACCATTGGCAATTTGTTTATCTTTAACAAAGAAATAGGAACGAAAAATCATATTCTTACTATTGTCCATTATTGAACCAAAGTTAATTAAATACTGTTTGGGATAAAAAGTAATTAAGGAACGATAGAAAAAACCCATTTGTAAAACATTTTTAGGAATTTGTTGCATCCCTTTGTAATCTAATTCTACATAAGTAGAGGCATCCATATCAAAACTGGCATAAAAAAATTGTACAAAAAACTCACCTAAAACTTTATAAAGTTTATTAAATAACCCATTAATAAAATCAATGGTTAAATCTTTTTGGTAATAAAGCATAAAATCCTTAAAATCAACTTTTAATTTATCATCATAGCGTAAAAAATGGAAGGTATTACCATAATAATTAACTTGTCCAAAAAAGGTATTAATAAAATCTCCTCCAAAACTTGTTCGCGAGCCAGATTTTCAAAGTGATTTACCATTTTCTAAAAACTCATTATAACCCACAATGCTACCATGCTCAGTTTTTATAGTAATAACATCACCAAAACTAGAAAAGGAAAGTTCTCTAAAAATAATTTTTTCCATCATATCAGCTTCAGGATATGAATTTTTGCGACTTAAACTAAATTTACTATTTTGTTTAAAACCATTTAATTTAATTGATATTTCACTCATATATTTAAAATTCTCATCAAAGAAATTAAAAATTGGCACTCAATATAAATAACTATAATTAAATTTATCAAAATCTCGGCGTTGTATCATTAAATAATCAAGTTTATCTTGAAACTGATTATACTGATATTCACCATCATTTTTAGTTATTACTGTTGGTAATAATTGCTCGTTATCTTTTTCAGGTAAAGGAGGCATTTCCGTCGAGAATGAAGTGATATGAAACATTTTCGTGTTAAGACCTTGTGGAACTTTCTTGTTAAGAAATACTTTAAAATTAATTAAATTATCAATAAAATAAAATTCTTTAAAAGGTTTGAACTTATAAGAACCATTAGAACGATAAAAGTTATTAATTTGATTATAACCAGCACTATCTTTGTCAACAAATAATTGAAGGGCTGGTCTTTGAACAAAATCGCCATTACCTATTTGAATATCAAAATCACTAGAAAGCTTTAAATCAGTAGCATCAATTTCTAAATGATATGAACCCTGGCCATAACCACTAATTACTCAAGCACTTTTACCAATCTTGGAAAACTCTAATTCACAACTTTCACCACATTGACTGGTGTTTGTAGCTCGTTTTTCTCGTTTCATAAAAAATTGTTCCATATTAGGTTTTGGTGGTTGTTTTGTATCAAAGAACACCCCTAACGGTACCAAAATAATAAACATTACAATAAATCAAGAAACAATCTTATGCATCTCATCACACCTTAAAACTCTTTTTTATCGCTTTAAAAGCATCAGAAAATTTATACTGTTGATGTTGTGGACATTCACAATTAGCAACTTGCATTTGATGCTTTCTAAAAACTTTATTAAAGTAATAACCCCTAATAATTAACTTAATACCAGTTATTAACAAATAAACGATTAATAATCAAAAATACACCTTAAGAACTATATTTTGGAAATCAAACAATATAAAATCTTTAAAAAACTCATCTGTGTTAGTTCGAATTTTTGTTAAAAATATTCAAATCAGAGTAATAAAACTATGAAATATAATAGACTTCTTGCAAAATTAATATGATAATTATAATTTTTAAATTTAAAATAAATATAAAAGTGTTATTAAAATAATTTTTAGATTATTTTTACAAATATTTTGTCATTAAAACATAATAAAAATTATTATTTACAATAAAAAAAGACTGAAATTTTAAATTATCAAATATATTTAAACTAATAGTTGTAAATTATAAATTGAAGCTATTAAATTAAATCTTAAAGCAAATCTTTTTCTACGATTTCGATATTTTTCACTAATAATTTTAAATTTTTTAAGTATAGCAAAAACATTTTCAATAACAATTCTCATTTTTGAAATTCGCTCATTATTTTGCTTTTCTTCTTTATTTAAAGGGTTTTTCTTTGATTTTCTTTTAGGAATTAAAACATTATGATTAATTTTTTGTATGCCTTGATAACCTAAATCCACTAAAACAGTTGTTTCTGGTAAAAATTTAATTTTTGAATCTTTTAAAATTTTAAAGTCATGGTTTTTACCATAAGAAAAATCAGAACTAATAATTTTTTTACTATCTTTTTCAATTATAACTTGTGTTTTTATTGTGTGTTTTTTCTTTTTTCCTGAGTAGTGCTGTTTTTGTCTTTTTTTGGGCGTTGGATTTGGCTTTCAGTTACATCAATTATAACAGTCTTATCTTTGAAATAATCTTTTAATAGTGATTTTTGACCAGTAAGTTGTTGAAAATTAGGGTGTTTTATTAAAGTGTCTTCAATTCATTTGATATTTCTATAACAACTACTTTCACTAATATCATAACTTTTTGCAATATGAAAATAAGTTCTATATTCTCTTCAATATTCTAAAGTCATTAAAATACGATTTTCTAATGATAATTTATTGGTTCTTCCGCGACGAAATCTCTTTTTTAATTCTTCTATTTTTAAAATTTCTAGCATTTTATTAAAAGTAGTATGTTTAATACCAGTTAATCTTAAAAAATTTTTATCACTTATTTGATTATTTTTTTTAAATTTCATTTAAATTCCACCTTTTTATTAAAAACAACAATTCAATTATATTTTAAATTAATTTTGCAAGAAGTCTAATAAAAAAATGTATAAGACCTAAACAGCTTTTAAATCATTTAATACTTAATATTTTCTTTAACTTCTTCATTTTTTAACTCCTTAAAATTAAATATATTGTTGATAAAATACAAATCGTTCCTAAAATTTGGAAAATCGGATGTTGGGAAAATAACCTTATCATTGGTTTAAACAAATCTAAAATTTTAATATTATTTGATAAAACTTTATTAAAATATTCTAAACCTTCACGCACATAGGCTCATAAACTTAAAAAGTCATTTAAAGCAAAAATAGAAAAAACAGCAACAAGAATAAATAAAATTATCAATTTAAACATTTTAAAAACCTACCTTTTTATTCGCCGTCCATGTTGATTAACTCACGGTCTATTTTTAGGACTATTACCACTGAATTTCTTAATTGGACCACTAGATGATTTTTTCTTTGCTCCTCAATTAGCAACTGATTTTTGATATTTTTTACGAAAACCAACTTTTGGTCGTTCAATATGAATACCTAAAATACCACCAATTACAAGATTTATTACAAGCATAATTAGCGGAAAAATAATAATGCGAATATCTGTTCCAGGAATGGTTAAAGTTCAAATTAAATCAAAAACTTTATAAAACATATCGCCAATCAAACTAGCCATTTTTTCTAAGTTTTCCATTTTTTAAACTCCTTTACTTGTTTTTCTTCTTCAGATTATTTTTTAACTTAGTAAGTATCTTACTGAATTTTTCCATTTTTAAGTATTCTAACGCTTCAATATCCATTACATTATCATTTCAAAATTTATGTCGATAATTATCGTTCAAAGCACGATTACTTAATTCACGCAAGAATGATAAATATTTATTATCATAAAGATTTAAAATTGACATCGGAATTTTCAATTTAAAGAAATAAATATCTAATTCCGGAATGCTACGATACTTGATTTTGCGACCTTTTTTATCATTTTTTGCATTAATTAGAGTTAATCGTCATTGTTCGTATTCGCTTACCGATTTAAAAGTGCCATAAACAACTTGCAAATAGGGTCGGAAAATACTAACCGGTTTTTTTCTAATGCCAACAATTATTGAATTCGCAATATCACGAACTTTAACTCATATATGTTCAGCTCGTTGTCCGCTTGCTAATACGATATGGGTAAATTGTCGAGCCGAAGCGAAATATTCTTGTAAACCTTGGGTTACTCTATCATTTTCTTTATAGTCAGTTCCTTCTAAAAATAAGTTAGTTTCATCTCATAACAGCAAATGCTTTTCTTCTAATATCGGATAATTATAATCTAATAAAGACATATGCCCTAATGAAAGCATTTGTTTATCCGTAATCGGAAAAGTAGAAATCGTTTTTCAACCACTTAATAAGTAAGAAGCTAAAACCATTAAAGCGGTTTTTCCAGTTCCTAAGGCACCAATTACTAAATTTAAAGGTGAATTTAATAAGAAATTAATAAAACTACGGCGAGCAAAAAAATGAGAAATTTTAGTATATAAAACATACAAAGCAATTAATAAATAAATAATATCAAATAACATTCTTCAACTTTGGGGATTATAATAATGCAAAATCGCACCATAGAATCACGCAATAATAAATAAAGTGCGATTTAAAGTCACAAAATCATATAATCTTAAATTTATTTTTTTAAACAATAGCATCACTTAAATCACACTTTCTTTATTTTTATTACTATCTGCCAGGCATTAATTTTTCAAACATTTTGAAAGCGATTAAAAATAAACCAATAATCACGCCAAGCAAGAAAACTCAATATGTAGCAAAGAAATTAACGACATTTGGCATATTGCCACCAATAATATCAGTTCAAATATTACCAAATGCTTTAATTAATGCTTTTCATAAGTTAGTAACCGCTTGTTCACCAGTAATTGCTACTGGTGTATTTCCTTCTACTAAGAAATTTATTAACATATAATCACCCCCTTTCTAAACAAAATATGATTTAACCTTATAAAATAAAATAACCATAAATAAGACAGTGAATACTAATACCATTCAAAAGGCAATATTTGCTATTAAAAGTCAAAGTGGTTCTTTGGTTAAATCAATTTCTTTACCAGAAACTCACGCCGGAATAGTTGTAATTTGGATAAATAAATCTCAAAAATACAATTTTGTCATTTCTCAATTTAAATCTTTTCAAGCAACTAAAAACATAATAATTACCGCTTAAAAGGTCAAAAGAGTAGAAAAATAATTGCTGAGAAGAGCATTACAATTATTAAAATTGAAAACAAAAATACAACTTGGGGTGGTAAATCAGCAGTTGGATAAATTAATTCAATTAATTCAATAATTATTTTTTTAAACATTTTCTAAACCTACTTTTTAATTTCTTTTTCATCTTGTTCTAACAAATTTCGTTTAAACTTTGCAATAAATATTCGTTGTGAATAAGTAAAATCTTTTGGTAGCTGTTTTGCTTCACTACCATATTTCTTTTTATCTTTAAAAAACCGATAAATATTAACCGCAATATAGTATGCTAGTAATAATGTTAAAATCGTAAAAAATACTAATCCAAATATACTCATCTTTCTTTTCTCCTTAATTTTCTAATTTTTTAATATGCAATATCAACACAAAGTCAATTATCACCAACTAAATCAGTTCTAACAGATTTAACTGCAGATTTAGACACTCAAAATTTTTGTTCTAATCCAGTTTTTTTATTAATAGAATATATAAACTCTTGACAATAATCTTTGCCAGACTCATCCACATTAACTCACATTTTCATTTCTAAAACTCCTCAAAAAAATTGCAATAACTTAGTTAAATAACTCAACTAACATAGATAATTAACGGGCGGAGCATACGCTTTCCGCACCGTTTAAACACCATAAAAACTAACTAAAATATTTTTTTATTTACCCCTATTCTTAAAACACCGTAAAACATTTTTAAAATGAATTTTTAAAATAATCAAAACTTACAACCTTTTTATCATGTTCTTTTTCAGCAACAAAAAAACCTAACAACTCATGACCTAAAATCAAACTAGACTCTTGACCTTTATCATTAATAAAAACTAACCGATATTCACCATCTCTAATTATTCCTATACAAATAGAATTATCATATTTTCCTTTATAAACAAATCGTTTCGAAAACCAAATACCAGTAGATTCATACAATCACGGAATTGCTGGTGCTTTAATAAGTACTGCATTTTGTGTTTCTTTTAAAAGATATTTTTCAGTATTTAAAAAAATATTTTCAATATTTCTCATATACATACCATCCTTACAATATTTAGTTATATTAAACTAAGTTATATTTAGCTTAGTTATCTAACTAAGTTAAATATTTATTTTTTTAAACATTTATGTTTAACAAAATTTGTTAGTAAACTTCGTTTACTAATTAACTTAGTTTATTATTATCAAGGCACAAAAAAATACAAGGCATAACTAAAAATAATAAATATTAATTTAACCTTATATTTCTTGTAATAAATAAATGAGCTCATATTTATTTATTAATTAACAGCAAGTTTGTAAAAACCAAAATCTTGTCATATGTATATGGTTTCTACAAATAAAAAGATTTTTCCTAATGACGCATCAGTTTTTAAAATATTTTATTTAGCATTTCAAAATATGGTTAAGAAATGAACGATGCCAATTCAAAATTGGGGTAGTGCAATTTCACATTTAATGATAAAATTTGAGGACAGAGTGAATTTAAGTTAATTACTTAGAGACACAGTTAATTGTACAGTTCCTTAAAAAAAAAAATCAATTTATACAGCAATTAATGAAGAAATAGCGCTAGTTGCTTTATTTCATTTTTCAGAAAAATGAAATAAAAAGTATCCACAAATTACTAAATCATGAAAAAATAACTGAAATAATTTAATAATTTTTCTTGAATATCCTCAAGAATTTAGAAGGATTATTTACACAACTAATGCGATTGAATCTGTTAATAGTCAACTAAGAAAAGTTATTAAGAATAAAAAGATTTTTCCTAATGACGCATCAGTTTTTAAAATATTTTATTTAGCATTTCAAAATATGGTTAAGAAATGAACGATGCCAATTCAAAATTGGGGTAGTGCAATTTCACATTTAATGATAAAATTTGAGGTCAGAGTGAATTTAAGTTAATTACTTAGAGACACAGTTAATTGTACAGTCCCTTTAATTCACTTGTATTTAATTTTCAAAGAACAAATTTTTAACACCTTATAAAATAAAAAGACAATCATTACTGACTGTCTTAATACTTATTCAAATCTTTTCCCACCTAACAAAACTTTATGCGTCCAGATGCTGCAAATAATCAAAATAGTTTTGTAAAATTAATTGTGCTGCTAATTTATCTTTATTCATTTTTCGTTTTTTTCGTGAAACATTAGCAGTTAACATTATTTGATTAGCAGATCGTGATGTTAATCTTTCATCTCATAAAATAATTTCGCAATTAGTTTTTGTTTTTAGTTGCAAAACAAAATCTTCAACCATTATTGTTGTTTTACTTTTAGATCCATTCATATTTAAGGGATGACCAACAATAATTATATCAGGATTTTCTTGTTTAATAAATTGTAATACTAAATTAATAGCTTGAGAAAAATTATATTCAGGAAAATTAATTGTTGCTTTTGATAAACTAATAATTCCTTGACCAATAGCTAAGCCAATTGTTTTGCTACCCACATCTAAACCTATATATTTCATAACACATCTTCTTGTTTTAATTGCTGTAATAATTCTTGCATTTTTATCTCATTATTAAATCCACCTAAAGCTAATTGCATATTTCCGCCACCAGAACCTTGACATTGTTTTGTTAAAGATTTAACAATTGTAACGGCACTTAATCCTTCTTTAATTAAAGATTCACTAACAACTACTAATAACGAATTTTTTGTATTAATATTTTTATTAGTAAAAATAATTACTAATTTATTATCTAATAACCGATATTTATCTGCTAATAACTTTAAAGTAGCAATCGCAAGGTCATTAAATTGATAAATTAAAATATTATATGTTGGCAATGAAATAATTTCCAGATTTTGATATTGATTAATTTGTTCTTTAATTAGTTTTTGTTCAACTTTTTTTTCTCATTTTTTAAAAGCAATTTGAAGTTCATAATATAATGTACGCAATTGTTTTCATGTCGCATTACTAATATTATTCATACTAGTAATGGTATTAAATAGTTGTTCAAGATAACTATCTGTTAATAAATTTTTATTATATTTTGCCAATTTTTCAGCACTTTTTGTTTTTAAATCTTTAATTTGTTCATCATAATAATTATTTATTGTTAGTGTTGATGTTAAAGCTTGAAAGCGATAAATACCACTTCCTTTGGATTCAATACTAGTAATTAATAATTGTTCAATATCACCTGTATATTTAACGTGTGTTCCTCCACATAATTCAATAGAATAATTACCAAACTTAACAACACGAACTTCTTTGTCATATTTCTCGTTAAAAAAAGCCATGGCATTCATTTTAATTGCTTCATCATAACTAGTAATATAAATTTCACAACTATCATTTTGTGCAATTCATTTAGTAACTAAATTATTAATAGCTTGTAAATTTTGGGTTGTAATTTCTTTATTGTAAGCAATATCTAGTCGTAAATATTGATAGTTATTAAATGAACTAATTTGCATGGCATCAGCACCTAAAATTTCTCTAATCGCTGAATGCAATAAATGAGTTCCCGAATGATTTTTCATTCCATAATTACGATGATGATGATTAATAACAGCACAAACAATATCATTAGTTTTTAAAGTGCCGTTAACTTGTATCCGATGAATGTGTTGCTTATTGGGTGCCAATTTGACATCAATAACTTCACCAAGCATTGTTGCATTACTAATTATTCCTGTATCGTTAGCTTGACCACCTTTTTCAGCATAAAATGGTGTGGCATCAAGTATCACATCAACAATATCATCTTTAACTGATGGTAACATTTCTTCACCATAAAATAAAGCTACCACTTTAGCTTGCGGATTTTCTTCTACTTCGTAACCAATAAAAATGCTAGGAATTTTTAAATCTAATAATAATTTATTTTGCATATCCATCGCTTCAATTTGTTGATTACTTCTTGCATTACGAGCATCTTTTCTTTGTGCTTCTAATAATTCATTATATCTTACTAAATCAATAGTAATTTTTTTTTCACTTGCTAACTCAATAGTTAAATCAATCGGAAAACCATAAGTATCATATAATTTAAAAGCATTTTCAGTCGTAATTGTTTTTTCTTCAATTAACATTTCATTAAAATGATTAAGACCTTGTTTTAGATTATTAAAAAACTTTTCTTCTTCCTTTTTAACAGTACTAGTAATAATCTCTTCTTTTGCTTCTAAATGAGGATAATAATCTTTCATCAAATTAACAACAATAATAACTAATTTATATAAAAACGGTTCATTAATGTGCAATTTATGACCATAAACCATTGCTCGACGAATTAAACGGCGAATAACATAACCACGATCTTTATTACTAGGAAAAACACCATCACCAATAGCAAAAGAAATCGCTCTAATATGGTCACTAATAACTTTAAATGCAACATTAATTTTTGTTTGGTCATTAGATTTTTCAAAGATATTATTTGGATCATAAGAAACTTTAACTAATTTAGTAATGCCTTCAATTATCGGTAAAAATAAATCAGTTTCAAAATTAGTAGGTACTTCTTGGATTATACAAGCCAATCGTTCTAACCCTGCCCCTGTATCAATATTTTTACGAGGTAAATCATGATAATTACCTTGTCCATCATTATTACTATCTGAAAAAACAATATTTCAAATTTCTAAATAACGATCATTTTCAATATCATCTTGCAATAACTTCAAACCATAGTTTTCTTTATCTCAAACAATTCCCCGATCATAAAAAATTTCCGTATTTGGACCACAAGGACCCTGACCCATATCTCAAAAGTTGGTATCACGACTCCCTAAAATAATCCGACTTGAATCTAAACCAATAACTTCTTTTCAAATTTTAATGGTATCAGTATCATCTAGAAAAACAGTAACAATCAGTTTATTAGCATCAATACCTAATCATTGTTTACTAGTTAAAAATTCTCAAGCAAAAACAATAGCCTCTTTTTTAAAATAATCACCAATTGAAAAATTACCTAGCATTTCAAATAAAGTATGATGTTTTGCTGTGTAACCAACATTTTCAATATCATTAGTTCGCAAGGCCTTTTGTGAGTTTACTAATCGTTGATGAGGTGGAGCTTTTCTACCATCAAAATACGGTTTTAAGGCTGCAACGCCAGAATTAATTCATAATAATGAATTATCATTAACAGGAATTAATGATGCACTAGGTAAAGCATAATGACCATTTTTAATAAAGAAATCAAGAAATTTCTGTCTAATCTCACTAGTTGTTAAGTATTTCATTAATTTATACCCCTTTAATTTAAAATTTATAAAAGCAATTTCTTATTATAAATATCGTTAGCAACTGCTTTAATTGTTGCTATTGTTGGTACCGCAATAATCATTCCTCAAATACCAATAATTGCCCCAAAAATAGAAATTCCCATTAATATTGTCACCGGATGTAATTTGGTTACTCGTCCAAAAACTTTTGGATAAACAACAAAAGCATTTTCAATTAATTGAACAATAAATGCACCAACTACAGCAACAATCATTGGGGGGTACCCAACTAACTAATTCATTCGTTCCTGATGGTGCTACTAAAGCATCTAACACTCCTGCTAAAGCAATGGGAACCATTCCAATAAATGGTCCCACATAAGGGACAATATTAGCAAAAGTCATAAATAAACCTAATACCGCAAAAGAACTTTTATATGTGGAACCACCCGCCACATAGCCAAACAAAGATTTTTGCAAAGCATTAGCAATAATTTCTTTGCGTTTAATATTTTTCCCAGGAATTAATTGCGTTTTTAAAAAATTAGTAAATGATTTATCGCCACCTAACAAAAACATTGTAATCATAATCGTAATAAATAAACCATAAATTGTATTAATAATATCAACTAAAAAAGTTGCTGAAAAAAATCATTGTGTTGTGGCCCCAAAACTAAATAACAACTGATACATTTTCCCTAATTTGTTACCATCAAAAGCATCACCAATTTTTGCATTATTAATTACAACTTCATTCACTAAATTTAAATTATTTTCATCTACAGTAATATTATTTGCTATTAACCATGCTTTGATTTCAGTATATAAATTTTTAAAATATTCACTAACACTATCTAATGATGGTTGTTTTAAATAGCGCAAATAATCAACAACAAATTTATTAGTTGAATCCAAATAAATACCATAGTCATTGCGTAATTTTGTTAATAAAATTTCCCAAGCACCTTTATTATTATCAAGTACTTTACTTTTAATTTGACTTAATATGTCTTGTCAATTATCTTTTATTGGTGTTCAATCAACATTAGTTTGTAATCGTCATTGTTCAGTTTCTGTATCATAAGCAAAACCAAAGATATGTGATAAAAGTGATTTATTTTGATCAACGCCTGTACCTTTTCAATTATCTAATCTTTCTTTAATAACTGTACTATCCTCTAAGAACTGACTAATAAAACTTACAAATTGGTCAATAAATAATCAAAGCAAAAAAACAATAATAAAAATACCAATTATTAGAGAAATAAAAAAAGTTAAATACTTTGCCACGGTTTTATTAAACTTTAATTTTATCAAACGATAAATTAACGGATTGAGAACTCAAATCACAGCTAATGCTAATCCTAAGGGAATAAAGGCTAAAATAACATTAAGAATAATTTGATCAGCACCCGTAAGTTTTAATAATAAAAGAACTACTAAACAAATTAAAATTATAAATAATCATCTTGTTCATTTGTGGTCAAAACTAATAGTAAATTTGGAAGAATTACCTTTACTGTTACCATTATTCGTTTTTATTTCAATGTTTTTAGTATCTGTTCTTTCCATTTTACAAATCGTTCCTTAAAATATTTTAAAAAATAAATTTACAATTAAAATTATATCATAAGAAATTAAATTTATTAAGAATACCTAAGGTGGGGTCGCGTTTAGTTTTGTTAGGTATTGCTTTGAAGAAGTAAAACAATCAGCTAATTATATTATTTAATTACTAAACTAACCCTGTCTTTCTTGTTTGTTGTCATTTTTATTCGTTTTCATTTTATCATATTATTGAATTTTTACACAATAGACTTCTTGCAAAATTAATATGATAATTATAATTTTTAAATTTAAAATAAATATAAAAGTGTTATTAAAATAATTTTTAGATTATTTTTACAAATATTTTGTCATTAAAACATAATAAAAATTATTATTTACAATAAAAAAAGACTGAAATTTTAAATTATCAAATATATTTAAACTAATAGTTGTAAATTATAAATTGAAGCTATTAAATTAAATCTTAAAGCAAATCTTTTTCTACGATTTCGATATTTTTCACTAATAATTTTAAATTTTTTAAGTATAGCAAAAACATTTTCAATAACAATTCTCATTTTTGAAATTCGCTCATTATTTTGCTTTTCTTCTTTATTTAAAGGGTTTTTCTTTGATTTTCTTTTAGGAATTAAAACATTATGATTAATTTTTTGTATGCCTTGATAACCTAAATCCACTAAAACAGTTGTTTCTGGTAAAAATTTAATTTTTGAATCTTTTAAAATTTTAAAGTCATGGTTTTTACCATAAGAAAAATCAGAACTAATAATTTTTTTACTAGACTTCTTGCAAAATTAATTTAAAATATAATTGAATTGTTGTTTTTAATAAAAAGGTGGAATTTAAATGAAATTTAAAAAAAATAATCAAATAAGTGATAAAAATTTTTTAAGATTAACTGGTATTAAACATACTACTTTTAATAAAATGCTAGAAATTTTAAAAATAGAAGAATTAAAAAAGAGATTTCGTCGCGGAAGAACCAATAAATTATCATTAGAAAATCGTATTTTAATGACTTTAGAATATTGAAGAGAATATAGAACTTATTTTCATATTGCAAAAAGTTATGATATTAGTGAAAGTAGTTGTTATAGAAATATCAAATGAATTGAAGACACTTTAATAAAACACCCTAATTTTCAACAACTTACTGGTCAAAAATCACTATTAAAAGATTATTTCAAAGATAAGACTGTTATAATTGATGTAACTGAAAGCCAAATCCAACGCCCAAAAAAAGACAAAAACAGCACTACTCAGGAAAAAAGAAAAAACACACAATAAAAACACAAGTTATAATTGAAAAAGATAGTAAAAAAATTATTAGTTCTGATTTTTCTTATGGTAAAAACCATGACTTTAAAATTTTAAAAGATTCAAAAATTAAATTTTTACCAGAAACAACTGTTTTAGTGGATTTAGGTTATCAAGGCATACAAAAAATTAATCATAATGTTTTAATTCCTAAAAGAAAATCAAAGAAAAACCCTTTAAATAAAGAAGAAAAGCAAAATAATGAGCGAATTTCAAAAATGAGAATTGTTATTGAAAATGTTTTTGCTATACTTAAAAAATTTAAAATTATTAGTGAAAAATATCGAAATCGTAGAAAAAGATTTGCTTTAAGATTTAATTTAATAGCTTCAATTTATAATTTACAACTATTAGTTTAAATATATTTGATAATTTAAAATTTCAGTCTTTTTTTATTGTAAATAATAATTTTTATTATGTTTTAATGACAAAATATTTGTAAAAATAATCTAAAAATTATTTTAATAACACTTTTATATTTATTTTAAATTTAAAAATTATAATTATCATATTAATTTTGCAAGAAGTCTAATATATAATATAAATAATTTGATAAAGGATGAAGTTATGCAACCAAAATATTTTTATGTTTCAACGCCAATATATTATCCGAATAATGAATTGCACTTAGGACACGCGTATACAACAGTTTTAAGTGATGTTTTAGCGCGTTATAAGAAACAACAAGGTTATGATGAAGTATTTTTTACTACTGGTAGTGATGAACACGGACAAAAAATTGCTAAAGCGGCACAATTAGCAAATATTACCCCCCAAGAATTTGTTGATGACATCGTTAATAAGTTTAAGGATTTATGAACAGCCTTACACATTGATTATTCTAAATTTATTAGAACTAGTAGTCAAGAACATACTATTGTTGTTGAAAAAATCTTTAATCAGTTATTAGCCCAAGAAGATATTTATTTAGATCAATATGAAGGCTGATATTGTATTGCTTGTGAAGAATTTGTTACTAAATCACAAATTTCTCGTGATAAGTTGCATTTGTTGTGTAATCAACAATTAAAGTTTTTACAAGAAGAAAGTTATTTTTTTAAAGTTTCAAAGTATCAAAAACAATTGTTAGCTTATTATCATCAACATCCTGACTTTATTTATCCCGAATCACGAATGAATGAAATGATTAATAATTTTTTAAGTCCGGGACTTCAAGATTTAAGTGTTACAAGAACAAGTTTTAATTGAGGGATTCCGGTTAAAGAAAATTCCAAACATATAATTTATGTTTGAATTGATGCTTTAAGCAATTATTTAAGTTCATTAGGTTATCTTTCATCAGATAATAGTGAATTTAATAAATATTGAGGAGAAAATAGTGAAATTGTGCAATTTTTAGGTAAAGAAATTACTAGATTTCATGCTATTTATTGACCAATCCTATTAATGGCATTAAATATTCGTTTACCTAATAAACTAATTAGTCATTCATGAATCACAATGAATGATGATAAAATGTCAAAATCAAAAGATAATAGTATTAATCCATTACAATTAATTAATGAGTATGGTAGTGATGCTTTACGATTTTTTCTTGTTAATGATTTACATATTACCAGAGATAGTAATTATAGCTTACAATTATTAATTGATTCTTATAATAGTAATTTAGTTAATAATTTAGGTAATTTATTATCAAGAACAATGACAATGACCGAAAAATATTTTAATAATGTTATTCCGCAGTATGTTCCTAGTACTAATGATTTAGATAAGGCATTAGAACAACACATTCATTTAACAATTGAAAGTTATGAAGCAAAAATGAATCAATATTTAATTAATGATGCTGTTAAAGCGGTAATTGAATTATTACATTATGCTAATAAATATATTGAAGAAAGAACTCCTTGAATATTATTTACTAATCATGATGTTAATTTAAGTAAAGTTATTAATAATTTATTACAAGTTTTAAAAGTAAGTGCGTATTTATTACAACCGATTTTAGTAACGAAAAGTATTAGACTTGGTACATAACCTTTAATTTTATCTACTATTTTGATAATATTATTTCCTAGGTGAAGTACAAATGTTAGATAAATACAAAGACGAAAACGAATTTTATAGTTTAATAGGCATAAAATATAAAACTTTCATGAAAATGGTAGAAATTTTAAAAGAAGGTGAAGCTAAACAAAAACAAATTGGTGGTAGACCAAATAAATTATCAATAGAGCAAAGATTACTTATGACTTTAGAATACTGAAAAGAATATAGTACATATCGTATTATTGCAAAAAAATATAATATTAGTCATGTTAGTTGTATTCGTAATATCTTTTGAGTTGAAAATACTCTAATAAAAAATAGTCACTTTCATATACCTGGCAAAAAGATATTATTAGAAAATAAGGGTACTACTAATAATTTATTAGCAATTGATGCTACAGAAATTCCAATTGAAAGAATTAAAAAAAACTAAAATTATTATTTTCTGGTAAGAAAAGGCAACATTCATTAAAATCGCAAATAATTATTGATTTATTTAACAATAAAATTATTTCAGTAGATTTTTGTTATGGCAGTACTCATGATTATAAGTTATTTTTAAAATCAAATACACTTATAAATCCAAAATTAGAATTAATTGCCGATTCAGGATATCAAGGTTTGCAAAATGTTCATAAAAATACATTATTGCCAATTAAAAAGAGTAAAAATAATCCTTTAAATCCAGATAAAAAGGAATATAATAGCTTTTTAAGTAAAGTTAGAATTGTCATTGAACATGTTTTTGCTAGATTAAAAAGATTTAAAATACTAGTTTATCGTTATCGCAATAAGATTAGAAGATTTGGATTACGATTTAACTTAATTTCAGGAATATATAATTTTGAATTAAGCTAGTTATAGTTATGTACCAAGTCTATTGTTATTTTTCAACAATTAAATATTAATTACGAACAGTTAAATTTTACAAATTTAACTAATTTTCATGATTTAGATAATGTTAAAATTAATTTGAAACAGATATTATTTCCGCGAATAAATAATAGTTAATTATTTTTAATTTAAAGGAGGATATTTTATGAAAATTACTAAAGATGCTAATAAATGATGGTTTATTTATGAAATCGTAATTGCAGTTTTTACATTATCAGTTTTAATTTTTGGTTATGTTGAACATTTAATAACTAAAACTTGAATGCGAAGTATTGATGAACCTTTTTCTTATATGGGTTTTCAAGGTCAATATTTTAGTTATTTTACAATTCAAAGTAATATTATTGTTTTTGTGTGATTTCTATTAGCAGCAATTTATCATTTTAAAAGTGATAAACCAGTAATTTTAAAGCAAGGTGGTTTAATTGTCATCTCATTATATATTTCTATTACTTTTATAACATATATGACAATGATGCTTCCTTTTGCGGCGACAACAATGACACGGACGCATAAAGTTTTGTTAGGTGGGAAAATATTTGAATAAGTATTAAGACAGTCAGTAATGATTGTCTTTTTATTTTATAAGGTGTTAAAAATTTGTTCTTTGAAAATTAAATACAAGTGAATTAATAATGTTGGTATGTATTAAGACACGATAAATTGTGGGTGGTCGCCATAACCAAAAGAAGTTTACCAGTTAATAGATAATACCCTATTAGCTATAGCAATTTGTTTCGTTTTGCAATAAAAAAATGAATGGGTGGATTTCCTAAAAATATACACGCTATTAAATTAGTTCCAAGGGCAGGATGCGGATGTTAAAGTGTAGAAATTTCTTTTAATTTTGTCGAAAACTCTTGATAAAATAAAAAAAATCATCAACTTGATAATTTTAAAAGGCTTTTATGTAAAATTATTATTTTTACTTTAACTTTTTTATACATTAAAATATAATACCGTTGTTTGTTTTTGGAGTTAAACCCTTATGTTGGTATTTTCATTTTCAGAGATTTAAATAATTTTGAATATTAGTAAAACCTAAACCATGATAATGAATTAAGGCTTCTTTAAGACTAGATTGTAATTTACTGATTTTATTTAAGTTACGATAACTAGCTTCAGGATTAATTGTTGTTTTAGTTACACATAAAGTAGAATTTGTTTGTTTTGCTACTAAAAAATATAATTTTTGCATATCGGAAGTAATAATTGAATTTTCGTTAATTAATTCTTTGTTCATATTTTCAATAACTCATTGTTTTTGTAAACGTTTGGTGTTTGTGGATTTAACATAAATATTGTTATTATTATCAATTGCCATTTGAATACAGCATTTAGTATTAGTTGCGAATGGGTTCAAGGTGAATTCTTCGTGGATCAGTTTTATATTTGAAATTTCCTTTATGGATTTCTTTAATAAATGTTTCATCGATTTGGATTTTACCAGATAATTTTTTAAATTTTAATTGGGTATTTTCTAATTGTTTTGGTTTCATTAATTTTTGACGATTATATCAAGCAGTTTTTAATGTAGTTTTAATAAAACGAGAAATTGTTTTACTAGATTGCCCCAGCAATGAAATTTGAATCAATAAATTTCATTGTTCATAATTTAAATGACTTCAATAAATAAAATGATTACGAAAAGCGTCAAAACTTGCACAGCAATTTTTACATAAATATTTTTGTTTTCCTTCTGAATTATGTCCATTTTTAACGCAATGGTAAGATTCACATTTAGGGCATTTAATACCTTGCGCTCTAAATTTTTGATCAATTTCATTTAAACGTTTTTGTTTTTTTATTAATTCTGCTTGTTGTTTGACTTTTTCATAAAATTCTAAAAATTGATCATCTGTTAAAGTATTTACTAGTTCTTGAATTATTTTTTCCATAATTATTATCCACCTCTATCATATTAAAAATATACCTAAAATTAAGTATATTCAATAAATATCAAGAGTTTTCGACAAAATTAAAAAATAATTTCAATTAATCAAAAAGAAAATGAAACCAAATTAATTAAGGGACAAGAATTATTAAGCTTCTTCATTGCCGAAAAAGAAAACAACAAAAAAGATATAAATTATAACTATTTTTAAAGGAGTTTAAAAATGAATATTGCGATTGGATTAATATTTAATTATTATCAGCATCATGCTATTGGCATATTTTGCTTATAAAATTTATGCCAAAATAAAAATTAGAATTAAATATAAAAATGCCATTAAAAATAATATTGGTAATTTCATGAAAGACGAAAAAGTATTTATTGCCCGCTTTGAAGAATGAGTTAAAGCTCCTAATTCAAAAGAAAATAACGCGGATAAAAAATAATGTTTTGAAAAATTATCATGGAATTCTTAAAACTGTTTGTTCCGATAGAAAAAATGCCCGCACAAGTTGCGTTTATTGCCGGATTAATTATTATCATTACTTTTCTTTTCGCATTAATTTCAATTATGTATTTACCAATAAAAATGATTTTTGGGAGATAAAAAATGACGGTAAATTTAAAAGAATTTAATTGAGAACAAATTAAACAAACTTTCTGAGATTTATTTATTAGACTTGGTACATAACTATAACTAGCTTAATTCAAAATTATATATTCCTGAAATTAAGTTAAATCGTAATCCAAATCTTCTAATCTTATTGCGATAACGATAAACTAGTATTTTAAATCTTTTTAATCTAGCAAAAACATGTTCAATGACAATTCTAACTTTACTTAAAAAGCTATTATATTCCTTTTTATCTGGATTTAAAGGATTATTTTTACTCTTTTTAATTGGCAATAATGTATTTTTATGAACATTTTGCAAACCTTGATATCCTGAATCGGCAATTAATTCTAATTTTGGATTTATAAGTGTATTTGATTTTAAAAATAACTTATAATCATGAGTACTGCCATAACAAAAATCTACTGAAATAATTTTATTGTTAAATAAATCAATAATTATTTGCGATTTTAATGAATGTTGCCTTTTCTTACCAGAAAATAATAATTTTAGTTTTTTTTAATTCTTTCAATTGGAATTTCTGTAGCATCAATTGCTAATAAATTATTAGTAGTACCCTTATTTTCTAATAATATCTTTTTGCCAGGTATATGAAAGTGACTATTTTTTATTAGAGTATTTTCAACTCAAAAGATATTACGAATACAACTAACATGACTAATATTATATTTTTTTGCAATAATACGATATGTACTATATTCTTTTCAGTATTCTAAAGTCATAAGTAATCTTTGCTCTATTGATAATTTATTTGGTCTACCACCAATTTGTTTTTGTTTAGCTTCACCTTCTTTTAAAATTTCTACCATTTTCATGAAAGTTTTATATTTTATGCCTATTAAACTATAAAATTCGTTTTCGTCTTTGTATTTATCTAACATTTGTACTTCACCTAGGAAATAATATTATCAAAATAGTAGATAAAATTAAAGGTTATGTACCAAGTCTAATGTATAAAAAAGTTAAAGTAAAAATAGTAATTTTACATAAAAGCCTTTTAAAATTATCAAGTTGATGATTTTTTTTATTTTATCAAGAGTTTTCGACAAAATTAAAAATTTTTTATTAGACTTCTTGCAAAATTAATTTAAAATATAATTGAATTGTTGTTTTTAATAAAAAGGTGGAATTTAAATGAAATTTAAAAAAAATAATCAAATAAGTGATAAAAATTTTTTAAGATTAACTGGTATTAAACATACTACTTTTAATAAAATGCTAGAAATTTTAAAAATAGAAGAATTAAAAAAGAGATTTCGTCGCGGAAGAACCAATAAATTATCATTAGAAAATCGTATTTTAATGACTTTAGAATACTGAAAAGAATATAGTACATATCGTATTATTGCAAAAAGTTATGATATTAGTGAAAGTAGTTGTTATAGAAATATCAAATGAATTGAAGACACTTTAATAAAACACCCTAATTTTCAACAACTTACTGGTCAAAAATCACTATTAAAAGATTATTTCAAAGATAAGACTGTTATAATTGATGTAACTGAAAGCCAAATCCAACGCCCAAAAAAAGACAAAAACAGCACTACTCAGGAAAAAAGAAAAAACACACAATAAAAACACAAGTTATAATTGAAAAAGATAGTAAAAAAATTATTAGTTCTGATTTTTCTTATGGTAAAAACCATGACTTTAAAATTTTAAAAGATTCAAAAATTAAATTTTTACCAGAAACAACTGTTTTAGTGGATTTAGGTTATCAAGGCATACAAAAAATTAATCATAATGTTTTAATTCCTAAAAGAAAATCAAAGAAAAACCCTTTAAATAAAGAAGAAAAGCAAAATAATGAGCGAATTTCAAAAATGAGAATTGTTATTGAAAATGTTTTTGCTATACTTAAAAAATTTAAAATTATTAGTGAAAAATATCGAAATCGTAGAAAAAGATTTGCTTTAAGATTTAATTTAATAGCTTCAATTTATAATTTACAACTATTAGTTTAAATATATTTGATAATTTAAAATTTCAGTCTTTTTTTATTGTAAATAATAATTTTTATTATGTTTTAATGACAAAATATTTGTAAAAATAATCTAAAAATTATTTTAATAACACTTTTATATTTATTTTAAATTTAAAAATTATAATTATCATATTAATTTTGCAAGAAGTCTATTATATTACATCATTTCTTTATATAATTAAATTATGCATACCCTAAGGAGGACCAATATGGAAGTAAAAATGAAAGGAAAACCTTTACAATTAATTAAAGAACCAATTAAAATTGGTGAAACTCTTAATTTTATCGCCACTAATCTTAATATGTCAGACTTTAAAATAACTGACATCGTCAATAAAAAGAAAGTAATCTCAGTCGTCCCCAGTGTTGACACTAACACTTGTTTAATCCAAACTAAACATATGAACAAAAATATTAGTAAACTAGAAAATATGCAACTAATTACAATTTCAAGAGACCTACCCTTCGCCCAAAATAGAGCTTGTGAGAGTTTTAAAGACAATAATCACATCCTTATATCTGACTACAAATACCGTGATTTCGGCATTAAAACCGGTTTAGTAATCCAAAAACTAGAACTTTTAGCAAGAACCTTATTAGTCTTAGATGAAAATAACATCATTATCTACATTGATATTAACGAAGAAACATCAGTGGAACCGAATTACGCTAAACTATGAGACTTTTTAAACAAATAATCACATATGTTGCAACAAAAAACACACTTTGTATAAAGTGTGTTTTATTTATTATTAATTTATATAATATAAGGGACTGTACAATTAACTGTGTCTTTAAGTAATTAACTTAAATTCACTCTGTCCTCAAATTTTATCATTAAATGTGAAATTGCACTACCCCAATTTTGAATTGGCATCGTTCATTTCTTAACCATATTTTGAAATGCTAAATAAAATATTTTAAAAACTGATGCGTCATTAGAAAAAATCTTTTTATTTGTAATATACCACAGACTTATGACAAGCACAAGCAGTTTTTTTAAAAGGGTCGCGTTTAGTTTTCTTAGGTATTGCTTTGAAGAAGTAAAACAATCAGCTAATTTATATTATTTAATTACTAAACTAACCCTGCCTTTCTTGTTATTGTCATCTTTATTCGCTATGATTTTATCATATTATTGAATTTTTACACAACAAAAAATTATTAATTTTATTAAATTTTCACTAATTATCTAAATTTATGTTTTCTATATTTATTCGTATATACAATACTGCCCTTATTAATTCAACTATCATCATTTTTCTTATTATATTTATTTCATAATGAAGTTTTATATATTTCTTTTCTGATTTCTATTTCTGAATTAATATTTTCATTAATGTAATGTAATACATTTAATTTGTTTAAATTTGCCATTCTTAAATGTAATAAGTTATTTAAATTCTTATGATTATATATTTTTGCTCCATATCCTAATTGTTGTTTTACCAAATGCGATACATCACTTTCAATGCTACAACCGATATTTCATTCTAAATTTTGATTATTAATACCTTGTTTATTATTACTGAAATAATTACTCGCCTTTCTTAAATTTGTTTTAATATCTTTATTTAATTCATTTTTAGCAACATTACGAATGTTTTTGATTAATTCTTGATGATTTCCATCTTTATATAATTTAATTCAACTATTTAATGTTACTTTGCGATTTTCAAAAATAATATTAAATGCAGTTTGTTTTAATTTTTTAATAGCGTGATAACCATCTAAAATATATCTAACATTACCAAAACTGTTGGCAATTTCTCTAATTCAAGTATCACCATCACCACAAACAATTATTTTGTCATAATTAATATTCGTATAATGTTTTTGTAATTCTTTAATTAATGAATCACGATAGTCCATCGTATTTATTCGTTTACCAACTTTTAACATTAGAAAATGACCTCGTTTGTTTTCTAATTCTCTACGAGCGTTTTTGTAATTTTTTTCTTTATGTCCGGTATGAAAAGTAACTAAACGAATTCTTTGGTCTTGTTTAACTTTATGATCTAATGTCGCTAAAAATGTCTCATCTAGTTGAATATATAAATCCTTATTTTTGACATCAATTCTAGTTTTAGTTTCTTTTTCTGCTAGTTGAAAATATTCAGCAATATCATATTTATTTAAAATACTTGAAATACTAGCTTTTGAAATATAACAATGATTTAGAGCATCTAAAACATCGCGATAGCGTTTACCATCACCTAAAAGACTTAAAACTTTAAATTGAACATCAAAATAAATGCGTTGTTTGGGCAATAAACCAATTTCTTTATCTAACAAACATACATATTCAAATTTACCTGATTTTTGATTTCAATATTTATATCGGCGTCGTTTAAAAGTAACATCACCAAAAATTGTAATAATTGTTCTTGTTGCAAAATGAACTACTTTATAACCTTGTTTTAAGCGATAATGATATTTATATAAGTACTCATCTAATTTTTCGTATTCATTAGCTAGTTGCTCGCATTTGTTGGTGTACATATTTTTATGGGTTGTAAATAAGCTGAATCAATGTTTATTTTCTGGAGTTTTTACATTATTATTAATTTTTAACATAATAAATTACCTTTCTAGGTAGAGTAATTTTAACAAAGTTAAATTTAGTCATGCTTATTTTTCTTTTTTAAAGATAAATGTTTTTCTAGAATTATTATTCAATATTTTGAAAAAATGATAGAAATTCTTATTTGATGATTTATAATTAATTTGTATTAATTAAATTTTATAATTTTAAGGAAGGGTCAAGCGGTTACTATAAAAATTTATTAATTAGTAAAAATTCACGAAAAGGATTTGATTAATATGAAAAAATTACTAGAAATTTTAGGAACAATAACAATAGCAAGTAGTGGAATATCGGGAATTGTTGCCAATAGTCCTTATCCAACACAAGAACAACAAATTAAATTAGAAAACATAAATTATAAAAGACAAAAACGAAGCAATGATGAAAATAATAAAATAAATATTTTAGAAAATTTAAATAGAGCTAAAAGAGAAGATAATAATTTTAAAATTAAAAATAATATTTACTACATTAATCGTCAAAATTATGTTATTAATAAAGAAACAATTCCGTATCCGGTAACAACGATGTATACATTTGCCAAGGATGAATATGGCCGTAAAATTGGTGATATTTATTTTGGAACCACAAATGGTCTTTATTTACGAAAAGCTGGCGAGTCAACAACAACAAAAATTGCTGGTATTGATGGTGAAGTAAAAATAATTTATTTTCAAGATGATGGTTTTAATAGTGTACAAGTAGTTACAAAAACAAATGAAAATGAAAATAATCTTTATTATCTTAATGGTCAAAATTATGTTAATAAAGAAAGTAATCCACCCCACCCAATAACATCAATGTATTGATTTGATAAAGATGAAGGTGGTCGCAAGATTGGTCATATTTATTTTGGAACCACAAATGGTCTTTATTTACGAAAAGCTGGCGAGTCAACAACAACAAAAATTGCTGGTATTGATGGTGAAGTAAAAATAATTCAATCTTATATTGATAAAAATAATAGCGCACATATTATAACAACCGATGATAATGCTTATTATCTTAATGGTAATGAAGGTTATGTTAATAAAGAAATTAATATTCCTTATCCAATAACAACAATTTATATTTTTACAAAAAATGAATATGGTCGTAAAATTGGTGATATTTATTTTGGAACCACAAATGGTCTTTATTTACGAAAAGCTGGCGAGTCAACAACAACAAAAATTGCTGGTATTGATGGTGAAGTAAAAATAATTTATTTTCAAGATGATGGTTTTAATAGTGTACAAGTAGTTACAAAAACAAATGAAAATGAAAATAATCTTTATTATCTTAATGGTCAAAATTATGTTAATAAAGAAAGTAATCCACCCCACCCAATAACATCAATGTATTGATTTGATAAAGATGAAGGTGGTCGCAAGATTGGTCATATTTATTTTGGAACCACAAATGGTCTTTATTTACGAAAAGCTGGCGAGTCAACAACAACAAAAATTGCTGGTATTGATAGCGAAGTAACATTAATATACACAGTTGATAATAATATTTATATTTTAACAAGAGAAAATAATTTAAGTAAAATTATTTTAAATTTTAATTTAAATATTAATTTTAATTTAAATATTAATAATAATGTAGTTATTTTAAATGAATTAAATTATTTAAATCCTGATTTAGATATAGCACAATTAGAAATTATTAATAAAACAGATACATCAGCTACAATTAAAGCAAAAGACAATGGTAAATATTTTGGTGAAGTTACTGTTAATTATAAAATTAAAAATAAAGATGAAATTAGTGCCATTAATTTAAATGAATTGCTTAAAAAAGCATTATTTTTTAAATTTCAAGATGAAAATCCAAATTTAAAATTTAAGGAAATAAATTATATTGATACTAATAATTTAAATTTTTCAGATATTGAAATAACAAAAAAAGAAAATTCATTTTTATGATCTAATGTTCCTAAAAATGTGTGTTCTGATAGAGAAATTATCAATAAAACTCCAAATACAAGATCATTTAATGTACCTGCTTGTGAATATAATTCAAAATCAAAATTAGTATTTCAAATTACAACAGGATTAACTAAAACAAAACAAGAAAATAAATTAAATGGTTGAAACATAAATTCTGATGATGAAATGAAATTAACAGATTTTACAAATATAAATAATAAAAATTCTGAAATCATTAATGTATTATCAAATGAATTTGATTTATCAAACACAAATAAACAAGAACAAGAAATGATTTTAAGTATTTTTAAGGAACCCGCTGATAAATTTGAACTTAATCCCAATGAAAAATTAAAAATTACTTATCCAGTAAGAATAATTACATCTAAAGTTATATTAAATTTAAAACAAAAAATTACAGGAAATATTACTGCCAAAATAATTGATGATAACAATAAAGAACAAATAATTACATTATCAATTACAGAAGTAATGAAAATTTTACAAAAATATAGTTTATTACCCAATGAAATTATTATAGATAAAAACAATGATAAAATAACATTTAACGGTGAAGCATTTTTTTCATCAGAAAGAGAAGGGCCGGTAAAAACAAATACAGTTACTACTATAGTATAAGGTTTTATAAAAACGATATTAGCTATTTAGGGACTGTACAATTAACTGTGTCTCTAAGTAATTAACTTAAATTCACTCTGTCCTCAAATTTTATCATTAAATGTGAAATTGCACTACCCCAATTTTGAATTGGCATCGTTCATTTCTTAACCATATTTTGAAATGCTAAATAAAATATTTTAAAAACTGATGCGTCATTAGGAAAAATCTTTTTATTCTTAATGACTTTTCTTAATTGACTATTAACAGATTCAATCGCATTAGTTGTGTAAATAATTCTTCTAAATTCCTGAGGATATTCAAGAAAAATTATTAAATTATTTCAGTTATTTTTTCATGATTTAGTAATTTGTGGATACTTTTTATTTCATTTTTCAGAAAAATGATCTAAAGCAATTAACGCTATTTCTTCATTAATTGCTGTATAAATTGATTTTAAATCATTAGCTACAAGTTTGCGATCTTTGTAAGGAACAAATTTTAAACTATTGCGAATTTGATGAACAATGCATAATTGATGCTGTGTTTTTGGGAAAACAGCTTCTATTGCATCAGACATCCCAGTTAAATTATCACTACAAGCAACAAGAATATCTTGTAACCCACGATTTTTCATTTCCGTAAGATTATTAAGTCAAAATTTGGCTCCCTCATTCTCACTAATTCACATTCCTAAAATATCTTTTAAACCATCTAAATTAATTCCTAAGGCAAGATAAACTGCTTTATTTATTATTCGTTTATCTTGCTTTACTTTAACAACAATACAATCAAAATAAACAATCGGATAAATCTTCTCTAAAGGTTTAGTTTGTCACATTTTAACTTCTTCAATAACATCATCAGTTATTTGACTAATTAAACTTTCTGAAATTTCTGCTCCGTGATAGAATTCTTGCAATTGTGCTTTGATATCAGAAATTGTCATTCCTCTTGCATATAAAGAAATTACTTTTTGATCAAAGTTATCAAATCTTCTTTGTCTTTTCGGAATAATTACTGGTTCAAAAGTACTATTTCGATCTCTTGGTACATCAATTGCGATTGAACCATTTTTAGTAATAATGGTTTTTTGTGTGTTGCCATTTCTTTTATTATGATTCTCATCAGTTTCAAGATAATCTTTAATTTCCGTATTTAACATTCGTTCAGTTAATTTTTTGGTAAATTCCTGAAAAATAGTATTGCCTTTAAATAAATCTTGTGGATTATCAATATTTTCTAAAAAATAATCAACAACTTTATCAATTGCGTCAGGTTCTTTTTTTATTTTTTTTGTCATTTTCTGTTCTCCTTCTTTTAAGTATAATTCAGAATGAATTATCGAGACACAGAATTTTGGACAGGCTCGCTATTTAGAACAATAACTTTAATTGGAGCAAGTACACCATGTTTAATTTCTTGTGAAAAATAAGAAAAATATTCAAACCAGTAATTTTAATTAATTACTGGTTTCTTATTTTATTAAAATATAAAAAATGAAAAGTTGCTTAGTTGTTTAAGAGTATTGTCATCATAGACAACCACCTTTTAGGGTAGTAATTTTAACAGTTTTTAAATTTAGTTAACTTATTTTTCTGTTTTAATGATAAATGTTTTTCTAGGATTTATTTCTATTCTATATCCGCTTGAGTGATCATAGTAATTTATTGTCATTTCTAATTGGATAAACTTTTGGATTTTGTATGTTTTTCTATTGTTATTTTGGTTAATTATTTTGCCATATTTTCCTGTTAAATCTTCAATATTTTTTCTTATTTCATTGTTTTTTAAAAAAGCAGGAGTTATAAATTCAAGTTTATCATTTGTTGGTTTTGGTCTTTCTTTAAGTACTTTTTCAAGATTTTTTTTATTTATACTTATAGGAACTTTTATTATTATTTTTAATTCATCATGATGTTGTTGAATATTCTCAATTTCAACTTCTTTTAAATTTTCAAGTTTAACTTCTTTTTCATAAATTTGATTTTTAATCATTGGTGGTGTTATTGATTTATTTGTTTTATTATTACAACCAGTTATGAATAATGTTGCTAATTCCAAGAGAGTTAGTATATTTAAAAATTTCATAATTTTAACTTCTTTATTTTTTTCTATATATATATATTACACGAAAATCCTTAAAATCATTAGAAAAATGGCAAAACCGATTAAAAATTGGAAGGTATAGTAAAAAGCTGGTACTGTTTTAAAAACTGGAAAAATATCGGTTGAAAAATTAACTGTTGCTTTTGCAATAATTGCTAATGGTCGTAAAATCGTGATGATTTGTGAAGCGGTGAGTATTCAGTTTATCATTTTGATACCAGCATTTTGAATGGCACAACCAATATCATTAAATGTTGGTATTCATCGTCCCGAATATTTGCAATTTGCTGGTGGAATTAAATCGTCTCATTCACTATTATTTGAACCATCAGGGATAAAGGCTGTTGAATTTAATACATTAAAGTCATAAATTTTAAAATTGTAGTTAGAAATATTACCTTTGTGATAAAGTGGAAAAGTTAAGGTAAAAATATTAATACCATAACGAATATCAATATCGGTATTGAGATAATTAATACTGTTAGCAGTCTTGCTGGTTGGCAAGGTAATTAGTTTATTGTCGTAAGATTTAAGGACATTAAAATCAATTTGATAAATACTATTGGTGTTGTTAATAGCATTGTAATTATCTTGGTGCATTTTTTTGTCAAAAGTAAAGAAATAACTTCTTAGTAATAATTCTGAGTTTCCTATAATATTTACTAAGTATTTTTTGGGATAAAAGGTAATTAATGAACGATAAAAGAAACCTATTTGAATAAAGTAATCCTTCTTATAGTTTTCTATACCCTTAAAATCAATTTCGGTATGAGTTTTTTCGTCCATATCAAAAGTCGCATAAAATAAACTAGCAAAGAAATTGCCAAGAATTTCATAGATTTCATCAAAAACATTTTTGTAATCGCTGTTGTTAATACTAGGAATGTTATTTTTAAAATATAGGTAAATATCATTTTTTAAATCGGGGTCATAGCGTAGAAAACTAAATCTAACATTGAGGTAATTTAAGGTACCAAAAAGATACTTAATTAGGTAATAATCGTTAGTACTTTTGGTATCATATTTTCAGATTTCACTTTCACCGCGTAATAATTGTAAATAGTTATTACTCGCAACTAATGTTTTATTAAAAGCTTTAATTTTTAAAACATTATTATTAATTTCGCCTGTACTACTAGAACTTTTGTGATAAAAATAGCTCTCGTCTTTAAAGCCGTGATTTTTAATCGTAAATTCTTTGTAATAACCTTTTTCTAAGGTGTCAATGAAATTAAATACTGGTGTTCAATAAAGATAAGAATAATTGAATTTGTCAAAATCACCGCGATGAATCATTAAATAATCAAGATTATCAACAACATCGTTATAGTTATGGTTTCCATCAAATTTTTTGGTTATTTCTGGCAAATCAATGTCGGTTGTATCTTTTTCTGTTTTAATGATAAATGTTTTTCTAGGACTTATTTCTATTCTATATCCGCTTGAGTGATCATAATAATTTATTGTCATTTCTAATTGGATAAACTTTTGGATTTTGTATGTTTTTCTATTGTTATTTTGGTTAATTATTTTGCCATATTTTCCTGTTAAATCTTCAATATTTTTTCTTATTTCATTGTTTTTTGAAAAAGCAGGAGTTATAAATTCAAGTTTATCATTTGTTGGTTTTGGTCTTTCTTTAAGTACTTCTTCAAGATTTTTTTTATTTATATTTATAGGAACTTTTATTATTATTTTTAATTCATCATGATGCTGTTGAATATTCTCAATTTCAACTTCTTTTAAATTTTCAAGTTTAACTTCTTTTTCGTAAATTTGGTTATTTTGTCTTTTGTTTCTAATTAGTGATTGTGTTGTTATTTCGTCATTATTAATATTTTGGGGAATGGTAAAAATGTTATTGAAACTAATAATTAACACGGTAAATATTTTCATAAACATTTTTATCACTCCTTTTTAAAATATTTTATTTTTCATTGTTCTTTTGGTTTTGATTTTTTTAATAAGTCACTCAATGCTACAGTTTATAACTACTGCTATTGTAATGCATATATCTAAATATCCTAGTATCATAAGTGAAATTAATACTTCAAATTTTTCATATAATAATTTCAAATCATTAGTTTCCAATTTTAAAAATGGAATAAAAAATATAATAATCATAAAAATGTAAGGTAAAATTCTCCATCAATATTTTTTTAAAGAATTAATTAGTTTGTTTGATTTCATTTTTTAAGGTTCTTTTTGCTTTAATTTTTTGAATAGTAAAGCGGATGAATTTTTCAAATTTAATTGCAAAATATATTGCTCCGCCTCATCAAAAAACAAATATTCCTGCTAGCATAATACCACTATTGAACTTGCCAAAGAAATCAACCATCTCTTTATTCATAAACTCATTAAATTCGTTACTTGTTCCAGTTATTCATTTAGTATCAATTGCTGTTAATGCACAAAGTAATAAGCTTATAAAAATGAAAATGATACTTAATAATATTTTTAACCACTGATTTTTAAAAGAATTTTTAATTCTTAATTTTAATGATATTTTTTCTTTTGAATTATATTTTTTAAATAATTTTCCTAAAAGTTTTTTCATTTTAATTTTCCTTTCATATTTTTATCGTACTTTAATCACAATAAATAAAGCAATAAGTACACAAGTTACACCAAGAATGGTAAAGATTGGATGTTGCGAAAATGTTCGTGCCATTGGTTTAAATAGTTCTAAAATTGTTAAATTGCTAGTAATAAATTTTTGGAAATTGGTAAGACCTTCGCTAATGTAGTTCGTTAAAGTTTCAAAATGACTACCAGCTAAAAGTCCAAGAACAGTTATTAAGATAAAAATAATAATTAGTTTAAACATCGTTAGTTACCTTGTTTTGTTTTTATTTGTTTTTTAGCTTTTCCTCACGCACTTAAACGCCCCTTATTTTTAACAGCATATTGGCGTTGTTTTTCTAAATTAACTTGTTGACTACCAAAACCAAGAATAATTGCCATAAGAAATTCTACAGCCAGCGTTAAGAACAAAGGAAATATTAGTTGAATTTTTGTTCCTGGTACTTCAAGACTTCAAATTAAATCAAAAACTTTATAAAGCATTTGGGCAAGAAAGTCGGCCATTTTTGCGAGATTTTCCATTTTTTATTGTTCCTTTTCTTTCATTTTTCTTAAAAATTTGCTAAATTTATCCATTTTTAAGTATTCTAAGTCTTCTAAATCAATTGCCGTATCAGTATAGTATTTATCTTCATAGTCAGGATTTACTTTTGAATTTAAATAATCTCTTAAAAACGCTAGGTAAAAAGAATTGTAAGTGTTAAGTATTGGTAGGGGGATTTTTAGTTTAAAAAAATAAATATCAAGTTCAGGAATATCACGATATTTAATGCGACGCCCTTTCTTACTATTTTTAGCATCAATTAAGGTGTTTCGTCAGCGTTCATATTCTTCAATGCTCGTAAAGGTACCATAGATGACTTTTAAGTAGGGACGAAAAATATTAACAGGTTTTTTACGAATTCCCACAATCACATTATTAGCAATATCACGAACTTTAACTCAAATATGTTTATCTCTTTGACCGCTAGCCAGCACAATATGACCAAAATGGCGTGCCAGAGCGAAATATTCTTGAATACCGGTTTCTTCGTTTTTGGTATTATTTTTTTCTCAATCAGTTCCTTCTAAAAATAAGTTGGTTTCGTCTCATAACAGTAAGGTTTTGTCTGGCAATACTGGATAATCAAAGTCTAACAAACCCATATGCCCTAAACTTAATTTTTGGGTTTCTAGTAATGGAAAGGTTGATGCGATGTGATATTTCTTCTTTTTTAGTAATTTTGCTGCGTATACTAGAAAGGCGGTTTTTCCAGTTCCTAATGAACCAATCACAATATTTAATGGTGAGTTTTTTAAGAAGTTAATCACTTTGTTAATTTGTGTTAAATTACCGATTTTAAAAACGAAAATTAAAATGCAACCTGCTAAAAATAAATAGCTCACAATGTTTTTAAAATAACCGTTGTAAATATATCAAATTGCTCCTCAATGTCATAAAATTAAAAATGAGGTGCGATTCAATTCAATAAAATGGTTATTTTTTTCTATTATTCATTTGCAAAATTTCATCTTGCACCTCACTTTATTTTTTTGTTAGCGTACCGCTCCAAGTAATTTTTCAAACATTTTAAAGCAAATAAAGAATATTGCCAAAATAAATGGAAAAATGAAGATTCAGTAGTCAGCAAAGAAGTTACCGACTTGTGGCATATTAACCGCAATAATTTCTCACATTTTAGTAAACGCTGTTATAATCGCATTTCATAATTTAGTCATCGCATCACTAGCTGTTATTTTTTCTGCTGTTGCTGGTGCATTGGCCAAGAAAGTTCCAATCATATAATCACCTCCTTTCTCTTTAAAACATTCATCATTTATATTCAAAGTTTTTCTTAAATTTGTTAAAACCACGATTAACCTTAACACGATTGTATTTTTTCCTAATTAATTTTGAATTTCTTTGGGAATGCATCACAATGTAACTTCTCGACATTACTTTTGCCTCTATCTAAATACTGATATGGTTTTTCAAAGTAGCATTAGAATAAATCACACCATAATCGCTGTTAGGAGTCAAAAAGCAATGTTTGCTATTAAAAGTCAAAGTGGTGCTTCGGTTAATTTAATTTCTTTACCACCAGTAATGTGGGCCGGAATAGTTGTAATTTGAATAAATAAATCTCAGAAAGTTTGTTTAATTTGTTCTCAATTAAATTCTTTTAAATTTACTGTCATTTTTTATCTACCAAAAATCATTTTTATTGGTAAATACATAATTGAAATTAATGCGAAAAGAAAAGTAATGATAATAATTAATCCGGCAATAAATGCAACTTGTGCGGGCATTTTTTCTATCGGAACAAACAGTTTTAAGAATTCCATAATAATTTCTCAAAACATTATTTTTTATCCTTGTTATTTTCTTTTGAATTAGGGGCTTTAACTCATTCTTCAAAGCGGGCAATAAATACTTTTTCGTCTTTTGTGAAATTACCAGTATTATTTTTAATGGCATTTTTAAATTTAATTCGCATTTTTATTTTGGCATAAATTTTATAAGCAAAATACGCCAATAGCATTATGCAAGTGATAATAAATATTAATCCAATCGCAATATTCATTTTTAAACTCCTTTAAAATAATCAAAACTTACAACCTTTTTATCATGTTCTTTTTCGGCAATGAAGAAGCCTAATAATTCTTGGCCTTTAATTAATTTGGTTTCTTGCTCTTGTTGATTAATTGAAATTACTTGATATTTACTATCTTTTATTATTCCAATGCAAATTGAATTTTCGTATTTTCCTTTATAAACAAATCGCTTTGGAAACCAAATACCGATTTGTTCATTAAATCACGGAATTTTTGGCGCTTTAATAAGCATTGCGTTTTGTGTTTCTTTTAAGAGATATTTTTTAGTATTTAAGAAAATGTTTTCAATGTTTTTCATAGTAAATTACCTTTCTTATTTGTTATAAACTAAGTTATATTAACTAAGTTAGTTAACTTAGTTTTTTAAACACTTATATATCGCAGATTTAAGTGTTTAACAAGCTTTGTTAGTAAATTTTGTTTTTTAATTAGATAAAGATTTTAATAATTTTAAACTTAGCATACCCCTATATAGAAATTTTTACACTTTAACATCCGCATCCTACCCTTGGAACTAATTTAATAGCGTGTATATTTTTAGGAAATCCACCCATTCATTTTTTTATTGCAAAACGAAACAAATTGCTATAGCTAATAGGATGTTATCTATTAACTGGTAAACTTCTTTTGGTTATGGCGACCACCCACAATTTATCGTGCTTTAATACATACCAACATTATTAATTCACTTGTATTTAATTTTCAAAGAACAAATTTTTAACACCTTATAAAATAAAAAGACAATCATTGCTGACTGTCTTAATACTTATTCAAATCTTTTCCCACCTAACAAAACTTTATGCGTCCTTTTAAAAGGGGTCGAATTTATTTTTTTATTTAAAATTTTTATAAATAATTAAAATTCTAATAGAATTTTTTTTTTAATTTTGTCGAAAACTCTTGATATTTATTGAATAGACTTCTTGCAAAATTAATTTAAAATATAATTGAATTGTTGTTTTTAATAAAAAGGTGGAATTTAAATGAAATTTAAAAAAAATAATCAAATAAGTGATAAAAATTTTTTAAGATTAACTGGTATTAAACATACTACTTTTAATAAAATGCTAGAAATTTTAAAAATAGAAGAATTAAAAAAGAGATTTCGTCGCGGAAGAACCAATAAATTATCATTAGAAAATCGTATTTTAATGACTTTAGAATATTGAAGAGAATATAGAACTTATTTTCATATTGCAAAAAGTTATGATATTAGTGAAAGTAGTTGTTATAGAAATATCAAATGAATTGAAGACACTTTAATAAAACACCCTAATTTTCAACAACTTACTGGTCAAAAATCACTATTAAAAGATTATTTCAAAGATAAGACTGTTATAATTGATGTAACTGAAAGCCAAATCCAACGCCCAAAAAAAGACAAAAACAGCACTACTCAGGAAAAAAGAAAAAACACACAATAAAAACACAAGTTATAATTGAAAAAGATAGTAAAAAAATTATTAGTTCTGATTTTTCTTATGGTAAAAACCATGACTTTAAAATTTTAAAAGATTCAAAAATTAAATTTTTACCAGAAACAACTGTTTTAGTGGATTTAGGTTATCAAGGCATACAAAAAATTAATCATAATGTTTTAATTCCTAAAAGAAAATCAAAGAAAAACCCTTTAAATAAAGAAGAAAAGCAAAATAATGAGCGAATTTCAAAAATGAGAATTGTTATTGAAAATGTTTTTGCTATACTTAAAAAATTTAAAATTATTAGTGAAAAATATCGAAATCGTAGAAAAAGATTTGCTTTAAGATTTAATTTAATAGCTTCAATTTATAATTTACAACTATTAGTTTAAATATATTTGATAATTTAAAATTTCAGTCTTTTTTTATTGTAAATAATAATTTTTATTATGTTTTAATGACAAAATATTTGTAAAAATAATCTAAAAATTATTTTAATAACACTTTTATATTTATTTTAAATTTAAAAATTATAATTATCATATTAATTTTGCAAGAAGTCTAATATACTTAATTTTAGGTATATTTTTAATATGATAGAGGTGGATAATAATTATGGAAAAAATAATTCAAGAACTAGTAAATACTTTAACAGATGATCAATTTTTAGAATTTTATGAAAAAGTCAAACAACAAGCAGAATTAATAAAAAAACAAAAACGTTTAAATGAAATTGATCAAAAATTTAGAGCGCAAGGTATTAAATGCCCTAAATGTGAATCTTACCATTGCGTTAAAAATGGACATAATTCAGAAGGAAAACAAAAATATTTATGTAAAAATTGCCGTGCAAGTTTTGACGCTTTTCGTAATCATTTTATTTATTGAAGTCATTTAAATTATGAACAATGAAATTTATTGATTCAAATTTCATTGCTGGGGCAATCTAGTAAAACAATTTCTCGTTTTATTAAAACTACATTAAAAACTGCTTGATATAATCGTCAAAAATTAATGAAATCAAAACAATTAGAAAATACCCAATTAAAATTTAAAAAATTATCTGGTAAAATCCAAATCGATGAAACATTTATTAAAGAAATCCATAAAGGAAATTTCAAATATAAAACTGATCCACGAAGAATTCACCTTGACCCATTCGCAACTAATACTAAATGCTGTATTCAAATGGCAATTGATAATAATAACAATATTTATGTTAACTCCACAAACACCAAACGTTTACAAAAACAATGAATTATTGAAAATATGAACAAAGAATTAATTAACGAAAATTCAATTATTACTTCTGATATGCAAAAATTATATTTTTTAGTAGCAAAACAAACAAATTCTACTTTATGTGTAACTAAAACAACAATTAATCCTGAAGCTAGTTATCGTAACTTAAATAAAATCAGTAAATTACAATCTAGTCTTAAAGAAGCCTTAATTCATTATCATGGTTTAGGTTTTACTAATATTCAAAATTATTTAAATCTCTGAAAATGAAAATATCAACATAAGGGTTTAACTCCAAACCAACAAACAACGGTATTATATTTTAATGTATAAAAAAGTTAAAGTAAAAATAGTAATTTTACATAAAAGCCTTTTAAAATTATCAAGTTGATGATTTTTTTTATTTTATCAAGAGTTTTCGACAAAATTAAAAATTTTTTTTAATTTTGTCGAAAACTCTTGATATTTATTGAATATACTTAATTTTAGGTATATTTTTAATATGATAGAGGTGGATAATAATTATGGAAAAAATAATTCAAGAACTAGTAAATACTTTAACAGATGATCAATTTTTAGAATTTTATGAAAAAGTCAAACAACAAGCAGAATTAATAAAAAAACAAAAACGGTTAAATGAAATTAATCAAAAATTTAGAGCGCAAGGTATTAAATGCCCTAAATGTGAATCTTACCATTGCGTTAAAAATGGACATAATTCAGAAGGAAAACAAAAATATTTATGTAAAAATTGCCGTGCAAGTTTTGACGCTTTTCGTAATCATTTTATTTATTGAAGTCATTTAAATTATGAACAATGAAATTTATTGATTCAAATTTCATTGCTGGGGCAATCTAGTAAAACAATTTCTCGTTTTATTAAAACTACATTAAAAACTGCTTGATATAATCGTCAAAAATTAATGAAATCAAAACAATTAGAAAATACCCAATTAAAATTTAAAAAATTATCTGGTAAAATCCAAATCGATGAAACATTTATTAAAGAAATCCATAAAGGAAATTTCAAATATAAAACTGATCCACGAAGAATTCACCTTGACCCATTCGCAACTAATACTAAATGCTGTATTCAAATGGCAATTGATAATAATAACAATATTTATGTTAAATCCACAAACACCAAACGTTTACAAAAACAATGAGTTATTGAAAATATGAACAAAGAATTAATTAACGAAAATTCAATTATTACTTCTGATATGCAAAAATTATATTTTTTAGTAGCAAAACAAACAAATTCTACTTTATGTGTAACTAAAACAACAATTAATCCTGAAGCTAGTTATCGTAACTTAAATAAAATCAGTAAATTACAATCTAGTCTTAAAGAAGCCTTAATTCATTATCATGGTTTAGGTTTTACTAATATTCAAAATTATTTAAATTTCTGAAAATGAAAATACCAACATAAGGGTTTAACTCCAAACCAACAAACAGCGGTATTATATTTTAATGTATAAAAAAAGTTAAAGTAAAAATAGTAATTTTACATAAAAGCCTTTTAAAATTATCAAGTTGATGATTTTTTTTATTTTATCAAGAGTTTTCGACAAAATTAAAAAAAATTTTTTACAACAAAAATCATACATAAGAAATATATACTTAATTTGCATATTGAAATAATTTATAGTAAATGATTATTTTTTCTTTTTTCAAAAATACCTAAGAAAACTAAACGCGACCCAATTCAAAATTGGGGTAGTGCAATTTCACATTTAATGATAAAATTTGAAGCCAGAGTGAATTTAAGTTAATTACTTAGAGACACAGTTAATTGTACAGTCCCATATAAATAATTAGCTGATTGTTTTACTTCTTCAAAGCAATACCTAAGAAAACTAAACGCGACCAATATCTAGTTTTTAATTGCTGTTTATGTTAGCATTAACTTACATTTATTAATTATTATTTATTGATGTAAAAAATTAAAGGAGAAATAAAAATGTCATCATTTAAAGCTAAAATTACTGATCCAATAGGGATGCATGCGCGTCCTGCTGCGATTGTTGTTAAAGAAGCTTCAAAATATCAGTCTACTATTAAAATTAAAGTTAATGATCGTGAAGGAAATTTAAAGTCAATTATGAATATTATGGCTTTAGGAGTTAAAACCGGAACAGAAGTAGAAATTGAAGCAATTGGTACAGATGCTGATATTGCAATTGCTGGCATTGAAAAAGCCATGAAAGATAATAAATTGATTTAATATAAAATTTAAAAATACCAAATTAGTCATATTTTTATTTTGTTTTTTTTTAAGTGCAAGGACGCGTAAAGTTTTGTTAGGTGGAAAAATATTTGATTAATTTTGAAAGAAAAGTAACTACAATTTAATTATCGTTTTATTTGAAAAATAAGTAATAAAACAAAATATTTAATATTAACAAACATAATCTTAATAAAAGGTTATAAAAACTAAGTAAAATGCTTATAAAAACAAAATTAAAATAATTTTTTATTTTAATTTTGTCGAAAACTCTTGATAAAATAAAAAAATCATCAACTTGATAATTTTAAAAGGCTTTTATGTAAAATGGTCGCGTAAAGTTTTGTTAGGTAGGTAAATATTTGAATAAGTATTAAGACAGTCAGCAATGATTGTCTTTTTATTTTATAAGGTGTTAAAAGTTTGTTCTTTGAAAATTAAATACAAGTGAGTTAATAATGTTGGTATGTATTAAAGCACGATAAATTGTGGGTGGTCGCCATAACCGAAAGAAGTTTACCAGTTAATAGATAACACCCTATTAGCTATAGCAATTTGTTTCGTTTTGCAATAAAAAAATGAATGGGTGGATTTCCTAAAAATATACACGCTATTAAATTAGTTCCAAGGGTAGGATGCGGATGTTAAAGTGTAGAAATTTCTATATAGGGGTATTCTAAGTTTAAAATTATTAAAATCTTTATCTAATAATAATAAAAAAACAAAATTTACTAACAAAGCTTGTTAAACACTTAAATCTGCGATATATAAGTGTTTAAAAAACTAAGTTAACTAACTTAGTTAATATAACTTAGTTTATAACAAATAAGAAAGGTAATTTATTATGAAAAACATTGAAAACATTTTCTTAAATACTAAGAAATATCTTTTAAAAGAAACGCAAAACGCAATGTTTATTAAAGCACCAAGAATTCCATGATTTAATGAACAAATCGGTATTTGGTTTCCAAAACGATTTGTTTATAAAGGAAAATATGAAAATTCTATTTGCATCGGAATAATAAAAGATAGTAAATATCAAATAATTTCAATTAATCAAAAAGAAAATGAAACCAAATTAATTAAGGGACAAGAATTATTAAGCTTCTTCATTGCTGAAAAAGAAAACAACAAAAAAGATATAAATTATAACTATTTTAAAGGAGTTTAAAGATGAATATTGCGATTGGATTAATATTTATTATTATCAGCATCATGCTATTGGCATATTTTGCTTATAAAATTTATGCCAAAATAAAAATGCGAATTAAATATAAAAATGCCATTAAAAATAATACTGATAATTTCACGAAAGACGAAAAAGTATTTATTGCTCGCTTTGAGGAATGAGTTAAAGCTCCTAATTCAAAAGAAAATAACGCGGATAAAAAATAATGTTTTGAAAAATTATCATGGAATTCTTAGAACTGTTTATTCCGATAGAAAAAATGCCTGCACAAGTTGCGTTTATTGCCGGATTAATTATTATTATTCCTTTTCTTTCATTTTTCTTAAAAATTTGCTAAATTTAAAAGAATTTAATTGAGAACAAATTAAACAAACTTTCTGAGATTTATTTATTCAAATTACAACTATTCCGGCTCATATTAGTGGTGGCAAAGAAATTGATTTAACTCAAGAAACACTTTGACTTTTAATAGCAAACATTGCTTTTTGATTCTTAACAGCAATTATGGTGTGATTTATTCTAATGCTCCTTTGAAAAACCATATCAGTATTTAGATAGGGAAAAAATTAATGTCAAGAAGTTACATTGTGATGCATTCCCAAAGAAATTCAAAATTAATTAAGAAAAAATACAATCGCGTTAAGGTTAATCGTGGTTTTAACAAATTTAAGAAAAACTTTGAATATAAATGATGAATGTTTTAAAAAGAAAGGGGGTGATTATATGATTGGAACTTTCTTGGCCGATGCACCAGCAACAGTAGAAAAAATAACAGCTAGTGACGCGATGACTAAATTATGAAATGCAATTATAACGGCGTTTACTAAAATGTGAGAAATTATTGCTGTTAATATGCCACAAGTCGGTAACTTCTTTGCTGACTACTGAATCTTCATTTTTCCATTTATTTTGGCAATATTCTTTATTTGCTTTAAAATGTTTGAAAAATTACTTGGAGCGGTACGCTAACAAAAAAATGAAGTGAGGTGCAAGATGAAATTTTGCAAATGAATAATAGAAAAAAATAACCATTTTATTGAATTGAATCGCACCTCATTTTTAATTTTATGACATTGGGGATCAATTTGATATATTTACAACGGTTATTTTAAAAACATTGTAAGCTATTTATTTTTAGCAGGTTGTATTTTAATTTTTCTTTTTAAAATCGGTAATTTAACACAAATTAACAAAGTTATTAATTTCTTAAAAAATTCACCATTAAATATTGTGATTGGTTCATTAGGAACTGGAAAAACTGCTTTTCTAGTGTACGCATCAAAATTACTAAAAAAGAAAAAATATCATATAGCATCAACATTTCCATTACTAGAAACTCAAAAATTAAGTTTAGGACATATGGGATTATTAGATTTTGATTATCCGGTATTACCAGACAAAACCTTACTTTTATGAGATGAAACCAATTTATTTCTTGAAGGTACTGATTGAGAAAAAAATAATACCCAAAAACGAGGAAACCGGTATCCAAGAATATTTTGCTCTGGCACGCCATTTTGGTCATATTATTCTGGCTAGCGGTCAAAGAGATAAACATATTTGAGTTAAAGTTCGTGATATTGCCAATAATGTGATTGTAGGCATTCGCAAAAAACCAGTTAATATTTTTCGCTCCTACTTAAAAGTCATTTATGGTACCTTTACGAGCATTGAAGAATATGAACGCTGAAGAAACACCTTAATTGATGCTAAAAATAATAAAAAAGGTCGTCGCATTAAATACCGTGATATTCCTGAACTTGATATTTATTTTTTTAAACTAAAAATTCCTTTACCAATACTTAACACTTACAATTCTTTTTACCTAGCATTTTTAAGAGATTACTTAAATTCAAAAGTAAATCCTGATTATGAAGATAAATACTATAACTGATACGGCAATTGATTTAGAAGATTTAGAATACTTAAAAATGGATAAATTTAGCAAATTTTTAAGAAAAATGAAAGAAAAGGAATAATATAAAAAATGGAAAATCTCGCAAAAATGGCTGACTTTCTTGCCCAAATGCTTTATAAAGTTTTTGATTTAATTTGAAGTCTTGAAGTACCGGGAACGAATATTCAACTAATATTTCCTTTATTCTTAACGCTGGCCGTAGAATTTCTTATGGCAATTATTCTTGGATTTGGTAGTCAACAAGTTAATTTGGAAAAACAACGCCAATATGCGGTTAAAAATAAAGGTCGTTTAAGTGCGTGAGGAAAAACTAAAAAACAAATAAAACCAATAAAAACAAAACAAGGTAACTAACAATGTTTAAACTAATTATTATTTTTATCTTAATAACTGTTCTTGGACTATTGGCTGGTAGTCATTTTGAAACTTTAACAAACTATATTAGCGAAGGGCTTGCCAATTTTCAAAAGTTTATTACTAGCAATTTAACAATTTTAGAATTATTTAAACCAATGGCACGAACATTTTCACAACACCCAATTTTTACCATTCTTGGTGTAACTTGTGTACTGATTGCTTTATTTATTGTGATTAAAGGACGATAAAAAATATGAAAGGAGAATTAAAATGAAAAAACTTTTAGGAAAATTATTTAAAAAAGATAATTCAAAAGAAAAAATGCCATTAAAATTAAGAATTAAAAATTCTTTTAAAAAGCAGTGGTTAAAAATAGTATCAAGTATCATTTTCATTTTTATAAGCTTATTACTTTGTGCATTAACAGCAATCGATACTAAATGAATAACTGGAACAAGTAACGAATTTAATGATTTTATAAATAAACAGATGGTTGATTTCTTTGGCAAGTTCAATAGCGGTATTATGCTGGCAGAAATATTTGTTTTTTGATGAGGCGGAGCAATATATTTTGCAATTAAATTTGAAAAATTAATCCGCTTTATTATTCAAAAAATTAAAGCAAAAAGAGCCTTAAAAAATGAAATCACACAAGCTCATTAATTCTTTAAAAAAATATTGATGAATAATACTTAATTACATTATATTCATATCTTTAAGTATAGTTTTATTGTTACATACAGATATTGAAAATTTGCAACAATTTATTAAAAATTTTGGAGCAATTGGTAAGTTAATGATTATAGGTTATTCATTAGTATGAGTAACCATAACAGAAATAGTAAACTGCTTAATTCGTTTTATATTAAAAAAGATTAAAACTAAAAGAACAACGAAAAATAAAATAGACTTCTTGCAAAATTAATTTAAAATATAATTGAATTGTTGTTTTTAATAAAAAGGTGGAATTTAAATGAAATTTAAAAAAAATAATCAAATAAGTGATAAAAATTTTTTAAGATTAACTGGTATTAAACATACTACTTTTAATAAAATGCTAGAAATTTTAAAAATAGAAGAATTAAAAAAGAGATTTCGTCGCGGAAGAACCAATAAATTATCATTAGAAAATCGTATTTTAATGACTTTAGAATATTGAAGAGAATATAGAACTTATTTTCATATTGCAAAAAGTTATGATATTAGTGAAAGTAGTTGTTATAGAAATATCAAATGAATTGAAGACACTTTAATAAAACACCCTAATTTTCAACAACTTACTGGTCAAAAATCACTATTAAAAGATTATTTCAAAGATAAGACTGTTATAATTGATGTAACTGAAAGCCAAATCCAACGCCCAAAAAAAGACAAAAACAGCACTACTCAGGAAAAAAGAAAAAACACACAATAAAAACACAAGTTATAATTGAAAAAGATAGTAAAAAAATTATTAGTTCTGATTTTTCTTATGGTAAAAACCATGACTTTAAAATTTTAAAAGATTCAAAAATTAAATTTTTACCAGAAACAACTGTTTTAGTGGATTTAGGTTATCAAGGCATACAAAAAATTAATCATAATGTTTTAATTCCTAAAAGAAAATCAAAGAAAAACCCTTTAAATAAAGAAGAAAAGCAAAATAATGAGCGAATTTCAAAAATGAGAATTGTTATTGAAAATGTTTTTGCTATACTTAAAAAATTTAAAATTATTAGTGAAAAATATCGAAATCGTAGAAAAAGATTTGCTTTAAGATTTAATTTAATAGCTTCAATTTATAATTTACAACTATTAGTTTAAATATATTTGATAATTTAAAATTTCAGTCTTTTTTTATTGTAAATAATAATTTTTATTATGTTTTAATGACAAAATATTTGTAAAAATAATCTAAAAATTATTTTAATAACACTTTTATATTTATTTTAAATTTAAAAATTATAATTATCATATTAATTTTGCAAGAAGTCTAATATTTTAAAAAGGAGTGATAAAAATGTTTATGAAAATATTTACCGTGTTAATTATTAGTTTCAATAACATTTTTACCATTCCCTCAAACATTAACAACGAGAAAACAACAGTGCAACTAGTTAGAAATAAAAGAGAAAATGATAAAATTTATAATTTTGAAATTAAAAATTTAGAAAAAGTATATTTTCATCTTTTAAGAGATAAAAATAGAGTTGGAGAAATTAACATGTATCAAAAAGACAATATCAATCTAAATAAAAAATTACCAGAATTAAAAAATTTAAACAAACTTATTTTTCTATTTACAAAAGAATTTTACAATAATCAAGATAAACAAGGTCGCGTTTAGTTTTCTTAGGTATTTTTAAAAAAAGAAAAAATAATTATTTGCTATAAATTATTTCAATATGCAAATTAAGTATATATTTCTTATGTATGATTTTTGTTGTAAAAAATTATTTTAATGTTGTTTTTATAAGCATTTTACTTAGTTTTTATAACCTTTTTATTAAGATTATGTTTGTTAATATTAAATATTTTGTTTTATTACTTATTTTTCAAGTAAAAAGGTAATAAATTTTTAGTTGCTTTTCTTTCAAAATTATTTAAACCTTTTCCCACCTAACAAAACTTTATGCGCCCTTAAATTTTTTATTTAAAATTTTTATAAATAATAAAAATTCATTAGAAATATTCTAAAAATAGTTTACAATGAAATTCCAAAGTAAAGAAATTATAGATTAATTTTTTGGAGAGAGGTTGTTGGTTATTTGGTAAATTTTATTTAATTAGTAAAAATTCACGAAAAGGAAGTTAATTAATATGAAAAAATTAATAGGAATCTTAGGAACAATAACAATAACGGGAAGCGCAATGTCAGGCATTGTTGGAAATGCACCAACTCCAGCAAAAAATGAAATCAATTACCAAAAAGCTAATAATTTAGAAAGTTTAAATAGAAGAAAAAGAGGTGCTGGTGGTACTGGCGTGAGCGGGCTCTTTCGCTCCAAGTCTTCATCTAATTTGTCAGGAACCAAACTTTCATCTAATTTATCAAAAAGCCTGCCAAGCAAAAGTAATCGTTCTGGAACGGGGACTTTGTTAAATCCCGGTTCAACAACTTCAACACAAACTAATAAACCATCTATTTTAACACGCGTTGAACAAATTTCTGCGATAGGGTCAAATCTTACTAATATTGCCGCTAATATAGCAAGTATATATAGCACTTCTGTGCTTACAAATGCTGCTGTAAAAGCTCACGAAGCAACAGTCAGAGTTAATGACATAACTGCACAATTAAACAAATTTACTCTTGATCAAGCTAAAGAAAAAAAAGATTATCTTAATTCAAAAAGCAATGAATTAGAAGAAAAAATTAAAGAATTAAATGAATATATTGATGATTTAAATGAAGAAATTAATGAATTAAAAAATAAAGAACAAACAGATAAAAACATAGGGAAAATAAAAAGAAAAGAAAATGAAACAATAAATAAAAAAGAAGAAATTAAATTATTGAAAAAGGAAATAGAACAATATAAATTATTTTAAATTTTAATATAGTCTAGGAAATTTTTAGCATTTTTTTATAATTACAGATGAGAAATATTTTTTAATTTTGTCGAAAACTCTTGATATTTATTGAATATACTTAATTTTAGGTATATTTTAATATGATAGAGGTGGATAATAATTATGGAAAAAATAATTCAAGAACTAGTAAATACTTTAACAGATGATCAATTTTTAGAATTTTATGAAAAAGTCAAACAACAAGCAGAATTAATAAAAAAACAAAAACGTTTAAATGAAATTGATCAAAAATTTAGAGCGCAAGGTATTAAATGCCCTAAATGTGAATCTTACCATTGCGTTAAAAATGGACATAATTCAGAAGGAAAACAAAAATATTTATGTAAAAATTGCCGTGCAAGTTTTGACGCTTTTCGTAATCATTTTATTTATTGAAGTCATTTAAATTATGAACAATGAAATTTATTGATTCAAATTTCATTGCTGGGGCAATCTAGTAAAACAATTTCTCGTTTTATTAAAACTACATTAAAAACTGCTTGATATAATCGTCAAAAATTAATGAAATCAAAACAATTAGAAAATACCCAATTAAAATTTAAAAAATTATCTGGTAAAATCCAAATCGATGAAACATTTATTAAAGAAATCCATAAAGGAAATTTCAAATATAAAACTGATCCACGAAGAATTCACCTTGACCCATTCGCAACTAATACTAAATGCTGTATTCAAATGGCAATTGATAATAATAACAATATTTATGTTAAATCCACAAACACCAAACGTTTACAAAAACAATGAGTTATTGAAAATATGAACAAAGAATTAATTAACGAAAATTCAATTATTACTTCTGATATGCAAAAATTATATTTTTTAGTAGCAAAACAAACAAATTCTACTTTATGTGTAACTAAAACAACAATTAATCCTGAAGCTAGTTATCGTAACTTAAATAAAATCAGTAAATTACAATCTAGTCTTAAAGAAGCCTTAATTCATTATCATGGTTTAGGTTTTACTAATATTCAAAATTATTTAAATCTCTGAAAATGAAAATACCAACATAAGGGTTTAACTCCAAACCAACAAACAGCGGTATTATATTTTAATGTATAAAAAAGTTAAAGTAAAAATAGTAATTTTACATAAAAGCCTTTTAAAATTATCAAGTTGATGATTTTTTTTATTTTATCAAGAGTTTTCGACAAAATTAAAAGAAATATTTAATAAAAATGAAAAGATTGTTAAGTCTTTTAGAAATACTTAGTTTAACGGTATTAGAACAACAAGTTTGAATTTCTTATAAAAAATAACAATTCAAAATATAAATAAATTATTTTCTTAAAAATTTTTGTAATGTTTGAAATGGTGATTTGTTTTGTAGGGACTGTACAATTAACTGTGTCTCTAAGTAATTAACTTAAATTCACTCTGTCTTCAAATTTTATCATTAAATGTGAAATTGCACTACCCCAATTTTGAATTGGCATCGTTCATTTCTTAACCATATTTTGAAATGCTAAATAAAATATTTTAAAAACTGATGCGTCATTAGGAAAAATCTTTTTATTCTTAATGACTTTTCTTAATTGACTATTAACAGATTCAATCGCATTAGTTGTGTAAATAATTCTTCTAAATTCCTGAGGATATTCAAGAAAAATTATTAAATTATTTCAGTTATTTTTTCATGATTTAGTAATTTGTGGATACTTTTTATTTCATTTTTCTGAAAAATGATCTAAAGCAATTAACGCTATTTCTTCATTAATTGCTGTATAAATTGATTTTAAATCATTAGCTACAAGTTTGCGATCTTTGTAAGGAACAAATTTTAAACTATTGCGAATTTGATGAACAATGCATAATTGATGCTGTGTTTTTGGGAAAACAGCTTCTATTGCATCAGACATCCCAGTTAAATTATCACTACAAGCAACAAGAATATTTTGTAATCCACGATTTTTCATTTCCGTAAGATTATTAAGTCAAAATTTGGCTCCCTCATTCTCACTAATTCACATTCCTAAAATATCTTTTAAACCATCTAAATTAATTCCTAAGACAAGACAAACTGCTTTATTTATTATTCGTTTATCTTGCTTTACTTTAACAACAATACAATCAAAATAAACAATCGGATAAATCTTCTCTAAAGGTTTAGTTTGTCACATTTTAACTTCTTCAATAACATCATCAGTTATTTGACTAATTAAACTTTCTGAAATTTCTGCTCCGTGATAGAATTCTTGCAATTGTGCTTTGATATCAGAAATTGTCATTCCTCTTGCATATAAAGAAATTACTTTTTGATCAAAGTTATCAAATCTTCTTTGTCTTTTCGGAATAATTACTGGTTCAAAAGTACTATTTCGATCTCTTGGTACATCAATTGCGATTGAACCATTTTTAGTAATAATGGTTTTTTGTGTGTTGCCATTTCTTTTATTATGATTCTCATCAGTTTCAAGATAATCTTTAATTTCCGTATTTAACATTCGTTCAGTTAATTTTTTGGTAAATTCCTGAAAAATAGTATTGCCTTTAAATAAATCTTGTGGATTATTAATATTTTCTAAAAAATAATCAACAACTTTATCAATTGCGTCAGGTTCTTTTTTTATTTTTTTTGTCATTTTCTGTTCTCCTTCATTTAAGTATAATTCAGAATGAATTATCGAGACACAGAATTTTGGACAGGCTCGTTTTGTAATGCTGAATGACAGCGTTCAAAATTATAAAAGTAATAATATTTGTTTAAATAATGTTGGAGTTCGTTTTGATTTAATTTTTTTTTAATTTTGTCGAAAACTCTTGATAAAATAAAAAAAATCATCAACTTGATAATTTTAAAAGGCTTTTATGTAAAATTACTATTTTTACTTTAACTTTTTTATACATTAAAATATAATACCGCTGTTTGTTGGTTTGGAGTTAAACCCTTATGTTGGTATTTTCATTTTCAGAGATTTAAATAATTTTGAATATTAGTAAAACCTAAACCATGATAATGAATTAAGGCTTCTTTAAGACTAGATTGTAATTTACTGATTTTATTTAAGTTACGATAACTAGCTTCAGGATTAATTGTTGTTTTAGTTACACATAAAGTAGAATTTGTTTGTTTTGCTACTAAAAAATATAATTTTTGCATATCAGAAGTAATAATTGAATTTTCGTTAATTAATTCTTTGTTCATATTTTCAATAACTCATTGTTTTTGTAAACGTTTGGTGTTTGTGGATTTAACATAAATATTGTTATTATTATCAATTGCCATTTGAATACAGCATTTAGTATTAGTTGCGAATGGGTCAAGGTGAATTCTTCGTGGATCAGTTTTATATTTGAAATTTCCTTTATGGATTTCTTTAATAAATGTTTCATCGATTTGGATTTTACCAGATAATTTTTTAAATTTTAATTGGGTATTTTCTAATTGTTTTGATTTCATTAATTTTTGACGATTATATCAAGCAGTTTTTAATGTAGTTTTAATAAAACGAGAAATTGTTTTACTAGATTGCCCCAGCAATGAAATTTGAATCAATAAATTTCATTGTTCATAATTTAAATGACTTCAATAAATAAAATGATTACGAAAAGCGTCAAAACTTGCACGGCAATTTTTACATAAATATTTTTGTTTTCCTTCTGAATTATGTCCATTTTTAACGCAATGGTAAGATTCACATTTAGGGCATTTAATACCTTGCGCTCTAAATTTTTGATCAATTTCATTTAAACGTTTTTGTTTTTTTATTAATTCTGCTTGTTGTTTGACTTTTTCATAAAATTCTAAAAATTGATCATCTGTTAAAGTATTTACTAGTTCTTGAATTATTTTTTCCATAATTATTATCCACCTCTATCATATTAAAATATACCTAAAATTAAGTATATTCAATAAATATCAAGAGTTTTCGACAAAATTAAAATAATTTTTTATATTTAGAATAAAATAATTTGCTATAATGTTGGTGGAATCTTTCAATCTTTCCATTAGATTGAGGTGAGCGAATCGGCGTGGTTTCGTGAACAATTCCATTCCTCGAAAGAAAGGTTGTAAAAGGCCTTTCTTTTACTTTGTATGATTTTTTATTACTTCAATTGGTAGTGGTAAATTCCGGAGCATTGTCAGTACGAAGGCGTTTAATTGTTATGCCAAGTTCGCCAAAATCTTTCATTGCTCTTTGAACGGCATTAATAGCATTGTTGGTTCCTAAACTATCATAAACATAACCAAATACTATGCGTGTCATTTCGTTAATGAAATCATAAATGTAATATTTTTTATCAACCGGAAAATTTGATGGGGTAATTATTTTGGCATCCATTTGTAAAAGACCAATCTCAGAAACTTCATAACGCTTAAAATGGCGTTTTGTTTGTTTGATTTGCTGTTTTAATTCTTTTCAACGAGGGTCAGATTTAATTCAACGATAAAAAGTTTTGATATTTTTAGGAACTTCTGAATTTTTAATATCGTGAGAACCGATTTTTAAATTATTAAATAAAGACCACATTCCACCTGCTTGAAGATTTTTATAATCAAAATATAAATCACATACCTTTTCACGAGAATTTAAACTATATTGATAATTAAGATTTTGTGGTCTTGTAGTTTTAAACAATAACAAATCTAAATTATCAGAATAATAAGCGGTCATAATTTTTTCCGCCCAACGATAAAAGGTTTTCGTTGCATTCTTAAAATATTTTTTAATAAGTTTTGTTAAAGTAGTTTCTTCCATATAAAAATAAGTGCATAAATTTAAATAGGAAGTAGTGCGTTTTTTAGTTTTATAGTAATAAGGATTACGGCAATTAACACTTAGTTAACTTTGTACTTTTGTTTTTAAATCTGCTAAATCAGCTTGGGAAATAATATATTTCATTTTTTAAACTCCTTAAATTAAGAAAACCGTATTACAAAAAATACGATTTTCAAACATATTTATTAAAATTGCTAATTAATTAGGTATTTTTGCTAAAAATGAACTTATAAAATATTGTGGTTTATTTAATTGATATCTATCTAAATAAACAAATGACACTTTAATACTTTCAAGTTTAGGAATTTCTCAGCCATAAATAGTCAATATATCTTCAGATGGTTTTGGTTTATAAACACCTTCTCGTTTAAAAAAATTCTTTATAGGATTATTAATACTTTGATTTTCGATTAAAAAGCTTTTTTCAGACATATCATCTGGAAAACAAACACTTTCATCATAAAAAGTTATTCTTCCAGCAGAGCCAAAACTCTCTACATTAAAAAATGTATTATTTAAACTAGAAAATTGTAATTTTTTTTCAGAAACATTACTTCTACATCCAAAAATAAACAGTATACATACTAAATTTAAAGCTGATAAAAATTTTCGCATAAAGAAAAATCCTCCTTTCAAAGGAATTATATTATAAAAAATATTGGCAATATTTAAGAGAACTTTTTTTTAATTTTGTCGAAAACTCTTGATAAAATAAAAAAAAATCATCAACTTGATAATTTTAAAAGGCTTTTATGTAAAATTACTATTTTTACTTTAACTTTTTTATACATTAAAATATAATACCGCTGTTTGTTGGTTTGGAGTTAAACCCTTATGTTGGTATTTTCATTTTCAGAGATTTAAATAATTTTGAATATTAGTAAAACCTAAACCATGATAATGAATTAAGGCTTCTTTAAGACTAGATTGTAATTTACTGATTTTATTTAAGTTACGATAACTAGCTTCAGGATTAATTGTTGTTTTAGTTACACATAAAGTAGAATTTGTTTGTTTTGCTACTAAAAAATATAATTTTTGTATATCAGAAGTAATAATTGAATTTTCGTTAATTAATTCTTTGTTCATATTTTCAATAACTCATTGTTTTTGTAAACGTTTGGTGTTTGTGGATTTAACATAAATATTGTTATTATTATCAATTGCCATTTGAATACAGCATTTAGTATTAGTTGCGAATGGGTCAAGGTGAATTCTTCGTGGATCAGTTTTATATTTGAAATTTCCTTTATGAATTTCTTTAATAAATGTTTCATCGATTTGGATTTTACCAGATAATTTTTTAAATTTTAATTGGGTATTTTCTAATTGTTTTGATTTCATTAATTTTTGACGATTATATCAAGCAGTTTTTAATGTAGTTTTAATAAAACGAGAAATTGTTTTACTAGATTGCCCCAGCAATGAAATTTGAATCAATAAATTTCATTGTTCATAATTTAAATGACTTCAATAAATAAAATGATTACGAAAAGCGTCAAAACTTGCACGGCAATTTTTACATAAATATTTTTGTTTTCCTTCTGAATTATGTCCATTTTTAACGCAATGGTAAGATTCACATTTAGGGCATTTAATACCTTGCGCTCTAAATTTTTGATCAATTTCATTTAACCGTTTTTGTTTTTTTATTAATTCTGCTTGTTGTTTGACTTTTTCATAAAATTCTAAAAATTGATCATCTGTTAAAGTATTTACTAGTTCTTGAATTATTTTTTCCATAATTATTATCCACCTCTATCATATTAAAAATATACCTAAAATTAAGTATATTCAATAAATATCAAGAGTTTTCGACAAAATTAAAAATAATTTTTGGTCTGTCATTTTTTATTTTTGATATTAGACTTCTTGCAAAATTAATTTAAAATATAATTGAATTGTTGTTTTTAATAAAAAGGTGGAATTTAAATGAAATTTAAAAAAAATAATCAAATAAGTGATAAAAATTTTTTAAGATTAACTGGTATTAAACATACTACTTTTAATAAAATGCTAGAAATTTTAAAAATAGAAGAATTAAAAAAGAGATTTCGTCGCGGAAGAACCAATAAATTATCATTAGAAAATCGTATTTTAATGACTTTAGAATATTGAAGAGAATATAGAACTTATTTTCATATTGCAAAAAGTTATGATATTAGTGAAAGTAGTTGTTATAGAAATATCAAATGAATTGAAGACACTTTAATAAAACACCCTAATTTTCAACAACTTACTGGTCAAAAATCACTATTAAAAGATTATTTCAAAGATAAGACTGTTATAATTGATGTAACTGAAAGCCAAATCCAACGCCCAAAAAAAGACAAAAACAGCACTACTCAGGAAAAAAGAAAAAACACACAATAAAAACACAAGTTATAATTGAAAAAGATAGTAAAAAAATTATTAGTTCTGATTTTTCTTATGGTAAAAACCATGACTTTAAAATTTTAAAAGATTCAAAAATTAAATTTTTACCAGAAACAACTGTTTTAGTGGATTTAGGTTATCAAGGCATACAAAAAATTAATCATAATGTTTTAATTCCTAAAAGAAAATCAAAGAAAAACCCTTTAAATAAAGAAGAAAAGCAAAATAATGAGCGAATTTCAAAAATGAGAATTGTTATTGAAAATGTTTTTGCTATACTTAAAAAATTTAAAATTATTAGTGAAAAATATCGAAATCGTAGAAAAAGATTTGCTTTAAGATTTAATTTAATAGCTTCAATTTATAATTTACAACTATTAGTTTAAATATATTTGATAATTTAAAATTTCAGTCTTTTTTTATTGTAAATAATAATTTTTATTATGTTTTAATGACAAAATATTTGTAAAAATAATCTAAAAATTATTTTAATAACACTTTTATATTTATTTTAAATTTAAAAATTATAATTATCATATTAATTTTGCAAGAAGTCTATTCTATTTACTAACAAAATTAGTAATGAAGCCATTAGCACGGCAAGATTTTATTTAGGATTACAATCCCTAGCTTATTTCTTCTTATCCTTTTCAATTATCTTTTTTAGTGTTTTACGCGCCGGCGGATTTGTAAAGTTAGCTACTGCCTTAGATATTAGACTTCTTGCAAAATTAATTTAAAATATAATTGAATTGTTGTTTTTAATAAAAAGGTGGAATTTAAATGAAATTTAAAAAAAATAATCAAATAAGTGATAAAAATTTTTTAAGATTAACTGGTATTAAACATACTACTTTTAATAAAATGCTAGAAATTTTAAAAATAGAAGAATTAAAAAAGAGATTTCGTCGCGGAAGAACCAATAAATTATCATTAGAAAATCGTATTTTAATGACTTTAGAATATTGAAGAGAATATAGAACTTATTTTCATATTGCAAAAAGTTATGATATTAGTGAAAGTAGTTGTTATAGAAATATCAAATGAATTGAAGACACTTTAATAAAACACCCTAATTTTCAACAACTTACTGGTCAAAAATCACTATTAAAAGATTATTTCAAAGATAAGACTGTTATAATTGATGTAACTGAAAGCCAAATCCAACGCCCAAAAAAAGACAAAAACAGCACTACTCAGGAAAAAAGAAAAAACACACAATAAAAACACAAGTTATAATTGAAAAAGATAGTAAAAAAATTATTAGTTCTGATTTTTCTTATGGTAAAAACCATGACTTTAAAATTTTAAAAGATTCAAAAATTAAATTTTTACCAGAAACAACTGTTTTAGTGGATTTAGGTTATCAAGGCATACAAAAAATTAATCATAATGTTTTAATTCCTAAAAGAAAATCAAAGAAAAACCCTTTAAATAAAGAAGAAAAGCAAAATAATGAGCGAATTTCAAAAATGAGAATTGTTATTGAAAATGTTTTTGCTATACTTAAAAAATTTAAAATTATTAGTGAAAAATATCGAAATCGTAGAAAAAGATTTGCTTTAAGATTTAATTTAATAGCTTCAATTTATAATTTACAACTATTAGTTTAAATATATTTGATAATTTAAAATTTCAGTCTTTTTTTATTGTAAATAATAATTTTTATTATGTTTTAATGACAAAATATTTGTAAAAATAATCTAAAAATTATTTTAATAACACTTTTATATTTATTTTAAATTTAAAAATTATAATTATCATATTAATTTTGCAAGAAGTCTATTCTTTGTACTTGAATTATTATTGTTATGACACCATTAATTGTTAGTATTATTGTAACTAAATATTTTCCTAACTTTGATTACAAATATATTTTTATTATTTCTACTATTGGTGAAATTATTCAATTTGCTCTTGTAACCATCTGTGTTATTAAAGTAAAATGAGCACGAAAATTAATTTAAAAAATAAAATATTATGAATAAAATGAACTCCTATTTTAAACTAATAAGAGTTCATTTTATTTTTCTATTCAATTTTAATTTCATTAATTAATTCTAAATTAACACGATTTTTTTCATCAATACTAATTACTTTTACTGTTACTTCTTGTTTTAATTTTAATAACGGCGTATTTTTGGGTATTTTTGAATTATGTAATAATCCATCAATATTCTCTTTTAAATTAATGAAATAACCAAACTTTTCAATCCGAACAACAGTTCCCGTAATAATTTCTCCAATTATAACTGGTTCAATAATATCTTTAATTAATTTTTCTGCCATTAATATTGATGCTTCATCTTTGTGATAAATAGTCACTTTCCCTTGGTCATTAATATCAATTTTAACATTGCCAGAAGTCTCAACAATACTAGTAATTACTTTACCACCAGCACCAATAACATCACGAATGCGATTAATCGGAATTTGTAATTGTTTAATTTTAGAGGCATTTTTACTTACTTTATTACGCGAAACATTAATTGTTTGCTTCATATTATCTAAAATATGTTTTCTCCCAATTTTAGCTTGTAATAATGCTTCTTTAAAAATTTCCATTGTAATGCCATCAATTTTAATGTCCATTTGTAAAGCACAAATTCCTTGGTTTGTTCCCGAAACTTTAAAATCCATATCACCAAAGTGATCTTCGCTACCTTGAATATCACTTAAAATAACATAATCATTACCTTCTTTAATTAATCCCATTGCAATCCCAGCAACACTAGATTTCAACGGTACTCCACTAGCCATTAATGCTAATGAAGAAGCACAAATTGCTGCTTGAGAGGTTGAACCATTAGATGCCAATACTTCCGTCACAACTCTAATCGTATAAGGAAAACCATCAATACTAGGCAATACTTGTAACAATGCTTTTTCTGCTAATGCTCCATGACCAATTTCTCTTCTATTGGGCGGTCCAAATTTTCCAGTTTCACCAACTGAAAATGATGGAAAATTATAATGAAGCATAAAGCGTTTACTTTCCTCTTCTGTTAAACCATCAATAATTTGATGTTCGCCTAGAGCTCCTAAAGTTACAATTGATAATACTTGCGTTTCGCCACGAGTAAATAAAGCACTACCGTGAACAATTGGGAGAACATCAATTATTGATGTTAACGGTCGAATTTCATTGTTCATACGACCATCTAAACGAATTTTCTTATTAATAATAAAATCACGAACAAGTTTCTTTAATAAAGTTTGATAAATAGCTCTAATCTGTTTAATAACCATTTTTTTTTCTAATTCATTAACATATTGTTGATTATCATAAACAGCAAATAAAGCATTATAAACATCTTTTAAAGCTTTTTTTTGTTCTTGCTTCGTTTTAATATTTAAAGCACTAATAATTTGTGGTTCATACTGACTAGTAATACTTGCTACTAACTTATTATCAAATTCTAATTCAATAATAGGTAACTTTTCTTGACCAATAATATTAATAATTTCTTCTTGAAAGGCAACTAACTTTTTAATTTCTATATGTGCCATCGCAATTGCTACTAACATTTCTTCTTCACTAATTTCTTGACCATTAGCTTCAACCATATTAATTGATGCTTTTGTTCCCGCAACAATTAATTCTAACGATGATTGTTCTAATTGTTGACTTGTAGGATTACAAATTAATTCCCCATTTATTTTTCCAATAATAACTCCTGCTACGGGACCATTAAAAGGAATTTTTGAAATACATAATGCTAATGAAGAACCTAATAATGCTGCCATTCTGACATCAGCATTAGAATCAACCGCTCATACATTATTAATTACTTGAATCTCATGATTAAAATTATTAGGAAATAAAGGTCGTAAAGGACGATCAATTAACCTTGATGCTAATGTTGCATATTCACTAGGTTTGCCTTCACGCTTAAAAAATCCTCCAGGAATTTTTCCAACAGAATATAATTTTTCTTGAAATACAACTGTTAAGGGAAAAAAATCTAATGTTGATGACTCTTCATTAAAACTAACAATACTTAATACCGTACTTTCCTCATATCGTACTAAAATTGAACTTGTTGCTAGTGATGCTAAGCTACCATACTCAATAACAATTTTCTTCCCATTAAAATTATTCGTAAATCTTTGTTCTTTATTCATTTGCTGTTACCCTTCTCATCTTCCCACATCTTATTTTATCATATTGTTTTAGCAACAAAAAATATGATCGCTATTTTAAACGACCCTTAATAATCTCTGATAATGCCTTCGCATACTTACCAAAAATAATACTAATAGCATTACTTTGTTTAATTATTCCTTGCTGTTTTAACTTCCGAATCTTTTCAATATTAACTTGTTTAATATCTTTAATAATAATTTTAATCTTTGTATTTGTTGCTTGTGCCTCAATAATATTACTAATTGTGCCTAAATAATCAATAAAAACATCTACTTTAAAAGGAATTAATTTTTGTCATTGTTTTTCTATTGAATTTTTATTTTTTAAAAATATCATATTTATTAAGTAAGCAATTATAAAAACTAATAATATTAACCCTAAATCTAACAACAGTATCTGTCATAATTCCATCGCTTCGCTTCTCTTCCTTTTGTTTAATTATGAATAAATGTTTTTTGAATTTGATTAATCATTATTAAATCATTAACATCAGTTACTAAAATTTTAATTTTATTAGCAATTAAATTAATAATTAAATTATCACTATTAAAGTCATGTTTTTGACTATCAATTACTAAAAAAGCATCTTTCATATTACCTTTAATAGTAACCGTGTGGGTATTATCTAAAATTAATGGTGCCTTTAAAGAATTATGTTTATTATGAAAAACAGGAGCAGTTTCTAAGAATTCCATTAAATTTTTTTCACTTAAAATAACTGCGCCATTAATACTTTTAGTATAGCCCGTTGAACCAGTTTTAGTAGTTAAAACAAATCCTGAACTTTGACAATTTTGTAATAATTGATTATTAATATAAACTGTAAAAAATATTGTTTTTGCAATACTCATTAATTTAATCTCATTAAGACTATAAAAATTTTTATTATTAATAGTTATTTTTAAAGCATCAAGAGATTTTGTTTTTAAAATATTATTTTTTAAATTAGTAATTAACTTATCAATTTCATTAACTTGATAAAGAGCATTAAAACCAATATTTCCGGTATTAATAGTTATAAAATGAATATTATCAATATTTTCATTAAACCGATTAACCGCCGATAAAAAAGTGCCATCACCACCAATAGCAAATACTATTTCTGGATTTTGTTCATCAAATATCATCTTTAATGCTAATAATTTACTAGATAAGTCTTTAGCCACAGCAATTGATTCACCGGCCTTATTAGTAATAATTGTAAATTTCTTTTGTTGCATTAATTACACCTCATAATATGATTCTATCAATAAAGTAATAATATCATAAATTAAGAATCCATATAAATATTTTAATTTTGTCGAAAACTCTTGATAAAATAAAAAAATCATCAACTTGATAATTTTAAAAGGTTTTTATGTAAAATTACTATTTTTACTTTAACTTTTTTATACATTAGACTTCTTGCAAAATTAATTTAAAATATAATTGAATTGTTGTTTTTAATAAAAAGGTGGAATTTAAATGAAATTTAAAAAAAATAATCAAATAAGTGATAAAAATTTTTTAAGATTAACTGGTATTAAACATACTACTTTTAATAAAATGCTAGAAATTTTAAAAATAGAAGAATTAAAAAAGAGATTTCGTCGCGGAAGAACCAATAAATTATCATTAGAAAATCGTATTTTAATGACTTTAGAATATTGAAGAGAATATAGAACTTATTTTCATATTGCAAAAAGTTATGATATTAGTGAAAGTAGTTGTTATAGAAATATCAAATGAATTGAAGACACTTTAATAAAACACCCTAATTTTCAACAACTTACTGGTCAAAAATCACTATTAAAAGATTATTTCAAAGATAAGACTGTTATAATTGATGTAACTGAAAGCCAAATCCAACGCCCAAAAAAAGACAAAAACAGCACTACTCAGGAAAAAAGAAAAAACACACAATAGACTTCTTGCAAAATTAATATGATAATTATAATTTTTAAATTTAAAATAAATATAAAAGTGTTATTAAAATAATTTTTAGATTATTTTTACAAATATTTTGTCATTAAAACATAATAAAAATTATTATTTACAATAAAAAAAGACTGAAATTTTAAATTATCAAATATATTTAAACTAATAGTTGTAAATTATAAATTGAAGCTATTAAATTAAATCTTAAAGCAAATCTTTTTCTACGATTTCGATATTTTTCACTAATAATTTTAAATTTTTTAAGTATAGCAAAAACATTTTCAATAACAATTCTCATTTTTGAAATTCGCTCATTATTTTGCTTTTCTTCTTTATTTAAAGGGTTTTTCTTTGATTTTCTTTTAGGAATTAAAACATTATGATTAATTTTTTGTATGCCTTGATAACCTAAATCCACTAAAACAGTTGTTTCTGGTAAAAATTTAATTTTTGAATCTTTTAAAATTTTAAAGTCATGGTTTTTACCATAAGAAAAATCAGAACTAATAATTTTTTTACTATCTTTTTCAATTATAACTTGTGTTTTTATTGTGTGTTTTTTCTTTTTTCCTGAGTAGTGCTGTTTTTGTCTTTTTTTGGGCGTTGGATTTGGCTTTCAGTTACATCAATTATAACAGTCTTATCTTTGAAATAATCTTTTAATAGTGATTTTTGACCAGTAAGTTGTTGAAAATTAGGGTGTTTTATTAAAGTGTCTTCAATTCATTTGATATTTCTATAACAACTACTTTCACTAATATCATAACTTTTTGCAATATGAAAATAAGTTCTATATTCTCTTCAATATTCTAAAGTCATTAAAATACGATTTTCTAATGATAATTTATTGGTTCTTCCGCGACGAAATCTCTTTTTTAATTCTTCTATTTTTAAAATTTCTAGCATTTTATTAAAAGTAGTATGTTTAATACCAGTTAATCTTAAAAAATTTTTATCACTTATTTGATTATTTTTTTTAAATTTCATTTAAATTCCACCTTTTTATTAAAAACAACAATTCAATTATATTTTAAATTAATTTTGCAAGAAGTCTAATAAAAACACAAGTTATAATTGAAAAAGATAGTAAAAAAATTATTAGTTCTGATTTTTCTTATGGTAAAAACCATGACTTTAAAATTTTAAAAGATTCAAAAATTAAATTTTTACCAGAAACAACTGTTTTAGTGGATTTAGGTTATCAAGGCATACAAAAAATTAATCATAATGTTTTAATTCCTAAAAGAAAATCAAAGAAAAACCCTTTAAATAAAGAAGAAAAGCAAAATAATGAGCGAATTTCAAAAATGAGAATTGTTATTGAAAATGTTTTTGCTATACTTAAAAAATTTAAAATTATTAGTGAAAAATATCGAAATCGTAGAAAAAGATTTGCTTTAAGATTTAATTTAATAGCTTCAATTTATAATTTACAACTATTAGTTTAAATATATTTGATAATTTAAAATTTCAGTCTTTTTTTATTGTAAATAATAATTTTTATTATGTTTTAATGACAAAATATTTGTAAAAATAATCTAAAAATTATTTTAATAACACTTTTATATTTATTTTAAATTTAAAAATTATAATTATCATATTAATTTTGCAAGAAGTCTATTAAAATATAATACCGCTGTTTGTTGGTTTGGAGTTAAACCCTTATGTTGGTATTTTCATTTTCAGAGATTTAAATAATTTTGAATATTAGTAAAACCTAAACCATGATAATGAATTAAGGCTTCTTTAAGACTAGATTGTAATTTACTGATTTTATTTAAGTTACGATAACTAGCTTCAGAATTAATTGTTGTTTTAGTTACACATAAAGTAGAATTTGTTTGTTTTGCTACTAAAAAATATAATTTTTGCATATCAGAAGTAATAATTGAATTTTCGTTAATTAATTCTTTGTTCATATTTTCAATAACTCATTGTTTTTGTAAACGTTTGGTGTTTGTGGATTTAACATAAATATTGTTATTATTATCAATTGCCATTTGAATACAGCATTTAGTATTAGTTGCGAATGGGTCAAGGTGAATTCTTCGTGGATCAGTTTTATATTTGAAATTTCCTTTATGGATTTCTTTAATAAATGTTTCATCGATTTGAATTTTACCAGATAATTTTTTAAATTTTAATTGGGTATTTTCTAATTGTTTTGATTTCATTAATTTTTGACGATTATATCAAGCAGTTTTTAATGTAGTTTTAATAAAACGAGAAATTGTTTTACTAGATTGCCCCAGCAATGAAATTTGAATCAATAAATTTCATTGTTCATAATTTAAATGACTTCAATAAATAAAATGATTACGAAAAGCGTCAAAACTTGCACGGCAATTTTTACATAAATATTTTTGTTTTCCTTCTGAATTATGTCCATTTTTAACGCAATGGTAAGATTCACATTTAGGGCATTTAATACCTTGCGCTCTAAATTTTTGATCAATTTCATTTAAACGTTTTTGTTTTTTATTAATTCTGCTTGTTGTTTGACTTTTTCATAAAATTCTAAAAATTGATCATCTGTTAAAATATTTACTAGTTCTTGAATTATTTTTTCCATAATTATTATCCACCTCTATCATATTAAAAATATACCTAAAATTAAGTATATTCAATAAATATCAAGAGTTTTCGACAAAATTAAAATATAAATATTCTTTTTTTATTATTATTTATAGTAAAATTGATACATTACCAATGAGATTTATTTATTTTAGGAGGAATTACTATTGAAACCACGCTTATTATCAGGTATTACTAATACTGGAAAAATTACTATTGGTAATTATATTGGTGTTATTCAAAATTTTATTAAATTACAAGAAGAATATGATGTTTTTATCTTTGTTGCCAATTTACACGCTATTGTCTCAATAAAAAATCATGACCACCATGTTCTTAAAAATAATATTCGTGATTTAGTTGCCTTATATGTTGCTTGCGGTTTAGATCCCAATAAGATTACGATTTTTGCTCAGTCCGACATTTTAGAACATTGCCAACTAGGTCATATTTTGCTATGTCACACATCAATGGGAGAACTAAATCGCATGACACAATTTAAAGATAAAGCACAAGCATTTAAGCAACATAATAATACTGAAACAATACCAACAGGATTATTTACTTATCCAGCATTAATGGCAGCTGATATTTTACTATATGATGCTACTATTGTTCCTGTGGGAGTTGATCAAAAGCAACATCTAGAATTAACAAGAAATATTGCGATAAGAATGAATAATAAATATGGTAATATCTTTACAATTCCAGAACCATATATTGCTCCTAATGGTAAAAAAATAATGAACCTACAAAATCCCTTAAAAAAAATGTCAAAATCACATGAAAATCCTAAAACTTATATTTCTCTCTTAGATAATTTAAATGATGTTACCACAAAAATTAAAAGTGCCGTTACTGATAGTGAAAATAAAATTTTTTATGATGAAATTAATAAACCCGGAATTAGTAATCTTTTAAATATTTACTGTGCTTTTACAAATACTACAATTGAAGAAGCAACAAATGAGTTTTCTGACCAAAATTATGGTGCTTTTAAAGAAAAAGTCGCTAAAGTTGTTTGTCATCAACTTGAAATTATTCAAAGAAAATATAACGAAACTATTGCTAATAATAAATGAAAACATTGATTATTGCAAGGAAAAGAAAAAGCAACAAAAATTGCTTACAAAAAATTGCAATTAATCCAAGATAAAATTGGGATTAATTACTAAAAATAAAAGGAGAAAAATAATGATTAAACTTAATCATATTAATAAAAAACGATTAATCCTTATTGACCTTGATGGAACTACATTAATGAATGATGGAAAAACAATGCATCCATTAACTATTCAAGGATTACAAAAAACTATTGCTCAAGGTCATATTGTTTGTATTGTTACAGGAAGACCCCATCGTGGAAGTATTTCATTTTATAATGAACTAGGATTAAAAACATTACTTTGCAATTTTAATGGTGGTCACATTCATGATCCATTATTAAGAGAATTTAAACGCTTAGTATTTCCAATTTCTTATGATACCGTAAAAGCAGTTTTAAAAGAAAACGATGTCATAGCTTCCTTATATAATGGTCTTGTAGAATACTACAACAAAGCAGTATGCTTAAAACAAACGGAAAATTTTGAACGCTACTTTCATTTAACAGACATTCCAACAGATAATTTTATTATTGGTAATCTTTTAGAAAACTGAAGTGGTTCTGCTAATAATATTGTTTTGCAATTAAAAAGTCCTCAACATTTAGATAAAGTTATTCGTAGTTTAGAAAAATATACTAATACTTTAAAAATTAATATTTGAACTCATGATAATGACAAAGAACATCCTGTCCTAGACCTATCAAATAAATTTATTAATAAAGGGATGGCAGCTGAGATTCTTTCACAATATTACAATATAGATATTAGAGATGTTATTGCTTTTGGTGATGAATTTAATGATTTAGAAATGATTACCAAAGTTGGTTATGGTATTGTAATGAAAAATGGTATTGAAACTTTAAAAGTATTTTCTAAAGATATTACTGAACATACTAATGATGAAGGTGGTGTTGGCATATATTTAGAAAAACTATTAAACTTATAACTTAAAACAAATAAAAAGATGCTTAGATATTACAAGCATCTTTTTATATATTACATTACCTAGCATTATTAGTATGAATAATATTTTTCGATTAATTTACTATTGTTTGAATTATTACCAATTTTAAGATGCCAAACATTCATTAACTATTTTTTGTTTACTATTAATTCATTACATAAATTAATAAACTCATCAATCGTAACTGTTACTTGTTCTTCTTTACCATATTGACGATAAGTAATCTTTTTAGTAGCAATTTCCTTTTGACCAATAACAATTTGGAAAGGTATTTTTTTAGTTTGTGCAATACGAATTTTATAACCTAACCGTTCACTACTAGCATCAACAAATGACCGTAAATTATGAGTTTTAAATAGTTTTTCTAATTCATAACAATATGCTTGATGTTCTTCTTTAATAGGAATTAAAGTAATTTGTTTAGGACTTAATCATAGTGGTAAAACTCCACCTGTTTGTTCTAATAAAACAGCAATAAAGCGTTCATAAGTGCCAATTAAACCACGATGAATAATGACAGGGCGAACTTCTTGTCCATTCTCATCTTGATAAGATAAATCAAATTTTTCTGGTAGCAAAAAGTCCAACTGAATCGTTGAAACCGTAATATCATGCCCTAACACCGTTTTAATTTGAATATCTAATTTCGGACCATAAAATGCCGCTTCGCCAAGCATTACAATATATTTAATTTTTAATTCATCTAAGGCTTCTTTTAAAACTTTTTCAGCTTTAATTCACATTTCATCATTATCATAATAACTTTTGTTATCTTGAAAATCTCTTAATGATAATGAATAGTAATCAACTTCAATATTTAATGCTAACAATATTTCACTAATTAATTTAAATGTTGTTTGAAATTCAGTTTTTATTTGATCAAAACGACAAAAAATATGAGCATCAGTCAACTCCATTGCTCGAACGCGTTCTAAACCAGTTAAAGCACCGCTAGCTTCATAACGATATAATAACTCATGTTCAGCAAATCGTAATGGCAAATCACGATAAGAGCGTAATTTATAACAATAAATTAAACAATGATGCGGACACGACATCGGACGAAGCACAAGTTGCTCATTATTCAATGACATAACCGGAAACATATTTTGTTGATAATGATCTCAATGACCACTAGTACGATATAATTCTATTGCTCCCATTACTGGTGTTGCTACTTCTAAATAGTCATAAAAGAACTCTTGTGAGCGTAAATACTCTTGTAATTGTTTTTTAAGAATCATTCCATTAGGCAATCAAATTGGTAATCCTTGACCTGCTAATGAATCAAACATAAAAATTTCTAAATCTTTGCCAATTTTTCGGTGATCTCGTTCTTTTCTTAAAGCAATTAATGCTAACAAGGTTGCTAATTTTTCTTGTGAAAAATGACAAACACCATAAATTCTTTGAATTTGCTTATTGTTAGCATCATTATTTCAATAAACTCCAGCAAGTGATGAAAGCATAAAATTTTCAACAATTTTAGTATTATCTAAAGCAATAAAATTATTAATGAAGGAACTGTTATCAACAGTATATACACCAACAACATCTTTAAGGGTTAAAAGTTGTTCTAAAAAATAAGGATTATTTTCATATAATCGTTGTAAATCCTGCGGTGATTTTAACTCATATTTAATTTCTAAGTCTTTTTTAAGAAATTCTTGCATTTGCTTAGTAATAATCTCTAAATCTTGTTCTTTAATGTGGGTTTGAAAATCAAAATCAACAAAAAAACTTTCATCACTAACATTAATATTAGCAATTAGTAAACCCTTTCAATTAGTTTGTAATGTTTTTGCTAAAACAATACCTGCTGAATAATTAAGTACTTTTAATGCCTCATCTAAATCTTTTGTAATTATTTCTAATATAATATCATTTTCTAAAACATAAGTTTTAATATCTTTTCATTCATTATTCACTTTAACAGCAATAATATTTTCTTGTCAATTAGCATCAATACTTGTTAAAACATCACTAAACATTATTCCTAATGGATACGATTTATTTTCATTATTAATTTTTACAGTAACAATTTGTTCCATTGCCGATATATCCTTTCTAGCGAAAAAGACGTTCAATTTGCTAATGAACGTCTTTAACATTGTTAATGTAATTATTTTATTTGTAATTTTCTCATTTCATTACCATTAACAATTAAAACTTGTTCATTAGTTTTAGCACCATATTTTCTAGCAATATTATTTAATAAACTATCATCATTAATTACTTTATTAATATCCATAACTAATTCTGGATAAACACCATACCAAATTCCAAAACTATTTCTAATTCTTTCATCAGTAACTAATGGGATTAATGTACTTCGAACACGAGCATTAGATAAAGTTTTAGTTAATAATTGATCATCACTATCATCTAAAACAATTACTTGATGAATTCGTTTTTGCTTTTGAATTTTTTCACCAAGAACTTCTTTACCCACTTGATAAACAAAATCTTTATAAGGTGAAGTTGATCATTTAATAAATCTTTCTAAATAACCTTCATATCAAAAATGAATTTCTGCTTTTCTAACGACTCTCGTCATTGCTTCAATTGATTTTTCAGGATACTCACCATTAGCTGTTTCGCCAGATAACATTGTTGTATCCACACCTAAATCAACTGCTCAATAAATATCTGATACTTCAGCTCTTGTTGGTAAAGGATTAGATAACATTGATTCTAACATTTGGGTAGCGACAATTACTGGCACCATTGCTTTATTACATTTACGAATAACATGTTTTTGAATTAAAGGCACCTCAGCATAAGGCACATCAACACCTAAATCACCACGCGCAATCATAATACCATCACTATTAGCAATAATTTCATCAATATTATCAACAGCATATCGTGATTCAATTTTGGCAATAATTTTAATATCAGCAGCACCATTTTCATCTAACAATTGACGCATTTCTTGTAAATCTTTAGCGTCATGAACAAAAGAAGCAGCTACATAATCTACTTTTTGCTCACATCCAAAAATAAGATCGGCATGATCTTTGTCAGAAATAAAAGGTAATGACAGTTTAATTCCCGAAACAATAATCGCACGATGATTTTTAACAAGATGAGTATTAACAGCACGACAAATAATTGACTTATCATCGTCTTTATTATTAATTCCTAAAACAATTAACTGTAACTTACCATCATCTACTAATAATCTTTGTTCAACTTGAATATCATTAACAAGATTTTCATAATTAATTGAAAATTCTGTTTCCGTACCTTCAATTTCCTTATTCGTATAAACAATAACCCTACTATCTTTAGTTATTAACGCCTCGCCACCTTTAAAAGAATGAGTTCTAATTTCTGGACCTTTAGTGTCTAATATTAGTGATAGTGGCCTTTGTATTTGTTGAATAATAGATTTAGCAAACTCAACACGCTTACCATGTTCTTCAAAATCACCGTGAGAAAAGTTTAAACGATATACATTTGCTCCCTTTTGTGCTAAACGAAGCATCAAATCTCTGGTTTCACTAGCCGGACCAATTGTCGTAATGGTTTTTACTCTTTTATTTATAAAAAGCATTTATTTTAATCCTCGTTTCTATTTTTGTAAATAACAGTTTAATTTTAACATAAAAACACATTTTAAATTAATTTTTTAATTTTGTCGAAAACTCTTGATATTTATTGAATATACTTAATTTTAGGTATATTTTAATATGATAGAGGTGGATAATAATTATGGAAAAAATAATTCAAGAACTAGTAAATACTTTAACAGATGATCAATTTTTAGAATTTTATGAAAAAGTCAAACAACAAGCAGAATTAATAAAAAAACAAAAACGTTTAAATGAAATTGATCAAAAATTTAGAGCGCAAGGTATTAAATGCCCTAAATGTGAATCTTACCATTGCGTTAAAAATGGACATAATTCAGAAGGAAAACAAAAATATTTATGTAAAAATTGCCGTGCAAGTTTTGACGCTTTTCGTAATCATTTTATTTATTGAAGTCATTTAAATTATGAACAATGAAATTTATTGATTCAAATTTCATTGCTGGGGCAATCTAGTAAAACAATTTCTCGTTTTATTAAAACTACATTAAAAACTGCTTGATATAATCGTCAAAAATTAATGAAATCAAAACAATTAGAAAATACCCAATTAAAATTTAAAAAATTATCTGGTAAAATCCAAATCGATGAAACATTTATTAAAGAAATCCATAAAGGAAATTTCAAATATAAAACTGATCCACGAAGAATTCACCTTGACCCATTCGCAACTAATACTAAATGCTGTATTCAAATGGCAATTGATAATAATAACAATATTTATGTTAAATCCACAAACACCAAACGTTTACAAAAACAATGAGTTATTGAAAATATGAACAAAGGATTAATTAACGAAAATTCAATTATTACTTCTGATATGCAAAAATTATATTTTTTAGTAGCAAAACAAACAAATTCTACTTTATGTGTAACTAAAACAACAATTAATCCTGAAGCTAGTTATCGTAACTTAAATAAAATCAGTAAATTACAATCTAGTCTTAAAGAAGCCTTAATTCATTATCATGGTTTAGGTTTTACTAATATTCAAAATTATTTAAATCTCTGAAAATGAAAATACCAACATAAGGGTTTAACTCCAAACCAACAAACAGCGGTATTATATTTTAATGTATAAAAAAGTTAAAGTAAAAATAGTAATTTTATATAAAAGCCTTTTAAAATTATCAAGTTGATGATTTTTTTTATTTTATCAAGAGTTTTCGACAAAATTAAAAATTATTTTTACTCTTTTTAATTGGCAATAATGTATTTTTATGAACATTTTGCAAACCTTGATATCCTGAATCGGCAATTAATTCTAATTTTGGATTTATAAGTGTATTTGATTTTAAAAATAACTTATAATCATGAGTACTGCCATAACAAAAATCTACTGAAATAATTTTATTGTTAAATAAATCAATAATTATTTGCGATTTTAATGAATGTTGCCTTTTCTTACCAGAAAATAATAATTTTAGTTTTTTTTAATTCTTTCAATTGGAATTTCTGTAGCATCAATTGCTAATAAATTATTAGTAGTACCCTTATTTTCTAATAATATCTTTTTGCCAGGTATATGAAAGTGACTATTTTTTATTAGAGTATTTTCAACTCAAAAGATATTACGAATACAACTAACATGACTAATATTATATTTTTTTGCAATAATACGATATGTACTATATTCTTTTCAGTATTCTAAAGTCATAAGTAATCTTTGCTCTATTGATAATTTATTTGGTCTACCACCAATTTGTTTTTGTTTAGCTTCACCTTCTTTTAAAATTTCTACCATTTTCATGAAAGTTTTATATTTTATGCCTATTAAACTATAAAATTCGTTTTCGTCTTTGTATTTATCTAACATTTGTATTTCACCTAGGAAATAATATTATCAAAATAGTAGATAAAATTAAAGGTTATGTACCAAGTCTATTAAAAACTGCTTGATATAATCGTCAAAAATTAATGAAATCAAAACAATTAGAAAATACCCAATTAAAATTTAAAAAATTATCTGGTAAAATCCAAATCGATGAAACATTCATTAAAGAAATCCATAAAGGAAATTTCAAATATAAAACTGATCCACGAAGAATTCACCTTGACCCATTCGCAACTAATACTAAATGCTGTATTCAAATGGCAATTGATAATAATAACAATATTTATGTTAAATCCACAAACACCAAACGTTTACAAAAACAATGAGTTATTGAAAATATGAACAAAGAATTAATTAACGAAAATTCAATTATTACTTCTGATATGCAAAAATTATATTTTTTAGTAGCAAAACAAACAAATTCTACTTTATGTGTAACTAAAACAACAATTAATCCTGAAGCTAGTTATCGTAACTTAAATAAAATCAGTAAATTACAATCTAGTCTTAAAGAAGCCTTAATTCATTATCATGGTTTAGGTTTTACTAATATTCAAAATTATTTAAATCTCTGAAAATGAAAATACCAACATAAGGGTTTAACTCCAAACCAACAAACAGCGGTATTATATTTTAATGTATAAAAAAGTTAAAGTAAAAATAGTAATTTTACATAAAAGCCTTTTAAAATTATCAAGTTGATGATTTTTTTTATTTTATCAAGAGTTTTCGACAAAATTAAAAAAAAATGATGATAGTTGAATTAATTATAAAGGTAATGCTGTAACAAATAAATATAATAGACTTCTTGCAAAATTAATATGATAATTATAATTTTTAAATTTAAAATAAATATAAAAGTGTTATTAAAATAATTTTTAGATTATTTTTACAAATATTTTGTCATTAAAACATAATAAAAATTATTATTTACAATAAAAAAAGACTGAAATTTTAAATTATCAAATATATTTAAACTAATAGTTGTAAATTATAAATTGAAGCTATTAAATTAAATCTTAAAGCAAATCTTTTTCTACGATTTCGATATTTTTCACTAATAATTTTAAATTTTTTAAGTATAGCAAAAACATTTTCAATAACAATTCTCATTTTTGAAATTCGCTCATTATTTTGCTTTTCTTCTTTATTTAAAGGGTTTTTCTTTGATTTTCTTTTAGGAATTAAAACATTATGATTAATTTTTTGTATGCCTTGATAACCTAAATCCACTAAAACAGTTGTTTCTGGTAAAAATTTAATTTTTGAATCTTTTAAAATTTTAAAGTCATGGTTTTTACCATAAGAAAAATCAGAACTAATAATTTTTTTACTATCTTTTTCAATTATAACTTGTGTTTTTATTGTGTGTTTTTTCTTTTTTCCTGAGTAGTGCTGTTTTTGTCTTTTTTTGGGCGTTGGATTTGGCTTTCAGTTACATCAATTATAACAGTCTTATCTTTGAAATAATCTTTTAATAGTGATTTTTGACCAGTAAGTTGTTGAAAATTAGGGTGTTTTATTAAAGTGTCTTCAATTCATTTGATATTTCTATAACAACTACTTTCACTAATATCATAACTTTTTGCAATATGAAAATAAGTTCTATATTCTCTTCAATATTCTAAAGTCATTAAAATACGATTTTCTAATGATAATTTATTGGTTCTTCCGCGACGAAATCTCTTTTTTAATTCTTCTATTTTTAAAATTTCTAGCATTTTATTAAAAGTAGTATGTTTAATACCAGTTAATCTTAAAAAATTTTTATCACTTATTTGATTATTTTTTTTAAATTTCATTTAAATTCCACCTTTTTATTAAAAACAACAATTCAATTATATTTTAAATTAATTTTGCAAGAAGTCTAATAGATTTAAGTAAGTAAAAATATTAATTAAAATTTAATAAAATTAATAATTTTTCATTGTGTAAAAATTCAATAATATGATAAAATGGTAATGAATAAAAATGACAATAACAAGAAAGGTAAGGTTGGTTTAGTAATTAAATAATATAATTAACTGATTGTTTTACTTCTTCAAAGCAATACCTAAGAAAACTAAACGCGACCTAGGGCATTTAATACCTTGCGCTCTAAATTTTTGAGCCTGTCCAAAATTCTGTGTCTCGATAATTCATTCTGAATTATACTTAAAAGAAGGAGAACAGAAAATGACAAAAAAAAAAAAATAAAAAAAGAACCTGACGCAATTGATAAAGTTGTTGATTATTTTTTAGAAAATATTGATAATCCACAAGATTTATTTAAAGGCAATACTATTTTTCAGGAATTTACCAAAAAATTAACTGAACGAATGTTAAATACGGAAATTAAAGATTATCTTGAAACTGATGAGAATCATAATAAAAGAAATGGCAACACACAAAAAACCATTATTACTAAAAATGGTTCAATCGCAATTGATGTACCAAGAGATCGAAATAGTACTTTTGAACCAGTAATTATTCCGAAAAGACAAAGAAGATTTGATAACTTTGATCAAAAAGTAATTTCTTATATATGCAAGAGGAATGACAATTTCTGATATCAAAGCACAATTGCAAGAATTCTATCACGGAGCAGAAATTTCAGAAAGTTTAATTAGTCAAATAACTGATGATGTTATTGAAGAAGTTAAAATGTGACAAACTAAACCTTTAGAGAAGATTTATCCGATTGTTTATTTTGATTGTATTGTTGTTAAAGTAAAGCAAGATAAACGAATAATAAATAAAGCAGTTTATCTTGCCTTAGGAATTAATTTAGATGGTTTAAAAGATATTTTAGGAATGTGAATTAGTGAGAATGAGGGAGCCAAATTTTGACTTAATAAATCTTACGGAAATGAAAAATCGTGGGTTACAAGATATTCTTGTTGCTTGTAGTGATAATTTAACTGGGATGTCTGATGCAATAGAAGCTGTTTTCCCAAAAACACAGCATCAATTATGCATTGTTCATCAAATTCGCAATAGTTTAAAATTTGTTCCTTACAAAGATCGCAAACTTGTAGCTAATGATTTAAAATCAATTTATACAGCAATTAATGAAGAAATAGCGTTAATTGCTTTAGATCATTTTTCAGAAAAATGAAATAAAAAGTATCCACAAATTACTAAATCATGAAAAAATAACTGAAATAATTTAATAATTTTTCTTGAATATCCTCAAGAATTTAGAAGAATTATTTACACAACTAATGCGATTGAATCTGTTAATAGTCAACTAAGAAAAGTCATTAAGAATAAAAAGATTTTTCCTAATGACGCATCAGTTTTTAAAATATTTTATTTAGCATTTCAAAATATGGTTAAGAAATGAACGATGCCAATTCAAAATTGGGGTAGTGCAATTTCACATTTAATGATAAAATTTGAAGACAGAGTGAATTTAAATTAATTACTTAGAGACACAGTTAATTGTACAGTCCCATAATTTAATTTTTTTTATAGTAAATGATTATTTTTTCTTTTTTAAAAAATACCTAAGAAAACTAAACGCGACCTGTTTTCCTTCTGAATTATGTCCATTTTTAACGCGCAATGGTAAGATTTACATTTAGGGCATTTAATACCTTGCGCTCTAAATTTTTGATCAATTTCATTTAAACGTTTTTGTTTTTTTATTAATTCTGCTTGTTGTTTGACTTTTTCATAAAATTCTAAAAATTGATCATCTGTTAAAGTATTTACTAGTTCTTGAATTATTTTTTCCATAATTATTATCCACCTCTATCATATTAAAATATACCTAAAATTAAGTATATTCAATAAATATCAAGAGTTTTCGACAAAATTAAAAAAAAGAATAATGATTTAATTATTCTTTTAAGTTTTAATATAACTAACTTTCTGGCATTAAAATGTTGGTTGCCCAATTAATGAACCAATTACTAAAAATACTATTGATAATACCATAATAACTATTAACAAAAGCCAAACTCCTTTTAATAATGAACCATATGAAATATGTGAAAGAGCAATAGCTCCCATAACAACACCAGAAGTTGGGGTTACTAAATTAACAATTCCTGATGCTAGACTAAAACTAGTAATTGCTCCTGATGTTAAACCAGCACCTAATGCAGGCGCAATAATACTAAAAACTGCTGTTGCAAAACCACTAGCAGAAGGAATTAAAAATGATAAAGGAATAAATAAAAAATATAAAATTAAAGGAATAACTCATTGTGGTAAATTAACAATACTATTTTTAATTCCCGCAATCATAATTTCTTGCATTCCTGTGCGTTGTAAAATTACTGTAATTCCACCAGCTAATGCATTTACTAAACAAACAGATAAAATACCAGAGCTTCCTTGTAAAATATCATTAACTAACATTTGTTCTGATTTTCAATTAACAAAACCAATAATAATTGTCGCAATTAAAAAGAACGAAGAAACTTCTAATAAACCGCCTACACCAACCCCCGGAATAAATTTGGTTATATATGGCACTTCAGTATTAATTATTTTTCCAAATTCTTTAAAAATACTAATGCCAAATTCATTTCAAGCAATTAAATAAAAAATCATTACTACAAATGCTAAAGCAAATAAGATCAATGAAACAATCCTTCGCTTTGTCAATGGCACTTCCAAAATTGATTTTTTAAAAATTTTTTGATGCTCACTATGCATTAAAAAAACAACTGAATTATGCTTATCTTTTTTAACACGATAAGCATAAAACATTACAAAACCAATCGCCACCGCTGTCATTACAATTCAAATTATAACTCTTCAAATTATTCCTGTAGTTACTGCTAACTCACCAACAATTCCACCATTAATTGCAGCCTGAACAGCCGTACCAATTAAAAATGGATTAATAATTGAACCTAAAACACCAATCCCAGCTCCTAACAAAATAATTAATAATCCCGTAAAAGCATCAAATCCCGCAACTAAAATAATTGGTAAAATTAAAGCATAAAATCCTAATGTCTCTTCCGCCATCCCATATGTTGTTCCTGAAACAGAAAAGAAAATCATTAAAATAGGAATTAACCACAACTCCTTATTTTTTAAATTAGAAATTAATTTACCAATCAAAGCATCTAAAGCTTGAGTTTTCATCATCACATTAATAAACGCTCCTAAAATTAATACAAAGATAATAATTGATGCCCGACCTTTATTAGTAAAACTTTCCATCGGAACTCAAAAAATATCAATAATTCCTGCTGGCGTTTTAGCAACCGCTGGAATTCAAGATAAAAAAACTAAAATAACAATAATTAAAAATAAAATGGTAAATGCCATTGGCATTTTAAATTTAAATCACTTTTTCATATCGCTAATTAACCATTGCCACCAGCACAGCTGATCTAATAATATTAATTTCTAAGAATTTTCCCACTTCAAAACTAAATTGATATTTACTATCCTTCATAATTTGTATCCCTTTCTAATTTCACATATTTGCATATATTTTAGCACAAAAAAACAACAAGAATTAACTTGTTGCTTCTCATAATATTTAATTTAACAAGAAAAAGACTATTTTTTATAAACTGAAACTTTCGTTCTCTTTTTACCATAGCGCTCATATTTAACAACACCCTTAATTAAAGAAAACAAAGTATCATCGCCACCACGACCAACACTATTTCCAGGATGAATCTTAGTTCCCCTTTGACGATAAATAATCATCCCCGTCTTCGCTAATTGTCCATCACTTAACTTAGCACCTAATCGTTTAGAATGTGATTCACGACCATTACGAGTAGAACCACCACCTTTTTTAGTGGCAAAGAATTGAATATCTAACTTAAATCTCATCATAATAATTATATCTCCTTAATTTCTATATTTTGTGGATATTGCTCAGCAATAGTTTGTAACTGATAAACCATTGTATTCAACACAATTTGATTAACAGCTTGCACTTCTAAAACCTTAATAATAATATCAACCTTAACCGAAATAGTAATACTATCCTGACATTGCCGATCTAATGCATTTAAAGTTCCAAAAACAACAGCACTAATCGCACTACAAACAATATCTTGACCCTTTACTTTAAAACCAGAATGACCACTAACAATTACTTGATAATAATTATTTTGCTGTCTTTGAATCTGAACCCGAACCATTATTACTATCACTAATTTCTGCTGTCGGCACCGCCGCTTTTGACTTAGTTTCAACAACTTTAAAAACCTTTTTTGCTCCATCTAATAAAATATCAATAATTTTCACTTGTGTATATGGTTGACGATGACCATACTTAGTTTTACTATTTTTCTTTGCTTTATAGGTAAAAACCACAATCTTTTTTTCTTTACCTTGTTTAATTATTTGACCAACAACCTTAGCATTTGGTACGAACCTTCGACCAATGTTACCATCAATCATTAAAACCTTATCAAATTCAACAACATCGCCAGCATCACCAGCGATTTTTTCAATTCAAATTACTTGTTCCTTTTCAACACTTAGTTGCTTGCCACCAGTTAAAATAATAGCAGACATATAATACATACCCTCCAGCTTAGACTCGCCAATTTAGGTGAGATTAAACTACTTATAAACCTATTTCGTGCGGTTGAAACCGTTTAAAGTTATCACAAATTAATATTGCAATACTTACAACATTAATAATTATAACCTAAAATAAATATTTTCGGTAGTAAAATATGAATTGGGTCGCGTTTAGTTTTCTTAGGTATTTTTTAAAAAAGAAAAAATAATCATTTACTATAAATTATTTCAATATGCAAATTAAGTATATATTTCTTATGTATGATTTTTGTTGTAAAAAATTTTTAATTTTGTCGAAAACTCTTGATATTTATTGAATATACTTAATTTTAGGTATATTTTTAATATGATAGAGGGGGATAATAATTATGGAAAAAATAATTCAAGAACTAGTAAATACTTTAACAGATGATCAATTTTTAGAATTTTATGAAAAAGTCAAACAACAAGCAGAATTAATAAAAAAACAAAAACGTTTAAATGAAATTGATCAAAAATTTAGAGCGCACGGTATTTAAATGCCCTAAATGTGAATCTTACCATTGCGTTAAAAATGGACATAATTCAGAAGGAAAACAAAAATATTTATGTAAAAATTGCCGTGCAAGTTTTGACGCTTTTCGTAATCATTTTATTTATTGAAGTCATTTAAATTATGAACAATGAAATTTATTGATTCAAATTTCATTGCTGGGGCAATCTAGTAAAACAATTTCTCGTTTTATTAAAACTACATTAAAAACTGCTTGATATAATCGTCAAAAATTAATGAAATCAAAACAATTAGAAAATACCCAATTAAAATTTAAAAAATTATCTGGTAAAATCCAAATCGATGAAACATTTATTAAAGAAATCCATAAAGGAAATTTCAAATATAAAACTGATCCACGAAGAATTCACCTTGACCCATTCGCAACTAATACTAAATGCTGTATTCAAATGGCAATTGATAATAATAACAATATTTATGTTAAATCCACAAACACCAAACGTTTACAAAAACAATGAGTTATTGAAAATATGAACAAAGAATTAATTAACGAAAATTCAATTATTACTTCTGATATGCAAAAATTATATTTTTTAGTAGCAAAACAAACAAATTCTACTTTATGTGTAACTAAAACAACAATTAATCCTGAAGCTAGTTATCGTAACTTAAATAAAATCAGTAAATTACAATCTAGTCTTAAAGAAGCCTTAATTCATTATCATGGTTTAGGTTTTACTAATATTCAAAATTATTTAAATCTCTGAAAATGAAAATACCAACATAAGGGTTTAACTCCAAACCAACAAACAGCGGTATTATATTTTAATGTATAAAAAAGTTAAAGTAAAAATAGTAATTTTACATAAAAGCCTTTTAAAATTATCAAGTTGATGATTTTTTTTATTTTATCAAGAGTTTTCGACAAAATTAAAATAAAAAATTATTTTAATGTTGTTTTTATAAGCATTTTACTTAGTTTTTATAACCTTTTATTAAGATTATGTTTGTTAATATTAAATATTTTGTTTTATTACTTATTTTTCAAATAAAACGATAATTAAATTGTAGTTACTTTTCTTTCAAAATTAATCAAATATTTTTCCACCTAACAAAACTTTACGCGCCCTTATTAACATCTGTTTAATAATGATGACTGCATAGTATAAATTAAATTTCTTGGTAATATAATTGATTTAACGATATTATCACTACTAACAATATCAATATAAATTGGACCATCAACACCAACAGGAAGTCCAGTAACACTTCAAAGGAGAAAAATAATTGTTCCCATTAATAAGAAAGACAGTGAATATGGAAACATGATTGACATCATTGAACCAATTTCAAATTTCTCTTTTTGTTTTGGTTGAATTCATTCTTTCGCTCAAATAATTATTAAAGGAAAGTATGGCATTAGTGGTGAAATCATATTTGTTGAAGCATCACCAACACGATAAGCAGCAATTGCGGCTGCTGGATGAATTTGCGACTTTAATAAAGCCATTACAAATATTGGCCCCAAAATCCCTCATTTAACAGACATTGAACCAATAAATAAATTAATAATTGTTACAATTAAAATAAAAACAAATAAAGTTAATGTTGTACTATTAAAGTTAATTGCCGAACCAATATAATATCCTAAAGCAATATCAATTCCTGATTGCGCAAAACCAGCAATAAACTGTGTCATAACTAAAAATAAAATTAAACTTGGAGCAGTTTTTTTAAATCCAATAACTAAAGCATTAACAATATCATCTTTAGTTTTAAATGTCTTGGCAGCAAAACCATAAGTTATTCCAATACCTAAAAATAAAAACCCAATAATTAATACTAAGTGTGTCGTTAATTGATAGTCTTTCGGTTCTAATTTTTTATTAGGAGTAATATTAGTAATATTATTAATAAAACCATTAAATGGTGCTTGGGGAATAAAAGTCATTAATAATATTCCAATAATATAAATAATCACAAACCCTAAAACAAATCACATTGCTTTTCGCTGTTGATCATCTAAATGAAAATTTTTATTAACTTGCAAATCATCTCTTTTGGCAATCGGATAATGAGCAATAATTCTTTTATCAACAACTTTTTCAGTAATAAATCAACCAATTAATGTAAACACAAATAAAAGTAATAATGTAAAATAATAAGTTGATAATGGATTTACTTGATAAGCAGAACCCTTACCTAAAAAATCATTTGTTAATGAAGCCATTATAAACTCAACACTTCCCGGAATAAGTGATGTTGCAAATCCACCAGCAACACCAGCAAATACTGCCGCCATTCCTGTTAAAGGATGCCTACCGATACGATAATATAATGTCCCTGCTAACGGAATTAAAATTAAATAACCAGCATCAGCCGCTAATGATGAAATACATCCTAGAAAAATGCAAGCCGGAGTTAAAATTACTTTTGGTAAACTAGAACCAACTTTTCTTAAAGAAACATCAATAAAGCCTGATTTATCAGCCACACCAACAAACACTGTTGTTAACAATACAATTCCCGTTGTTGCTAATCCCATAAAATTACTAATAAAGTTTTTTAATCATCATACAATACCATCACGACCAATAAGATTAAAAAACTTTAGTTGATATTCATCAACTACTTTATTGGTATTACGATCATAAAATTTTTCTAAAACAACACCAGCAGGTAAAGCATAACTTAATATTAATGATACTAACATTAAAATAATAATCAAATAAATAAATAAATAAAATGGTTTTGGTAATTTATTTCCTAATCATTCAATACCATTTAATGATTTATTAATTCCTTTATTAACACCTCTACTAACTTTTTTTCAAGTCCTTTGCCGCCTATTTATATTTTCTTCCATAAATAAAATCTCCGTTTCTATATACTATCCAAAGCGATAATTGCTTGAATATAAATTTTTTTAAATCTGAAATTAAAACTTGTTCATTATATTGATGTTCCGTTGAAGTATTACTATCAAAAATAGCCCCAAAAGCAACACAATTTTCCATACTCCGAGCGTAAGTAAGTCCCACCACCAATTGCTAACGGTTGCGACATATCATTAGTTGCTTGCTGATAAACATTTAATAATTTTTTAACAATTAATGAGTTTTTATCAAAAAATAATTTTTCTTTTAAATCAACTTCCTCAATTACTAAATTATATGGTGCTAATGAAGCTTCTAATTTCTTTAAAATTACATTAACATCTGTATGAACGGGAATTCTAAAATCACAACCAATAAAATTAGTTTTTGAATTCATTTCAATCAAACCAACATTAAGAGTTAACTTCCCTGATTCATCTTCAATATTAGTAAAAATATTAATAGCATTGGGGATTGGGGTCTAATCTTAATTGTTGTGCAATTCACATGACTAATTTACTATCATTATTAATTGTTGCTAACGCCATTACTAATTGTAATCCTGCATTTATTCCCTCTTGTGGTTTTGAGCCATGAACAGCTTTTCCTAAAACAATAACCTTATTATCTTGTTTTTTATATAAAAACTTATTTTGTTCTAATACCATAATTAATGTTTCTAATTGTGAACCACGATATTCTGCTTGATCACAAGTAACATTATAAGCTGCACCACCATTTATTGTAAAATCTTGTTGCGGATTTTTTTCAATAATTTTTAAATTTAAAATCGTTTTTTCAGCATATACAAGTGGAAAATAACCATCCGGAGTATATGCAAATTTTGGTTTTTCTTCATTATTCATATAATGCTTAATTGAATCTCATGTTGTTTCTTCGGTAATACCAAAAATTAACCGAATTCTTTTTTGAGGAATAAAACCTTCATCAACTAAATATTTTAAAGCAAATAAATTTATAATCGCCGGTCCTTTATCATCAATAACTCCCCGACCATAAAGAATATCATTTTTAATAGTTGGTTCAAAAGGAGGAAATTCTCACTTTGATAAATCACCTGGGGAAACAACATCAAGATGACATAAAATCCCAATTAATTCTTTACCAGCACCATACTCAATATATCCATAACGATTTTGTGTTCCTAATTTAGTTTTAAAACCAAGTTTTTTACCTAAATCAATAACATCCTCTAATACTTGATGAACATTTTTTCCATAAGGATATTGTTCATTAACTTCACCCTTACTAAATGAAGGTACTTTAATTATTGCTTTAATTGCTTCCAAAGAAGTTTGAAACAAATCATTAAACCGCTGCTCATTAATATCTGATTCCATTTTTTCTTTATCCTTTCTTTTAAAAAATAATAATACTTTAATTTTAACATATTTGTCATATTTTCTAAAATCAGATAGTAAACTAGGTCGCGTTTAGTTTTCTTAGGTATTGCCTTTGAAGAAGTAAAACAATCAGCTAATTATATTATTTAATTACTAAACTAACCCTACCTTTCTTGTTATTGTCATTTTTATTCGTTACCATTTTATCATATTATTGAATTTTTACACAATAAAAATTATTAATTAGGTCGCGTTTAGTTTTCTTAGGTATTTTTTAAAAAAGAAAAAATAATCATTTACTATAAATTATTTCAATATGCAAATTAAGTATATATTTCTTATGTATGATTTTTGTTATAAAAAATTTTTAATTTTGTCGAAAACTCTTGATATTTATTGAATATACTTAATTTTAGGTATATTTTTAATATGATAGAGGGGGATAATAATTATGGAAAAAATAATTCAAGAACTAGTAAATACTTTAACAGATGATCAATTTTTAGAATTTTATGAAAAAGTCAAACAACAAGCAGAATTAATAAAAAAACAAAAACGGTTAAATGAAATTGATCAAAAATTTAGAGCGCAAGGTATTAAATGCCCTAAATGTGAATCTTACCATTGCGTTAAAAATGGACATAATTCAGAAGGAAAACAAAAATATTTATGTAAAAATTGCCGTGCAAGTTTTGACGCTTTTCGTAATCATTTTATTTATTGAAGTCATTTAAATTATGAACAATGAAATTTATTGATTCAAATTTCATTGCTGGGGCAATCTAGTAAAACAATTTCTCGTTTTATTAAAACTACATTAAAAACTGCTTGATATAATCGTCAAAAATTAATGAAATCAAAACAATTAGAAAATACCCAATTAAAATTTAAAAAATTATCTGGTAAAATCCAAATCGATGAAACATTTATTAAAGAAATCCATAAAGGAAATTTCAAATATAAAACTGATCCACGAAGAATTCACCTTGACCCATTCGCAACTAATACTAAATGCTGTATTCAAATGGCAATTGATAATAATAACAATATTTATGTTAAATCCACAAACATCAAACGTTTACAAAAACAATGAGTTATTGAAAATATGAACAAAGAATTAATTAACGAAAATTCAATTATTACTTCTGATATGCAAAAATTATATTTTTTAGTAGCAAAACAAACAAATTCTACTTTATGTGTAACTAAAACAACAATTAATTCTGAAGCTAGTTATCGTAACTTAAATAAAATCAGTAAATTACAATCTAGTCTTAAAGAAGCCTTAATTCATTATCATGGTTTAGGTTTTACTAATATTCAAAATTATTTAAATCTCTGAAAATGAAAATACCAACATAAGGGTTTAACTCCAAACCAACAAACAGCGGTATTATATTTTAATGTATAAAAAAGTTAAAGTAAAAATAGTAATTTTACATAAAAGCCTTTTAAAATTATCAAGTTGATGATTTTTTTTATTTTATCAAGAGTTTTCGACAAAATTAAAAAAAACATTTGGTATTAATATTTCTACGGGACTGTACAATTAACTGTGTCTCTAAGTAATTAACTTAAATTCACTCTGTCTTCAAATTTTATCATTAAATGTGAAATTGCACTACCCCAATTTTGAATTGGCATCGTTCATTTCTTAACCATATTTTGAAATGCTAAATAAAATATTTTAAAAACTGATGCGTCATTAGGAAAAATCTTTTTATTCTTAATGACTTTTCTTAGTTGACTATTAACAGATTCAATCGCATTAGTTGTGTAAATAATCCTTCTAAATTCTTGAGGATATTCAAGAAAAATTATTAAATTATTTCAGTTATTTTTTCATGATTTAGTAATTTGTGGATACTTTTTATTTCATTTTTCTGAAAAATGATCTAAAGCAACTAGCGCTATTTCTTCATTAATTGCTGTATAAATTGATTTTAAATCATTAGCTACAAGTTTGCGATCTTTGTAAGGGACAAATTTTAAACTATTACGAATTTGATGAACGATGCATAATTGGTGCTGTGTTTTTCGGAACACAGCTTCTATTGCATCAGACAGACATTCCAGTTAAATTATCGCTACAAGCAACAAGAATATCTTGTAACCCACGATTTTTCATTTCCGTAAGATTTTATATATATTAGACTTCTTGCAAAATTAATATGATAATTATAATTTTTAAATTTAAAATAAATATAAAAGTGTTATTAAAATAATTTTTAGATTATTTTTACAAATATTTTGTCATTAAAACATAATAAAAATTATTATTTACAATAAAAAAAGACTGAAATTTTAAATTATCAAATATATTTAAACTAATAGTTGTAAATTATAAATTGAAGCTATTAAATTAAATCTTAAAGCAAATCTTTTTCTACGATTTCGATATTTTTCACTAATAATTTTAAATTTTTTAAGTATAGCAAAAACATTTTCAATAACAATTCTCATTTTTGAAATTCGCTCATTATTTTGCTTTTCTTCTTTATTTAAAGGGTTTTTCTTTGATTTTCTTTTAGGAATTAAAACATTATGATTAATTTTTTGTATGCCTTGATAACCTAAATCCACTAAAACAGTTGTTTCTGGTAAAAATTTAATTTTTGAATCTTTTAAAATTTTAAAGTCATGGTTTTTACCATAAGAAAAATCAGAACTAATAATTTTTTTACTATCTTTTTCAATTATAACTTGTGTTTTTATTGTGTGTTTTTTCTTTTTTCCTGAGTAGTGCTGTTTTTGTCTTTTTTTGGGCGTTGGATTTGGCTTTCAGTTACATCAATTATAACAGTCTTATCTTTGAAATAATCTTTTAATAGTGATTTTTGACCAGTAAGTTGTTGAAAATTAGGGTGTTTTATTAAAGTGTCTTCAATTCATTTGATATTTCTATAACAACTACTTTCACTAATATCATAACTTTTTGCAATATGAAAATAAGTTCTATATTCTCTTCAATATTCTAAAGTCATTAAAATACGATTTTCTAATGATAATTTATTGGTTCTTCCGCGACGAAATCTCTTTTTTAATTCTTCTATTTTTAAAATTTCTAGCATTTTATTAAAAGTAGTATGTTTAATACCAGTTAATCTTAAAAAATTTTTATCACTTATTTGATTATTTTTTTTAAATTTCATTTAAATTCCACCTTTTTATTAAAAACAACAATTCAATTATATTTTAAATTAATTTTGCAAGAAGTCTATTAAGTCAAAATTTGGCTCTCTCATTCTCGCTAATTCACATTCCTAAAATATCTTTTAAACCATCTAAATTAATTCCTAAGACAAGACAAACTGCTTTATTTATTATTCGTTTATCTTGCTTTACTTTAACAACAATACAATCAAAATAAACAATCGGATAAATCTTCTCTAAAGGTTTAGTTTGTCACATTTTAACTTCTTCAATAACATCATCAGTTATTTGACTAATTAAACTTTCTGAAATTTCTGCTCCGTGATAGAATTCTTGCAATTGTGCTTTGATATCAGAAATTGTCATTCCTCTTGCATATAAAGAAATTACTTTTTGATCAAAGTTATCAAATCTTCTTTGTCTTTTCGGAATAATTACTGGTTCAAAAGTACTATTTCGATCTCTTGGTACATCAATTGCGATTGAACCATTTTTAGTAATAATGGTTTTTTGTGTGTTGCCATTTCTTTTATTATGATTCTCATCAGTTTCAAGATGATCTTTAATTTCCGTATTTAACATTCGTTTAGTTAATTTTTTGGTAAATTCCTGAAAAATAGTATTGCCTTTAAATAAATCTTGTGGATTATCAATATTTTCTAAAAAATAATCAACAACTTTATCAATTGCATCAGGTTCTTTTTTTATTTTTTTTTTGTCATTTTCTGTCCTCCTTCGTTTAAGTATAATTCAGAATGAATTATCGAGACACAGAATTTTGGACAGGCCCAATTCTCTCTCTCTCTCTCTTTCTCTCTCTACACGATATGTTTGTTTAAAATTCATTCATTTATGAATTAAATTAATCTTTTAATTTTTCATTAATTTTAATAATTTTTTATGATTAATAATTCATCCAGTTTCCTTCTCAATAGCAATTTTTAGTCTCCTATACCCGTAACATTTCTTATGCTTTTCAAAAATTTTTTTAATAATATTTATTTCTTTAAAATCATTTTTATTATTAAATCTTTGTTTATAATAATTAGTACGATTAACATTAAGAATTTTACATAATACTTTTATTGAGTATTTATTTTTATAAATTAATAAAATTTATTTTATATTTTGTTGTTGTCTTGAGAAGGAAAGGAACTTTTTTAGAATTTCATTTTCTAATCTTAAATATTCAAGCTCACTATAATTTGCCTTATGAATTTTTCTTTCAAAATTTCAATTTTTATTTTTATGTTTATAAAGTCACTGACTAATAGTATTGCGAGAAATATTAGACTTCTTGCAAAATTAATATGATAATTATAATTTTTAAATTTAAAATAAATATAAAAGTGTTATTAAAATAATTTTTAGATTATTTTTACAAATATTTTGTCATTAAAACATAATAAAAATTATTATTTACAATAAAAAAAGACTGAAATTTTAAATTATCAAATATATTTAAACTAATAGTTGTAAATTATAAATTGAAGCTATTAAATTAAATCTTAAAGCAAATCTTTTTCTACGATTTCGATATTTTTCACTAATAATTTTAAATTTTTTAAGTATAGCAAAAACATTTTCAATAACAATTCTCATTTTTGAAATTCGCTCATTATTTTGCTTTTCTTCTTTATTTAAAGGGTTTTTCTTTGATTTTCTTTTAGGAATTAAAACATTATGATTAATTTTTTGTATGCCTTGATAACCTAAATCCACTAAAACAGTTGTTTCTGGTAAAAATTTAATTTTTGAATCTTTTAAAATTTTAAAGTCATGGTTTTTACCATAAGAAAAATCAGAACTAATAATTTTTTTACTATCTTTTTCAATTATAACTTGTGTTTTTATTGTGTGTTTTTTCTTTTTTCCTGAGTAGTGCTGTTTTTGTCTTTTTTTGGGCGTTGGATTTGGCTTTCAGTTACATCAATTATAACAGTCTTATCTTTGAAATAATCTTTTAATAGTGATTTTTGACCAGTAAGTTGTTGAAAATTAGGGTGTTTTATTAAAGTGTCTTCAATTCATTTGATATTTCTATAACAACTACTTTCACTAATATCATAACTTTTTGCAATATGAAAATAAGTTCTATATTCTCTTCAATATTCTAAAGTCATTAAAATACGATTTTCTAATGATAATTTATTGGTTCTTCCGCGACGAAATCTCTTTTTTAATTCTTCTATTTTTAAAATTTCTAGCATTTTATTAAAAGTAGTATGTTTAATACCAGTTAATCTTAAAAAATTTTTATCACTTATTTGATTATTTTTTTTAAATTTCATTTAAATTTCACCTTTTTATTAAAAACAACAATTCAATTATATTTTAAATTAATTTTGCAAGAAGTCTATTATATTTTTCAGCTAAATAATTATAACTACATCCTTCTTTTAGATGTTCATTAACAATTTTAATAATTAATTCTTTACTTCTATGAATTTTTTTCATAAATAAAATGCACCTCATTTATAGTTTACACAAATGTTTTTATTTTTGTGTCTACTTTATAGGGGGCATTCCATTACTAAAATTACTGGTTTTTATTTTGACAAAATAGAAAAAAATGAAAAAGTTGTTTAAGAGCATTATTGTCATAGAAAGCTACATTTTGGGGTAGCGATTATAACAGTTTAATTATTTTTAAATTCTAATATTTTCATTTGGCATATCTTTCATTTTTATCTCATTCTTGTACTTTCATTTTTATGTTTTTTAATTTTTTATTTTGATATGATAAAAAATCTTTATTTTCTCAATATCTTGGTTCACTGTTTTTTTCTCAATTTAAATCATATTCTAATGATTTTAATATTGGTAGTGTAATCTTGTCATTTTTGTCAACATAAAATTCTCAATCATTAAGTTTCATTCGTGGAGGCAAGTTTTTGAGCATAAATTCATTTTCTACATTAACTTTTATTTCTCATTTTTGATTTCACTTGCTGTTATCATCTTTTGATGATTTAAGTGTTAATTTTGATTTTTTTAAGTTTAATTCGTATGTTTCATTACTTTGTCTTTTATTTCTAATTAGTTGTGATGTTGCTTTATCATTATTAATATTTTGGGGAATGGTAAAAATGTTATTGAAACTAATAATTAACACGGTAAATATTTTCATAAACATTTTTATCACTCCTTTTTAAAATATTTATTTTTCATTATTCTTTTAGCTTTAATTTTTTTAATAAGCCACTCAACTCAATGCTACAGTTTATAATTACCGCTATTGTAATGCATATATCTAAATATCCTAGTATTATAAGTGAAACTAATACTTCAAATTTTTCATATAATAATTTCAAATCATTAATTTCCAATTTTCAAAATGAAATTAAAAAGATAGTAATCATAAAAATGTAAGGTAAAATTCTCCATCAATATTTTTTTAAAGAATTAATGAGCTTGTGTGATTTCATTTTTTAAGGCTCTTTTTGCTTTAATTTTTTGAATAATAAAGCGGATTAATTTTTCAAATTTAATTGCAAAATATATTGCTCCGCCTCATCAAAAAACAAATATTCCTGCTAGCATAATAACACTATTGAACTTGCCAAAGAAATCAACCATCTGTTTATTCATAAAATCATTAAATTCGTTACTTGTTCCAGTTATTCATTTAGTATTGATTACTGTTAATGCACAAATTAATAAACTTATAAAGATGAAAATGATACTTAATGATACTTTTAACCACTGTTTTTTAAAAGAATTTTTAATCCTTAATTTTAATGGCATTTTTTCTTTTGAATTATCTTTTTTAAATAATTTTATTAAAATTTTTTTCATTTTAATTCTCCTTTCATATTTTTTATCGTCCTTTAATCACAATAAATAAAGCAATCAGCACACAAGTTACGCCAAGAATGGTAAAGATTGGATGTTGAGAAAATGTCCGAGCCATTGGTTTAAACAGTTCTAAAATTGTTAAATTGCTAATAATAAACTTTTGGAAATTCGTAAGGCCTTCGCTAATATAGTTTGTTAAAGTTTCAAAATGACTACCAGCTAAAAGTCCAAGAACAGTTATTAAGATAAAAATAATAATTAGTTTAAACATTGTTAGTTACCTTGCTTTGTTTTTATTGGTTTTATTTGTTTTTTAGTTTTTCCTCACGCACTTAAACGACCTTTATTTTTAACCGCATATTGGCGTTGTTTTTCTAAATTAACTTGTTGATTACCAAATCCAAGAATAATTGCCATAAGAAATTCTACAGCCAGCGTTAAGAATAAAGGAAATATTAGTTGAATATTCGTTCCTGGCACTTCTAAACTTCAAATTAAGTCAAAAACTTTATAAAGCATTTGAGTCAGAAAGTCGGCCATTTTTGCAAGATTTTCCATTTTTTATTATTCCTTTTCTTTCATTTTTCTTAAAAATTTGCTAAATTTATCCATTTTTAAGTATTCTAAATCTTCTAAATCAATTGCTGTGTCAATATAGTATTTATCTTCATAGTCAGGATTTACTTTTGCATTTAAGTAATCTCTTAAAAATGCTAGATAAAAAGAATTGTAAGTGTTAAGTATTGGTAGAGGAATTTTTAGTTTAAAAAAATAGATATCAAGTTCAGGAATATCACGATATTTAATGCGACGACCTTTTTTGCTATTTTTGGCATCAATTAAGGTGTTTCGTCAGCGTTCATATTCTTCAATGCTTGTAAAGGTGCCATAGATGACTTTTAAGTAAGGACGAAAAATATTAACGGGTTTTTTACGAATTCCCACAATTACATTATTGGCAATATCACGAACTTTAACTCAAATATGTTTATCTTTTTGACCGCTAGCCAGCACAATATGACCAAAATGCCGTGCCAGAGCGAAATATTCTTGGATACCGCTTTCTTCGTTTTTGGTATTATTTTTTTCTCAATCTGTTCCTTCTAAAAATAAATTGGTTTCATCTCATAGAAGTAAGGTCTTATCTGGCAATACTGGATAATCAAAGTCTAATAATCCCATATGTCCTAAACTTAATTTTTGGGTTTCTAGTAATGGAAATGTTGATGCGATATGATATTTCTTCTTTTTTAATAATTTTGATGCGTATACTAGAAAGGCGGTTTTTCCAGTTCCTAATGAACCAATCACAATATTTAATGGTGAATTTTTTAAGAAATTAATAACTTTGTTAATTTGTGTTAAATTACTGATTTTAAAAATAAAAATTAAAATACAACCCGCTAAAAATAAATAGCTCACAATGTTTTTAAAATAACCGTTGTAAATATATCAAATTGCTCCTCAATGTCATAAAATTAAAAATGAGGTGCGATTTAATTCAATAAAATGGTTATTTTTTTCTATTATTCATTTGCAAAATTTCATCTTGCACCTCACTTTATTTTTTTATTAGCGTACCGCTCCAAGTAATTTTTCAAACATTTTAAAGCAAATAAAGAATATTGCCAAAATAAATGGAAAAATGAAGATTCAGTAGTCAGCAAAGAAGTTACCAACTTGTGGCATATTAACAGCAATAATTTCTCACATTTTAGTAAATGCCGTTATAATTGCATTTCATAATTTAGTCATCGCGTCGCTAGCTGTTATTTTTTCTACTGTTGCTGGTGCATCGGCTAAGAAAGTTCCAATCATATAATCACCCCCTTTCTTTTTAAAACATTCATCATTTATATTCAAAGTTTTTCTTAAATTTGTTAAAACCACGATTAATCTTAACGCGATTATATTTTTTTCTAATTAATTTTGAATTTCTTTGGGAATGCATCACAATATAACTTCTTGACATTATTTTTTTCTCTATCTAAATACTGATATGGTTTTCCAAAGGAGCATTAGAATAAATCACACCATAATTGCTGTTAAGAATCAAAAAGCAATGTTTGCTTATTAAAAGCCAAAGTGTTTCTTGGGTTAAATCAATTTCTTTACCACCACTAATATGAGCCGGAATAATTGTAATTTGAATAAATAAATCTCAGAAAGTTTGTTTAATTTGTTCTCAATTAAATTCTTTTAAATTTACTGTCATTTTTTATCTCCCAAAAATCATTTTTATTGGTAAATACATAATTGAAATTAACGCGAAAAGAAAAGTGATGATAATAATTAATCCGGCAATAAACGCAACTTGTGCAGGCATTTTTTCTATCGGAACAAACAGTTTTAAAAATTCCATAATAATTTCTCAAAACATTATTTTTTATTCTCATTATTTTCTTTTGAATTAGGAGCTTTAACTCATTCTTCAAAGCGAGCAATAAATACTTTTTCGTCTTTTGTGAAATTACCAGTATTATTTTTAATGGCATTTTTATATTTAATTCGCATTTTTATTTTGGCATAAATTTTATAAGCAAAATACGCCAATAGCATTATGCAAATGATAATAAATATTATTTCAATCGCAATATTCATTTTTAAACTCCTTTAAAATAGTTATAATTTATATCTTTTTTATTGTTTTCTTTTTCAGCAATGAAGAAGCCTAATAATTCTTGGCCTTTAATTAACTTGGTTTCTTGTTCTTGTTGATTAATTGAAATTACTTGATATTTACTATCTTTTATTATTCCAATGCAAATTGAATTTTCGTATTTTCCTTTATAAACAAATCGCTTTGGAAACCAAATGCCGATTTGTTCATTAAATCATGGAATTTTTGGTGCTTTAATAAGCATTGCGTTTTGTGTTTCTTTTAAAAGATATTTTTTAGTATTTAAGAAAATGTTTTCAATGTTTTTCATAGTAAATTACCTTTCTTATTTGTTATAAACTAAGTTATATTAACTAAGTTAGTTAACTTAGTTTTTTAAACACTTATATATTGCAGATTTAAGTGTTTAACAAGCTTTGTTATTTAATTTTGTTTTTTAATTAGATAAAGATTTTAATAATTTTAAACTTAGCGCATACCCCTATATAGAAATTTCTACACTTTAACATCCGCATCCTACCCTTGGAACTAATTTAATAGCGTGTATATTTTTAGGAAATCCACCCCTTCATTTTTTTATTGCAAAATGAAACAAATTGCTATAGCTAATAGGATGTTATCTATCAACTGGTAAACTTCTTTTGGTTATGGCGACCACCCACAATTTATCGTGCTTTAATACATACCAACATTATTAATTCACTTGTATTTAATTTTCAAAGAACAAATTTTTAACACCTTATAAAATAAAAAGACAATCATTACTGACTGTCTTAATACTTATTCAAATCTTTTCCCACCTAACAAAACTTTACGCGTCCAGTAAACTAGGTTTTATTTTCAAAATTTGAAAATAAAACCATATTGTAAATAAATAATCTCGGTGCAACTATTTTCAGCACAAATCAAATATAAAAAAATATCGTTAATCAACGATATTTTTTAACTATTTAAATTTTTTAATAAATTCATCGTTAGGATTAAAATCTAATTCATCACTTAACTGTTGTAAAATCTTTTCTTGTTGTTTTGAAATATGCTTTGGAAAAGCAATTTCTATTTTAACAATAATATCACCGCGTTTTTTACTATTTAAAGGATGATAACTTCCCATTTTAGGAATCGTAAAAACAGCATTATTTTTAGTTTTAGGAAGAATTTTAAATTCGACTGTTTTCTCAAATGTTGGAACTTTAATGATTGTTCCTAACATTGCATCAATAAAGGATATCGGAATCGTAATTAATAAATCTAAATCATCACGCTGAAAAAAAGCATGCTTTTGAACTTCAATTTCAATATAAACATCACCACGAGATTGTCCTTTAAGCCCATAATGACCCTTTTCTTGAACACGCACTTTTTGTCCAGAAAAAATTCCTTTCGGGACATCAAGACTAATGGTTTCTTGTTTAGTAATAAACTTTTTACCTTTACATTGTAAACATTTATTTTTAATAACTTCACCAATTCCGTGACAAGAACGACAAGGTCTTTCTTGTCTAATAATTCCTAACATTGTTCTTTGCTCAGTAACTTCAATCCCCCGACCATTACAATTTGAACATTTCACAACATCTTCTGGTGTTTTAGTACCTGTTTGATGACATTCATCACAAGGAAAATTAACATTAACTTTAAACTGAATCGTTGTTCCTAAAATTGCATCTTTTAAACTAATAGTTTCGCGATAAAAGATATCTTCACCCTTATGTGCTTGTGAATGCCGTTGTCGTGTTCTTTGACCACCACCAAAAATATCACCAAAGAAATCACCAAAAACACTACCAATATCACCAAACATATCTTCAAAATTACCAAAACCTTGACCACCACTAAACATATTTGGGTCAGCACTGCCATATTGATCATACATTTGTCGTTTTTGAGAATCAGACAATACTTCATACGCTTCATTAATTTCTTGAATTTTAGCTTCAGCATCAGTTTGCTTATAAACATCAGGATGATATTGCTTAGCTAACTTACGATAAGCTCGTTTAATATCATCATTGCTCGCATTACGCGATAAACCTAATATTTCATAAAAGTCTCTCTTATTTTTAGTGTTCATTTTTTAACCCTACCTTGCTCATAAAATAATTCTTACTACAATGTGTAGTAAGAATTATTCATAATTTACTTCTTCTCATCACTAGATTCAACACCAGAATCATTAGATTCAGCATCAATAACATCATCTTTTTTATCATTATTTTCTTGTTCATTAATTTCTGGAGCTTCAGAATTAGCTTGTTGTTGCATAAACTGTGCTACTTGCATCATCATTTGTTCCAAGTCAGTCATTTTTTTCTCTAAACCAACATAATCTTCTTCTTTAATCAGTTTTTCAATTTCTGCTTTCATATCATTCATCGCTGTTTTTTGCTCTTCAGTCACTTTTTCTTTACCTTCTTCAATTCTCCGTTCAATATCATGTAAATAAGTTTGGGCTTTATTTACTAACTCAACATTTTTACGACGAGCTTCATCGGTTTCTTTATTAGCTTCTGCTTCTTCAACCATTCTTTTAATATCTGCTTCATTTAAACCTTCATCAGATTTAATTGTAATTGATTGTTCTTTATTATTTTTCAAGTCTTTAGCTTTAACCGCAACAATACCATTAACATCAATTGAAAATGTTACCTCAATTTGTGGTACTCCTCTTGGTGCTTTATCAATTCCTGATAATTGAAAACGACCTAAAGTCTTATTATCATTAGCCATTGGTCTTTCACCTTGTAAAACATGAATATCCACAGCCGGCTGATTATCATCAGCAGTAGAAAATACTTGTGACTTTGATGTTGGAATTGTTGTATTTCTTGGAATTAAAGGTGTCATTACACCACCTAAAGTTTCAATTCCTAATGACAATGGGGTTACATCTAGCAATAAAATATCTTTAACATCACCTGCAATAATTCCACCTTGAATAGCAGCTCCCAAAGCAACAACTTCATCAGGATTAATACTACGATTAGGTTCTTTCCCTAATATTTTTTTAACTGCCTCTTGAACAGCCGGAATTCTTGTTGAACCACCCACTAATAAAACTTGATCTAAATCATTAGCTTTTAATTTGGCATCATTTAATGCATTTTCAACAGGTTTTAAAGTTCGTTCAACTAATAATCTTGTCATTTTATCAAATTCTGCTCGTGTTAAAGTTTTTTGTAAATGTACTGGTCCTGATTCATTAGCTGAAATAAATGATAATGAAATTGTTGCTTGTAAACTACCAGATAATTCTTTTTTAGCTTGTTCTGAAGCTTCTTTTACGCGTTGCATTGCCAATTTATCTTTTGATAAATCAATACCAGTTTCTTTTTTAAAGTCAGCAACTAATCAATCAGTAATTATTTGATCAAAATCATCACCACCTAATTTATTATCACCTGATGTTGCTAACACTTGAAAAACGCCATCAGCTAATTCCAAAATTGAAACATCAAAAGTTCCGCCTCCTAAATCATAAACTAATATTTTTTGCTCTTTATTAACTTTATCAATACCATATGCTAATGCCGCTGCTGTTGGTTCATTAATAATTCGTTCAACTTCAAAACCAGCAATTTTACCAGCATTTTCTGTTGCTTGTCTTTGCGCATTATTAAAATATGCTGGCACCGTAATTACTGCTTTAGTAATTTTTTCACCAAGTTTCTTTTCTGCAAAATCACGCACATAACTTAAAATTTTTGCCGAAATTTCTTCTGGTGTATAGTTCTTACCATTAATATTAATTTTTTCCTCAGTTCCCATTTTACTTTTAATTGAAAAAATAGTATTAATATTCGCCACTGCTTGGTGTTTCGCACTATTTCCAATAAGAATTTCTTCATTTTTAAATGCTACTACCGATGGTACCGTTCTGGCTCCATCTGGAGTTTCAATTACTCTTGCTTCAGCACCATCCATAAATGCCACACAAGAATTTGTTGTTCCTAAATCTATTCCAATAATTTTTGCCATTTTATTTTTCCTCTTTCATTTCCATATTTTCTTGATTTTCTTCATTATTATTAATCATCTTTTCCTTTGCTACCTGTACGGTGGCAACTCGTAAAACCCGATTATATAAATAATATCCTTTTTGTAAAATTTTAATAATTTCATTTGGTTGATATTTATCACTTTCAACTTGTTCAATCGCATAATGCAAATGACCATTAAACATATCTCCAACTTTAATATCAATCTCAGTAACACCTTCATTAGTTAAAATTACTTTTAATTGATCAATCATCATTTCAAACCCTTGAAGAAAATTTTTAACATCAGCACTAACATTTTTTACATTTAATGCTCGTTCAAAATTATCCATAATTGGTAATAATTGCACAATCATTGCTTGCGAACGATACTTTCTAACTTCTTTAAGGTCATTATCGTATTGTTTTCTTGCATTATCTCAATCAGCTAAAGCACGAATTTTATCATTCTCACTTGCTTCTAATAACATTTTTAAATTTGTAATTTCTAATTGTAATTTGGTAATATCATCATCAATAATATCATCCGATGTTACACTAACATCAGTTAAATTTTGATTATCATGTTTTTTTTGTTTATCATTATTCATAATTTCTCTTATCCCTTTCTCTTAAAAACTCTCTTCAATTTTGCGTGATATTCAATCTAATAATTCTGACATCTTATCATAATCAATTCGCTTAGGACCAATTACCGCTAACTGTCCAATTTGCTTATTACCAGTATGATAATCAGTACTAATAACAGCAATATCATCTGTTTGTTTTCCTAGTTCATTGCCAATAAGAATATGAATATTTTCTTGATTATATTCTTGCTGTTCTTTTTCTGTTTTTATAAACTGTTTTCAAGGCGAATAATCTTCAATAAATCGGACAATTTCTTTAATTTTATTAACATCATTAAATTCAGGATTATCTAACATATATTGAAGCCCATGTGTTGAGTGTTCACGCTTTTTAAAACTAACTAAAGTATTAATAAATGACTGTAAAATATATTCATGTTTCAAAACTTGTTTTTCCAATATTGGTTGTAAAGCTTGCATTTTTTCTTTAATATTTTCTAATTTTGTACCAATTAAACGACTATTAAATAATTCAATCGCTAAAACTAAATCTTGCAAGGTGACATCGTTAATATTAAAAGTCTTATTAACAACATGTCCCTTTTCACTAATAAAAATTGCAACCGCATTTTCTTCACTAATAGGTACTAATTCAATTTTTTTCAAACAATCTTCTTGCGAATTAGAACCAATAACTACTGTAATCAAATTAGTCATCGCGCTTAATATTTCAGCTGTTTGTTCAATAATATCTTCAATAGCTAACTGCCGATTAGCAAAAATATTTTCTAATTGTTGCTTAATATCATTATCACCATTACGAACATCCATTAAATTATCAACATAATAGCGATAACCAAGTGATGCTGGTATCCGACCACTAGAAACATGAGTTTTTTCTAATAATCCTGTTTCTTCTAAACACGCACACTCACTACGAATTGTCGCTGAAGAATAAGGTAACTTATACTTTTCAATTAAGATTTTACTTGATACTGGTTGCGCACTTTGAATGTACTCATCAATAATAAACTTCAATATTTCTTTTTGTCTTATCGTTAACATAATTTCATTCCTACTTTTAGCACTTAATCTTGTTTACTGCCAATAATAAAATTATATAACAACTACTAGAAAAATCAATCATTAATTTAACTTTTCCTTACTAGCAATGATAATTTTATCATTCTTAACAGTTAATGAATAAATGCGATTTTCTTTAATATGGTCTTCAATAATTGACTTAGCAAGTAAATTTTCAATATGCTTTTGAATATATCGCTTAATTGGTCGAGCACCAAACTGCTGATCATAACCCTCTTCAAGAATTTTTTCTTTAATCTTATTATCAAAAATTAATTTAATATCTTTAGTCATTTCTAAACGATCATTCAATAATGTTAACTCTTTATCAATAATTTCTTTAATAATTTTTTCCGATAATGAATTAAAAATAACAATTTCATCAATCCGATTAATTAATTCCGGACGAAATGTTGTTTTTAATTTTTGCATTACCAATGCTTTACTGTCTTCTCTTGGTGATAATAAAAATTCCGAACCAAGATTTGAAGTCATAATAATAATTGTATTTTTAAAATCAATTATTTTACCATGCCGATCACTAACTATTCCTTCATCTAAAATTTGTAATAAGATATTAAAAATATCACTATGTGCCTTTTCAATCTCATCAAATAAAATAATACTATATGGATTTCTGCGAACTTTTTCTGTTAACTGTCCGCCTTGCAGATAACCCACATAACCCGGAGGGGGCCCAAGCAAATTACTTACCGAATGTTTTTCCATATATTCTGACATATCTAGCCTAATAATATTTTTTTCTGAACCAAATAAATATTCGCCAAGGGCACGAGCCACTTCAGTTTTTCCAACTCCAGTAGGACCTAAAAAAATAAATGAACCAATCGGTCGATTTGGATCTTTAATCCCACTTCTTGCTCTAATAATTGCATCACTTACTAACTGTAAAACTTCATCTTGACCTTTAACTCTAATTCGCAAATGCTTACTCAAATTAAGTAACTTATGTTTTTCACTTTCAACAAGGCGACTAACAGGAATCCCCGTTCATCTTTCAACAATATTAGCAACATCTTGTTCAGTAACATCTTCTTTTAATAATGCATTAATTTTTGTTTTATTAGTAATCTCATCCAATTTCTTTTCTAATTTTGGTAATAAACCATATTGAATTTCACCAGCACGGTTAAAATTACCTTTTAATTGTGTTTGTTCCAATTCTGTTTTTAATTGTTCTACCTGTAATCTAGTATCTTTAATTTCATCTAATTGTGCTTTTTCTTCATTCCAAACTAACTCTAAAGAATTTTCCTTCACTTTCAATTTTTCTAATTCTGCAATTAATTCATCTAATCGTTGTTTTGACTTATGATCCTTTTCCTTTAATAAAGCCGCCTTTTCAATTTCCAATTGCATTACTTTTCGCTTCACATCATCAAGCGGAGCAGGAATTGAACCAATTTCTGTTTTAATGTTGGCACACGCTTCATCAATTAAATCAATTGCTTTATCAGGTAAAAATCGATCACTAATATATTTATTAGCTAAATTAGCAGCAGCAACAATAGCATTATCATGAATTCGCACACCATGATATGATTCATAACGATCTTTTAAACCGCGTAAAATTGAAATTGTATCATCAACAGTTGGTTCTTTAATAAGTACTCTTTGAAATCTTCGTTCTAAAGCACCATCTTTTTCAATATATTCGCGATATTCATCCAATGTTGTTGCTCCCACACATCGCAGTTCACCACGAGCTAACATTGGTTTTAAAATATTTGAAGCATCAATTGCTCCCTGAGTTTTACCCATTCCCACAATTAAATGCAATTCATCAATAAACAAAATAATTTCTCCCGCTGAGGCTTTAACTTTGTTAATAACTGCCTTTAATCGCTCTTCAAATTCACCTTGAAATTTAGCACCCGCAATTATTGATGACATATCCAGTTCATAAATAATTTTATTTTTTAAATTACTAGGAACATCACCTTTAACAATTCTTTGTGCCAATCCTTCAATAATAGCTGTTTTACCAACTCCGGGTTCACCAATAAGTACTGGATTATTTTTTTGTTTTCGTGATAAAATTTCAATAATTCGTCGCGTTTCATCATCACGACCAATTATTGGATCAGTTTTGCCTTCAATATGCATCTCATTTAAATTACGAGCAAATTTTTCTAAAATCTTAGGGTCATTGCTGTAATTAGGTATTTCATTAATTTGCATATTTTTCAAACCTCCCCATTTATTTTAGCAGTCTACATACAAGAATGCTGATAAAATAATTATAGTATATTAGTTTGGCAATGTCAATAGTAGATTGCTAATTTTTTGTAGAAACCACAGATGTTTTGCACATTTGGTTTTTATAAATTATTTGGGGGTATATTCTTTTGGCAGTAATATTTTGTATTGAATGCGACAACGAAAGCTATGTCATTGGTAATAAAAATACAGTTGGAATCTGTAATTCTTGCGATGAAAAGGGTTTTTAAATTTTGTGGAAAACTATTAAAAGTTCAATATTTATAAAGGAAATAAATGTGGAAAACAATGTGGATAACTAAAAATTTGTTAATTGTATTAAAAATATTTTAAATTTGGAAGGAAAAAATAAATAATGTTTAAAATTAAATTAGTTAGTATAAAAAGAAAAATATTTAAAAATAAAGATGGTTCTACGATGTCAGGATATTCTGCCGAATTTTTGCGTTATGAAAATGACTTATTTGAGCCTACCGGCGAACAAAAAGCCTTATGAATTGATGATAACAATCTAGAGCAACAAGAAATTTATAAACTGTTAAAGGAAAATGTTAAATCATTTTTTAGTTGCGAATTAACTTTTGATAAAAACCCCAAAATCGTTAACTTGCAAAAAATTGAATTATCAAAAAATCAAAAAAACTTGTCCAGTTAATTGATAATCACTTCGGTCTGCGAAGCGGTGCGGAAGGCGTATGCCCCGCCCGCTAGCGGGTTAGTCGGCGAAGCCGACTATTACTTGATTAAATAACACAACTGGCGAAAATCTAAAACGGGAGCATAAAATATGAATTTACAACCTCAAAATCCGACTGATTTTTATATGAAAACAATTTATTACGGTCAATATATTCGTAATATTGTTATGCCTTTAGAACGCATCAAAGCAAATAACCGCAATGTTAGCGGTTTAAAAAATAAAGGTAATTGTGATACAAAACTGCTTAATAGTAATATTCGTGCAAAATCTAATGTTATTAGGAAGGCATATCATAATTTTTGAGACTGTAAAAAACTTACATTCTTAACTCTTACTTATGCTGATATTAATGAATTTGACATTAGAAAATGTAAGCGTGATTTAAATAAATTTTTTAAAAAATTAAAATATTGATTTAAAGTTAAAAATAAAAATATTAAGTATTTGTATACATATGAATATCAGAAAAGAGGCGTTATTCATTTTCATATTTTAATCACCGAAAAAATACCCCATAAAATTATTTTACAATTTTGACCTTACGGAATTAATAAAAATATTAGAGTTCGTGAAAACACTAATGAAATGGTTGTAAAATATTGCTCCAAATATATAACTAAAAATGTCCTGAATGAAAAATCATTAAATCAGTATGATTTAAATATCAAGGCTTATCAATTCTCTTATAACTGTCAAAACCCCATTACTAGAAAACAAATATTTACCGATACTTTGAATAATATTGTTAATAGAACCGTAAATTCTGAATTTGTAAAGTACTTAAAATCAAAAGTTAATAAATTTAAAACTAAAATGTGCGGAGCAATCTATGAATTTAAAAATATTAATTATGTAGGCTTTGAAAGTGAAAATTATACTTCGTTAGAAAGTTTAAGATTTAGAAATCAACTAAGAAAAACGAAATATTAGGAGTTAAAAAATGAAAGAAAAAATGCAATTAAAAATAAGAATTAAAAATTGATTTAAAAATCATTGGTTAAAAATATTGCTTAGCATTGTTTTTATCTTTATAAACTTAATACTTTGAGCTTTAACTTTATTGGATACTAAGTGAGTAATGGGAACAAATGGTGAATTTATTGATTTTATTGAAAAAGATATGTATAAGTTTTTTGGTTTAAATACCGCAATTATGTTGCTTGGATTGTTTGTTTATTGATTTGGTAGTGCGATATTTATTGCTTTTCAAGTTGAAAAATTAGTTTGACTTATTGTTAAGAAGATTAAGGAAAAAAGAGCTTTGAAAAATAAAACTTTAAATAGAAAGGAAATTGAAAAATAATGGCAATATTTAGTCTAATATGTTTTATCTTATTAACCTTATTACTTGCTTTTGCTGTCGCTTGGGGTTTATGGCGTTGAATGAATGATGTTAAAAAGTATGGTAAACAAGCAAAAGAAATTAAAGGGGATTTTAGCAAAAAAGAAAAACGCTTCATTGTTAAATTATCTTATTTAACTGAAAAAAATGAAAAACAAAATCAAGAAATCCAAACGAAAGGATAAAGCAATGTTAAAAGATGTAATTATTAAATTAATTGAATTAATTTATCCAACTGCCGATTTACCGCCCCAAGTAGTATTTTTGTTCTCAATTCTTGTAATCATTGTGTTATTTGCCAGTTTCATTGGGATTCTCTTTCTTCCGATTAAGTGTTTATTTCAATGTTTCTAGTTGTTTGAAAAGATTTAAATTGAGAACAAATTAAACAAACTTTCTGAGATTTGTTTATCCAAATTACAACTATTCCAGCTCATATTACTGGTGGTAAAGAAATTAATTTAACTGAAGAACCGCTTTGACTTTTAACAACCAACATCGCTTTTTGATTACTAACAACAGTTATTATCTTATTTATGTTGATTTTATTTTATAAAGTTAAATCTTATTTTTGTTAATAAATATAGGATAAATATTTTGAAAAGAAAGGGGGTGATTATATGTTTACAACTTTCTTAGCTGATGCACCAGTAGCAATTACTGGAAAACAAGCCATTAGTAATTTGTGAGATAGTATGGTAGGACTTTTTGGAAAAATCTGAAGCGACATTATCAGTGGGCAAATGCCATTAGTAGTAGATTTCTTTGCTACTTATTGAATTTTTTTATTTCCGGCAATTGTTGGATTATTCTTATTTGCTTTTGGAATGTTTGAAAAACTACTATTAAGAGTTCGTTAATAGTAATTAAAAAAAATAAAGGGGTGCGATAATGTTTAAATTTCTAAAAAATATCTGTGAAAAAATTAATGACTTTGTTAGCTTAAATCGCACTTTCTTTATTATTTCTTGATATTATTATGCTTTTCTTGTTGTTATTAATCCACAATATTGAGTTTCATTTTTCCATATCATTGGTATTATTTTAAATTGTTTAATTTTAATTACTAAATTTATGCAATGGGTTAATCGTAAATCCTTTATTAACTTTTTATTCAAGTCGCCATTAAATATTGTGATTGGTTCATTGGGAACTGGTAAAACGGCTTTATTAGTTTTTGCTTCGAAACTTTTAGGTAAGAAAAAATGAAAGACGGCTTCAACTTTTCCAATTTTAGACCAACAAATGTTATCTTTAGGGCATATGTCGTTATTGGATAGTGAATATCCGATATTAGAAGAAAAACATTTATTGTTATGAGATGAAACGAACTTGTTTTTAGAAGGAACGGATTATAAAGAAAATGATAAATCAACTCAAGGTTTACAAGAATATTTTGCTCTAGTTAGACATTTTGGTCATATTGTTTTAGCGAGTGGACAACGACCTGAACATATTTGGGTTAAAGTCAGAGATATTGCTAATTCGGTTATTGTTGGTATTACTAAGAAATCAGTTAATATTTTTCGCCCCTACTTAAAAGTTATCTATGGCACTTTTAAATCTGTAGAAGAATACGAACGCTGACGCACGAGTTTAATTGATGCTAAAAATAATAAAAAAGGTCGTAAAACTAAATATCGTAATATTCCGGAATTAGATATCTACTTTTTTAAATTAAAAATTCCAATGTCCGTCTTAGAGTGTTATGACAACAAGTATTTATCTTTTTTACGCCCGGTTGCTAATCGCATTGTTGTTGATACTTATGAAGATAAATTTTATGAAACTACCGAAGTTGATTTAGAAATACTAAAATACCTTAAAATGGAAAAATTTAGTCGTATTATGGAATTACTAAAAAGTAATTTGAAAGATAGGAATTAACTATCATATTATTTTAATCTAAGAAAGGATACTTAATTATGGCAAATCTAGAAAAAATGGCATCATTTTTTGCAGATATTATTTATAAAGTTTTTGATTTAATTTGAAGTATGACTATTCCCGGCACCGGAATTCGGATTATCATTATTCCTTTAATCTCTTTAATTGCTAACTTTGTCTTTGTTGCTATTTTAGGTATTGGAATGCAAGCCAAAGAAAGTTATAGAAAGGCAAGAGCTAATAAATCTGTTAAAGAGTGAGGTAAAAAATAATGTTTAAACTAGTTATAATTTTTCTTTTAATTACCGTTTTTTCTATTTTTGCTTTTGATGAATTTCTTGGTTTATGGCGTTTTGTAAATGAAGGGTTGGAATATTTTAATAAAGTTATTGTGGCTAACAGTGAATTTCTACAATTATTTAAACCAATGATTAGATTATTTTCACAACACCCAATTTTTATTATCATTGGAACAATTGGCATTTTATCAACAATATACTTTATTTTAAGAAGTTAAACGCAAAAGAAAGGACAAATAGATATGTATAAATTTATGTCGTGGTTGGTTATCGCTTTTATTGGTTTAGTCCCTCTAGGTGCTTTCTTTGATACAAAACAATCACCAAATCCTATTATGGAACAATCCTTTATGAAACGAGAAAAACGAGCCACCAATCCTGCTCAATGTGGAGATAGTTGTGATTTGGAATTTGGTAAAATTTTGAATAGTAATTTTACGAGTTCTACTAGCAATGATTGAGGCGGATGATTAAATATTAGTTCTATTAAAAATGAATTACCTTTTGATGTTTCTAATTCTGCGGAACCTTTAACTTCTTATAAACCGATTGATGGTTTTAAAGACATTCGCATTTTTTATGAGCGTAATGGTAAAAGTGAAAGTAATAAATATACTATTGATAAAATTGTTAATGTTAAAATTACATTTTCTAAAAATAAAGATTTAGGTTTTAGTCAATATTTAATAACTTCATTCTTTGCTGAAATGCCGTCTCTACCTGAGAAAGATAAAGAGCAACCGTTACCCTCAGAAATAACCAAAAAGGATGGTGAATATCAGTATAATCAGTTTCAAGATAAATTAGATTATTTAATGGTACAACGGCGAGATTTTGATAAATTTAATTACTCTTATCTTTATTGAGTCCCAATTTTTAATTTCTTTGATGATAATTTTAAATACATGAGTGAAATGTCAATTAAATTAAATGGTTTTAAACAAAATAGTAAATTTACTTTAATTCGCAGTTTTGAATCTGAAAACTCGTTATATTTTTTTGATAGCTTAGAATTTTCTAGTTTTAGTGATGTTTTTAGAATTGAGATTTCTTTAGGAATGGTTACTTTTTATTTAAATGATAAACAATTAATTAAATTTATTTGAAAGAAAGGTTGAACTGAAGATTTTATTAATGTTTTTTTTGGACAAATTAGTTATTATGATAATACTTTTCATTTTCTACGCTATGATGATAAATTAAAGATTGATTTTAAAGATTTTATGTTTTTTTATTTAAAAGATTTGACAAGTAAATATTATTTTAATTTATTTGATAAAATTTATAAAATTTTAGGTGGTTTTTTTACACAATTCTTTTATGCTAGTTTTGATATGGATGCTTCTACTTATGTAGAATTAGATTACAAAGGAATGCAACAAATTCCTAAAAATGTTTTACAAATGGGTTTTTTCTATCGTTCCTTAATTACTTTTTATCCCAAACAATATTTAATTAACTTTGGTTCAACAGTAGAAAATAGTAAGAATATGATTTTTCGTTCCTATTTTTTTGTTAAAGATAAACAAATTGCCAATGGTTTTAACACCGGTAAAAATTCTTATCAAATAGATTTTAATGTGTTAAAAGCGTATGATAACCAATTATGAGATGCCACTAGTAATAAACTACATTTTTACAATGCCAAAGTTGATGTGATGTATGGAATTAATATTTTTACGCTAACTTTTCCACTATATAAAAAGAAAAATGAAAGTACTGAATATCATTATTCTTTATACGATTTTAACATTTTGAATTCAACAGCTTTTATTGGCGGTGGAATAAGTGGTAATATGGATGACTTAATTCCTACGCCCAACTGTTCTTATTGAGGTTTATTTAGTGCCATATCTTGTGGCATTCAGCACGCTTCTGTTAGTATGTTGAACTGATTACTTGGTCTTTCAGGGATTAATCTTTTAATTCGCCCCCTTGCGGATATTGCTAAAACAACGATTAATTTTACCAAAACTGCCTTTCCGGTGTTTGAAGTTGTTCCGGCATTTAAATATCTTTTTGAATTTTTAATTCCCCTAGCAATTTTATTAATAATAATTAAAAAGTTCTCTTAAATATTTCCAATATTTTTATATAAAATATAATTCCTTTGAAAGGAGGATTTTTCTTTATGCGAAAATTTTTATCAGCTTTAAATTTAGTATGTATAATGTTTATTTCTGGGTGTAATAGAGGTAACAATACTCTAATTACTGATAATGCAAAAAAATATGAATTAAACTTTATTGAAATTTTGAATAGTAATTTTACGAGTTCTACTAGCAATGATTGAGGCGGATGATTAAATATTAGTTCTATTAAAAATGAATTACCTTTTGATGTTTCTAATTCTGCGGAACCTTTAACTTCTTATAAACCGATTGATGGTTTTAAAGACATTCGCATTTTTTATGAGCGTAATGGTAAAAGTGAAAGTAATAAATATACTATTGATAAAATTGTTAATGTTAAAATTACATTTTCTAAAAATAAAGATTTAGGTTTTAGTCAATATTTAATAACTTCATTCTTTGCTGAAATACCTAATAAAAATTAGTAATTTAATAAATATTATTGAAAATCGTATTTTTGTAATACGGTTTTCTTACTTTAAGGAGTTTTAAAAATGAAATATGTTATTTGCCAGGCTGATTTAGCCGATTTAAAAACAAAAGTCCAAAGTTGATTAAGAACAATTTATAATCACAAACATTATCACAAAACTAAAAAACGAGTTACTAGTTATTTAAATTTATGTAATCAATTTTATTTAGAACCAATAACTTTAAATAAATTAATAAAAAAGCATTTTCATGGTATACGAAATACATTTTATCAATGAGCTAATAAAATTCTTACTGCTTATCAAAATGATGATTTTAATAGTTTAATTTTTAAATATACAAAACCTAATAAAATTAGTTATCAATATGATTTAAATTCTCGTGAAAAAGTATGCGATTTATATTTTAATTACAAAAATCTTCAAGCCGGCGGAATGTGGTCTTTATTTAACAATTTAAAAATGGGTTTTCACGATATTGAAAATTCAAAAATTCCGAAAAATATTAAAACCTTTTATCGCTGAATTAAATCTGACTCTCGATGAAAAGAATTAAAACAACAAATAAAGCAAACGAAACGCCATTTTAAGCGTTATGAAGTATCCGATATTGGTCTTTTACAAATGGACGCCAAAATAATTACTACATCAAATTTTCCGGTTGATAAAAAGTATTACATTTATGATTTTATTGACGAAATAACACGCATAGTATTTGGTTATGTTTATGATAGTTTAGGAACCAATAACGCGATTAACGCTGTGCAAAGAGCAATGAAAGATTTTAGCGCGCTTGGCATAACCATTAAACGCCTTCGCACTGATAATGCTCCTGAATTTATAACTACTAATTGAAGTAATAAAAAAGCATACAAAGTAAAAGAAAGACCTTTTACGGCCTTTCTTTCAAGGAATGGGGTTATCCATGAAACCACTCCAATTCGTTCGCCACAAAGTAACGGTAAAATTGAGCGGTTTCATCAACATTATACTAAATTATTTTATGTTAAGGATAAAAAACTAAATCAAAACGAACTACAACATTTCTTAAATCAATATTATTACTATTACAACTTCCAACGCTGTCATTCAGCATTACAAAATAAATCGCCATTTCAAAAATTACAAGAATTAATAAATTAATTTCCCCCTTTTTAATGTTTTTCTTGATTGTACTAAACATCTGTGGTATATTACAAGATTGCTAATTTTTTGTAGAAACCATATACATATGACAAGATTTTGGTTTCTACAAATTTGCTTTTAATTAATAGACTTCTTGCAAAATTAATATGATAATTATAATTTTTAAATTTAAAATAAATATAAAAGTGTTATTAAAATAATTTTTAGATTATTTTTACAAATATTTTGTCATTAAAACATAATAAAAATTATTATTTACAATAAAAAAAGACTGAAATTTTAAATTATCAAATATATTTAAACTAATAGTTGTAAATTATAAATTGAAGCTATTAAATTAAATCTTAAAGCAAATCTTTTTCTACGATTTCGATATTTTTCACTAATAATTTTAAATTTTTTAAGTATAGCAAAAACATTTTCAATAACAATTCTCATTTTTGAAATTCGCTCATTATTTTGCTTTTCTTCTTTATTTAAAGGGTTTTTCTTTGATTTTCTTTTAGGAATTAAAACATTATGATTAATTTTTTGTATGCCTTGATAACCTAAATCCACTAAAACAGTTGTTTCTGGTAAAAATTTAATTTTTGAATCTTTTAAAATTTTAAAGTCATGGTTTTTACCATAAGAAAAATCAGAACTAATAATTTTTTTACTATCTTTTTCAATTATAACTTGTGTTTTTATTGTGTGTTTTTTCTTTTTTCCTGAGTAGTGCTGTTTTTGTCTTTTTTTGGGCGTTGGATTTGGCTTTCAGTTACATCAATTATAACAGTCTTATCTTTGAAATAATCTTTTAATAGTGATTTTTGACCAGTAAGTTGTTGAAAATTAGGGTGTTTTATTAAAGTGTCTTCAATTCATTTGATATTTCTATAACAACTACTTTCACTAATATCATAACTTTTTGCAATATGAAAATAAGTTCTATATTCTCTTCAATATTCTAAAGTCATTAAAATACGATTTTCTAATGATAATTTATTGGTTCTTCCGCGACGAAATCTCTTTTTTAATTCTTCTATTTTTAAAATTTCTAGCATTTTATTAAAAGTAGTATGTTTAATACCAGTTAATCTTAAAAAATTTTTATCACTTATTTGATTATTTTTTTTAAATTTCATTTAAATTCCACCTTTTTATTAAAAACAACAATTCAATTATATTTTAAATTAATTTTGCAAGAAGTCTAATAAATAAATACGAGCTCATTTATTTATTACAAGAAATATAAGGTTAAATTAATATTTATTATTTTTAGTTATGCCTTGTATTTTTTTGTGCCTTGATAGTAATAAACTAAGTTAATTAGTAAACGAAGTTTACTAACAAATTTTGTTAAACATAAATGTTTAAAAAAATAAATATTTAACTTAGTTAGATAACTAAGCTAAATATAACTTAGTTTAATATAACTAAATATTGTAAGGATGGTATGTATATGAGAAATATTGAAAATATTTTTTTAAATACTGAAAAATATCTTTTAAAAGAAACACAAAATGCAGTACTTATTAAAGCACCAGCAATTCCGTGATTGTATGAATCTACTGGTATTTGGTTTTCGAAACGATTTGTTTATAAAGGAAAATATGAGAATTCTATTTGTATAGGAATAATTAGAGATGGTGAATATCGGTTAGTTTTTATTAATGATAAAGGTCAAGAGTCTAGTTTGATTTTAGGTCATGAGTTGTTAGGTTTTTTTGTTGCTGAAAAAGAACATGATAAAAAGGTTGTAAGTTTTGATTATTTTAAAAATTCATTTTAAAAATGTTTTACGGTGTTTTAAGAATAGGGGTAAATAAAAAAATATTTTAGTTAGTTTTTATGGTGTTTAAACGGTGCGGAAAGCGTATGCTCCGTCCGTTAATTATCTATGTTAGTTGAGTTATTTAACTAAGTTATTGCAATTTTTTGAGGAGTTTTAGAAATGAAAATGTGAGTTAATGTGGATGAGTCTGGCAAAGATTATTGTCAAGAGTTTATATATTCTATTAATAAAAAAACTGGATTAGAACAAAAAATTTGAGCGTCTAAATCTGCAGTTGAATCTGTTAGAACTGATTTAGTCGGTGATAATTGACTTTGTGTTGATATTGCATATTAAAAGATTAGAAAATTAAGGAGAAAAGAGAAAGATGAGTATATTTGGATTAGTATTTTTTACGATTTTAACATTATTACTAGCATACTATATTGCGGTTAATATTTATCGGTTTTTTAAAGATAAAAAGAAATATGGTAGTGAAGCAAAACAGTTGCCAAAAGATTTTACTTATTCACAACGAATATTTATTGCAAAGTTTAAACGAAATTTGTTAGAACAAGATGAAAAAGAAATTAAAAAGTAGGTTTAGAAAATGTTTAAAAAAATAATTATTGAGTTAATTGAATTAATTTATCCAGCTGCCGATTTGCCACCCCAAGTTGTATTTTTGTTTTCAATTTTAATAATTGTAATGCTCTTCTCAGCAATTATTTTTCTACTCTTTTGACCTTTTAAGCGGTAATTATTATGTTCTTAGTTGCTTGAAAAGATTTAGATTGAGAAATGACAAAATTGTATTTTTGAGATTTATTTATTCAAATTAAAATTATTCCGGCGTGAGTTTCTGGTAAAGAAATTGATTTAACCAAAGAACTACTTTGACTTTTAATAGCGAATATTGCCTTTTGAATGGTATTAGTATTCATTATCTTATTTATGGTTATTTTATTTTATAAGGTTAAATCATATTTTGTTTAGAAAGGGGGTGATTATATGATTGGAACTTTCTTAACAGAAGTACCAGCAAAAATTACTGGCGAACAAGCGGTTACTAACTTATGAAAAGCATTAATTACAGCGTTCGGTAATATTTGAACTGATATTATTGGTGGTAATATGCCAAATGTCGTTAATTTTTTTGCTACATATTGAGTTTTCTTGCTTGGTGTGATTATTGGTTTATTTTTAATTGCTTTCAAAATGTTTGAAAAATTAATGCCTGGCAGATAGTAATAAAAATAAGGAGAGTGTGATTTAAGTGATGCTATTGTTTAAAAAAACAAATTTAAGATTATATGATTTTGTCGCTTTAAATCGCACTTTATTTATTATTGCGTGATTTTATGGTGCGATTTTGCATTATTATAATCCCCAAAGTTGACGAATGTTATTTGATATTATTTACTTATTAATTGCTTTGTATATTTTATATACTAAAATTTCTCATTTCTTTGCTCGTCGAAGTTTTATTAATTTCTTATTAAATTCACCTTTAAATTTAGTAATTGGTGCTTTAGGAACTGGAAAAACCGCTTTAATGGTTTTAGCTTCTTACTTATTAAGCGGTTGAAAAACGATTTCTACTTTTCCGATTACAGATAAACAAATGCTTTCATTAGGGCATATGTCACTTTTAGATTATAATTATCCAATTTTAGATGAAAAACATTTACTGTTATGAGATGAAACTAACTTATTTTTAGAAGGAACTGATTATAAAGAAAATGATAGAGTAACCCAGGGTTTACAAGAATATTTCGCTTCGGCTCGCCAATTTACCCATATCGTATTAGCAAGCGGACAACGAGCCGAACATATATGGGTTAAGGTTCGCGATATTGCGAATTCAATAATTGTTGGTATTAGAAAAAAACCGGTTAGTATCTTTCGACCCTATTTACAAGTTATTTATGGCACTTTTAAATCGGTAAGCGAATACGAACAATGACGATTAACTCTGATTAATGCTAAAAATGATAAAAAAGGTCGCAAAATTAAGTATCGTAGTATTCCGGAATTAGACATTTATTTCTTTAAATTGAAAATTCCGATGTCAATTTTAAACCTTTATGATAATAAATATTTATCTTTCCTGCGTGAATTAAGTAATCGTGCTTTGAATGATAATTATAAACATAAATTTTGAAATGATAATGTAATGGATATTGAAGCATTAGAATATTTAAAAATGGAGAAATTTAGCAAGATACTTACTAAGTTAAAAAATAATCTAAAGAAGAAAAATAAGTAAAGGAGTTTAAAAAATGGAAAACTTAGAAAAAATGGCTAGTTTAATTGGCGATATGTTTTATAAAGTTTTTGATTTAATTTGAACTTTAACGATTCCGGGAACAGATATTCGTATTATTATTTTTCCGCTAATTATGCTTGTGGTAAATCTTGTAATTGGTGGCATTTTAGGTATTCATATTGAACGACCAAAAGTTGGTTTTCGTAAAAAATATCGAAAATCAGTTGCTAATTGAGGAGCTAAGAAAAAATCATCTAGTGGTCCGATTAAGAAATTTAGTGGTAATAGCTCTAAAAATAGACCGTGAGTTAACCAACATGGACGGCGAATAAAAAGGTAGGTTTAGAAAATGTTTAAATTAATAATATTATTTATTCTTGTTGCTGTTTTTTCTATTTTTGCTTTAAATGACTTTTTAGGTTTATGAGCCTATGTGCGTGAGGGTTTAGAATATTTTAATAAAGTTTTATCAAATAATATTAAAATTTTAGATTTGTTTAAACCAATGATAAGGTTATTTTCCCAACATCCGATTTTCCAAATTTTAGGAACGATTTGTATTTTATCAACAATATATTTAATTTTAAGGAGTTAAAAAATGAAGAAGTTAAAGAAAATATTAAGTATTAAATGATTTAAAAGCGTTTTAGGTTTTATGCATTTTTTTATTATATTTCATACTGTCATGGTTATAATTTGAGTATTTTTAACAAAAATTCGAACTAACACAGATGAGTTTTTTAAAGATTTTATATTGTTTGATTTTCAAAATGTAGTTCTTAAGGTGTATTTTTGATTATTAATCGTTTATTTGTTAATAACTGGTATTAAGTTAATTATTAGGGGTTATTACTTTAATAAAGTTTTTAGAAAGCATCAGATGCAAGTTGTTAATTGCGAATGTCCACAACATAATCATTATAAATTTTCTGATGCTTTTAAAGCGATAAAAAATAGTTTTAAGGCGTGATGAGATGCATAAGATTATTTCTTGATTTATTGTAATGTTTATTGGTTTAGTTCCTTTGGGTGCCTTTTTTGATACAAAACAACCACCAAAACCTAATATGGAACAATTTTTTATGAAACGAGAAAAACGAGCTACAAATTCCAGTCAATGTGGTAATAGTTGTAATTTTGAGTTTTCTGAAATTTTGAATAGTAGTTTCACTCCTTCAACTTATAATTTAAAAGACGGATGATTAGATGTTGCTTTTGTTAAAAATCAATTACCTAATGATTTGGGCCCTGTTGGTAATTATATTTATTGGTCTATCGTAAAAACTGTTCGTGATTTTTATGAAAAAAATTTTACTAGTATTGAACATAATGAATATTATATTGATAAAATCATTAATGTTAAGATTACATTTACTAAAAATAAAGATTTAACTTTTAGTGAATATTTAATAACTTCATTTTCTGCCGAAATGCCTCCTTTACCAGAAAAAGATAACGAACAACCATTACCGACCACCATAACTAAAAATGATGGTGAGTATCAATATAATCAGTTTCAAGATAAACTTGATTATTTAATGATACAACGCCGAGATTTTGATAAATTTAATTATAGTTATTTATATTGAGTCCCAATTTTTAATTTCTTTGACGATAATTTTAAATATATGAGTGAAATTTCAATTAAATTAAATGGTTTTAAACAAAATAGTAAATTTAATTTAAGTCGCAAAAATTCATATCCTAAACCTGATATGATGGAAAAAGTTATTTTTAGGGAACTTTCCTTTTCCAGTTTTGGTGATGTTATTACTATAAAAACTGAGCATGGTAGCATTGTGGGTTATAATGAGTTTTTAGAAAATGGTAAATCAATTTTAAAATTTGGGTCACAAACAAGTTTTGGAATAGATTTTATTAATACCTTTTTTGGACAAATCAATTATTATGGTAATACTTTCCATTTTTTACGCTATGATGACAAATTAAAGACTGATTTTAAAGATTTTATGCTCCATTATCAAAAACATTTAACTGTTGATTTTATTAATGGTTTATTTAATAAAATTTATAAAGTTTTAGGTGAATTTTTTGTACAATTCTTTTATGCGAGTTTTGATACAGATGCCTCTACTTATGTAGAATTAGATTACAAAGGAATGCAACAAATTCCTAAAAACGTTTTACAAATGGGTTTTTTCTATCGTTCCTTAATTACTTTTTATCCCAAACAGTATTTAATTAACTTTGGTTCAACAATAGAAAATAGTAAGAATATGATTTTTCGTTCTTATTTCTTTGTTAAAGATAAACAAACTGCCAATGGTTTTAATACTGGTAAAAGCTCTTATCAAATAGATTTTAATGTATTAAAAGCGTATGATAACCAACTATGAAACGCTACTAGTAATAAACTGCATTTTTACAACGCTAAAGTTGATGTGATGTATGGAATTAATATTTTTACGCTAACTTTTCCACTATATAAAAAGAAAAATGAAAGTACTCAATATCATTATTCTTTATACGATTTTAACATTTTGAATTCAACGGCTTTTATTGGTGGGGGCATAAGCGGTAATATGGATGATTTAATTCCTACACCCAATTGTTCTTATTGAGGTTTATTTAGTGCAATATCTTGTGGTATTCAACACGCTTCTGTTAGTGTATTAAATTGATTACTTGGTCTTTCTGGGATTAATCTTTTAATTCGCCCCATTGCCGATATTGCTAAAACAACGATTAATTTTACCAAAACTGCCTTTCCGGTATTTGAAGTTATTCCAGCGTTTCAGATGTTATTTGAATTTGTAGTACCATTAGCAATTTTGTTAATGATATTAAAAAAGTTTTCTTAAATGTTTCTAATATTTTTATATAAAATATAATTCCTTTGAAAGGAGGATTTTTATTTATGTGAAAATTTTTATCAGCTTTAAATTTAGTATGTATAACGTTTATTTCTGGGTGTAGTAAAAATAGCAATGATTTAAAAAAATATGATTTAGAATTTGTCGAAATTTTGAATAGTAGTTTTACTCCTTCAACTTATAATTTAAAAGACGGATGATTAGATGTTGCTTTTGTTAAAAATCAATTACCTAATGATTTGGGCCCTGTTGGTAATTATATTTATTGGTCTATCGTAAAAACTGTTCGTGATTTTTATGAAAAAAATTTTACTAGTATTGAACATAATGAATATTATATTGATAAAATCATTAATGTTAAGATTACATTTACTAAAAATAAAGATTTAACTTTTAGTGAATATTTAATAACTTCATTTTCAGCAGAAATGCCTTATTAACTTTAGTAATTTAATAACCATTCTTGAAAATCGTATTACAAAAAATACGATTTTCTTAATTTAAGGAGTTTAAAAATGAAATATATTATTCCCCAAGCTGACTTAGCAGATTTAAAAGCAAAAGCACAAAGTTGATTAAGTGCCAATTGCCGTAATCCTTATTACTATAAAACTAAAAAACGCATTACTGCCTATTTAAATTTATGTACTTATTTTTATATTGAAGAAACTACTTTAACAAAACTTATTAAAAAATATTTTAAGAACGCAACGAAAACCTTTTATCGTTGGGCACAAAAAATTATGACCGCTTATTATTCTGACAATTTAGATTTGTTATTGTTTAAAACTACAAAACCACAAAATCTTAATTATCAATATAGTTTAAATTATCGCAAAAAAGTATGTGATTTATATTTTGATTACAAAAATCTTCAAGCTGGCGGAATGTGGTCTTTATTTAACAATTTAAAAATCGGTTTTCACGATGTTAAAAATTTAGAAGTTCCGAAAAATATCAAAACTTTTTATCGTTGAATTAAATCCGACCCTCGTTGAAAAGAATTAAAACAGCAAATCAAACAAACAAAACGCCATTTTAAGCGTTATGAAGTTTCTGAGATTGGTCTTTTACAAATGGATGCCAAAATTATTACCACATCAAATTTTCCGGTTGATAAAAAATATTACATTTATGATTTCATTGACGAAATGACACGCATAGTATTTGGTTATGTTTATGATAGTTTAGGAACCAATAACGCAATTAATGCCGCACAAAGAGCAATGAAAGATTTTAGCGAGCTCGGCATAACAATTAAACGCCTTCGTACTGATAATGCTCCGGAATTTACCACTACTAATTGAAGCAATAAAAAAGCATATAAAGTAAAAGAAAGGCCTTTTACAACCTTTCTTTCGAGGAACGGAATTGTCCACGAAACCACGCCGATTCGTTCGCCACAGAGTAACGGTAAAATCGAGCGGTTTCATCAACATTATACCAAATTATTTTATTCTAAGGATAAAAAATTAAATCAAAACGAACTTCAACATTATTTAAACAAATATTATTACTTTTATAATTTTGAACGCCATCATTCATCTTTAAACAGTAAAACGCCTTTTCAAACATTGCAAAAATTTTTAACAAAGTAGTTTCTAGAAGTTTGAATAATTATTTTTTATAAAATATTTAACTTATTGTTACAATCGCTATTAAATTAAATATTTCTAGAATTAAAAGATTTTTTTAATTTTAATTATTTACAATTTTAGCAAAATTTATTCCTAAAACAGTTGTTAAGTGTCTATCAGTGGCTCCAGCACTATAAAGATAACTATAAACATAAATATTTAATTTTAATTCTTTATTATTTTCAATTCATAATCCTATTTCAATATCACAATCAACATCATATGAAGCAAATCAATATTGATTTGCTTTAACTAAAGTTCTTCAATATGCTTTATCACTACTATTGTTATGATTTATATCAACATTATTTAAATTAATTTTAATATCTCCAAATTTATCTTTCCCTACATTACCAAAAGTTTCTGGTGAATTTTCTTCTCCATAAGTGTTAATTATAATGTAAGGATATTTTTCTATAAATGAATTTCAATCAGAAGCATATTTAGTAAAATCTACTATATTTAATGTTTTCTTATCATTAAACCTTAAAGTATAACTTCAACTAGCGTCTCCAGTTCTACCATAATAATAATCATATTTTACTATTATATCATTATTAGCTTCTACTAAATAAGGACTTGTTGCTCGTTTTTCTCGTTTCATAAAAGATTGTTCTATTTTTCTTGGGGCATTGCCAACAATACCCGTCATTCCACTTCCAGCTATTGTTATTGTTCCTATAATTCCTAGTAATTTTTTCATAGTTAATCAAATTCCTTTCGTGAATTTTTACTAATTAATAAAATTTATAACACCTTTACCTTTCTCCAAAAAAATCTTAGTCTGGAATCTACTTACTTTAGAATTTCATTATAAACTATTTTTAAAAATTTTCTGTATTATTTTATAATTTATTATCCCTTTTTTAAAAAACCCTCTTGTACTTGTCATAAGTCTGTGGTATATTACAACCTTTTTTAAAAAACCTCTTGTGTTTGTCATAAGTCTGTGGTATATTACAACCTTTTTTAAAAAACCTCTTGTGTTTGTCATAAGTCTGTGGTATATTACAAGATTGCTAATTTTTTGTAAATCACACACAGTTATTAGACTATGCTTCTCTTAATTGATTTCATCATACCATATTTTGTATTATTAAAATTAAAAAAAAAAAATTAATTTTATTCACAATAAAAAATATTTAATTAAAAATTAACCAAATTAAAAAATTTTTCACGAGTTTCTATGTTTTTTAAATAATTATTTTGCAATAATAAATTTATTTAAAGTTTCAAATGGAGTTTTGTAATTCAAGCTTTTATGTTTTCGCTTGAAATTATAAAATGCGTACCACTCATTTAAATGAATTTGTAATTGTTTAACATCAAATTTTATTTCAAAACCACATTTTTTAAACCAAAATAAACTTTTAATTTTGTCGAAAACTCTTGATATTTATTGAATATACTTAATTTTAGGTATATTTTTAATATGATAGAGGTGGATAATAATTATGGAAAAAATAATTCAAGAACTAGTAAATACTTTAACAGATGATCAATTTTTAGAATTTTATGAAAAAGTCAAACAACAAGCAGAATTAATAAAAAAACAAAAACGTTTAAATGAAATTGATCAAAAATTTAGAGCGCAAGGTATTAAATGCCCTAAATGTGAATCTTACCATTGCGTTAAAAATGGACATAATTCAGAAGGAAAACAAAAATATTTATGTAAAAATTGCCGTGCAAGTTTTGACGCTTTTCGTAATCATTTTATTTATTGAAGTCATTTAAATTATGAACAATGAAATTTATTGATTCAAATTTCATTGCTGGGGCAATCTAGTAAAACAATTTCTCGTTTTATTAAAACTACATTAAAAACTGCTTGATATAATCGTCAAAAATTAATGAAATCAAAACAATTAGAAAATACCCAATTAAAATTTAAAAAATTATCTGGTAAAATCCAAATCGATGAAACATTTATTAAAGAAATCCATAAAGGAAATTTCAAATATAAAACTGATCCACGAAGAATTCACCTTGACCCATTCGCAACTAATACTAAATGTTGTATTCAAATGGCAATTGATAATAATAACAATATTTATGTTAAATCCACAAACACCAAACGTTTACAAAAACAATGAGTTATTGAAAATATGAACAAAGAATTAATTAACGAAAATTCAATTATTACTTCTGATATGCAAAAATTATATTTTTTAGTAGCAAAACAAACAAATTCTACTTTATGTGTAACTAAAACAACAACTAATCCTGAAGCTAGTTATCGTAACTTAAATAAAATCAGTAAATTACAATCTAGTCTTAAAGAAGCCTTAATTCATTATCATGGTTTAGGTTTTACTAATATTCAAAATTATTTAAATCTCTGAAAATGAAAATACCAACATAAGGGTTTAACTCCAAACCAACAAACAGCGGTATTATATTTTAATGTATAAAAAAGTTAAAGTAAAAATAGTAATTTTACATAAAAGCCTTTTAAAATTATCAAGTTGATGATTTTTTTTATTTTATCAAGAGTTTTCGACAAAATTAAAGAAATAAACTAGTATAATTACGGTGAAACCGTTCAATCTTTCCGTTGCTCTGAGGAGAACGGATTGGTGTGGTTTCATGGATAATTCCATTTTTTGAAAGAAAGGTTGTAAAAGGCCTTTCTTTTACTTTGTATGCTTTTTTATTACTTCAATTAGTAGTAGTGAATTCCGGAGCATTATCAGTGCGAATGCGTTTAATTGTTATGCCAAGTTCACTAAAAAATCTTTCATTGCTCTTTGCATGGCATTAATGGCATTGTTGGTTCCTAAACTATCATACACATATCCAAAAGCAATTCTTGTTTTTTCGTCAATGAAATCATAAACATATAATCTATACTTAGCAATAGGAAAATTTTTATCAGTAAACACTTTAGCATCCATTTGCAGTAGTCCAATATCTGAAACTTCATAACGCTTAAAATGGCGTTTTGCTTTTTTCATTTGCGTTTTTATTTCTCCATAGCGTTTGTCTTGTTTAATTCAACGATAAAAAGTATTAATTGATTTGGGGACATTATTTGTATCGATATCATACACATTTTTTTGATGAATATTATGATAAAGCGATAATACACCGCCCGCACCTACAAATTTGTAATCAAAGTAATAATCACAAATTTGTTTTCTGGTTTCTAATGAAAATTGATATTTAATATTTTTTGGTGTTGTTGATTTAAACTGTAATTCATAAAAGTTGCCTTGATAATAACCATTAATAATTTTTTAGCTCAAATATAAAATGTCATTTTACTACCACGAAAATATTTTTTAATCAATTTATTTACAGATATGTTATCTGTATTATTCATATATAAGTTGGTACATAAATTGAGATATTTACTTACTCATTTTTTTGCTTTATGATAATATTTCTCATGATAAATCGTAGTCATTCAAGATTGTAATTTAGCTTTTAAATCTGCTAAATCATTTTTAGGCACAATATACTTCATTTTCTATTTCCTTTGGATAGGCTACAATAAATTGGACCATAATTATATAGACTTCAAAATTATTAAGAAAGAAGGAATATAAAAATGGGAAATAAAACCTCATACTCATACTCTGAAGAATTTAAAAAACAAATTGTAATGCTATACAAAAATGGCAAAAGTGTTATTAATTTAGGGAAAGAATATAATTTACCAAAACCAACTATTTATAGTTGAGTTAAAAATTATAATAATTCTGGGTCATTTAAAGCAAAAGATAATCGCACTGTCGAAGAAAATGAATTAATTTACTTGCGAAAAGAAAACCAACAATTACGAATGGAAAATGACATTTTAAAGCAAGCAGCACTGATAATCGGCAAAAAATAACAATAATTAATAACAACAAAACTAAATATTCAGTGAGGAAAATATGTAAGATTTTAGGTTTACTAAAATCAACATATTATTATCAAACTAATAAATGCACTAAGTTTGATATTAATAATTATGAACAAGAAGTTATCAGTGCATTTAATAAAAGTCGTAAGATTTATGGTGCTCGTAAAATTAAAGCTGTTTTAATAAGAAAAAATATCATCTTATCACGACGAAAAATCCGATTCATTATGATCAAAAATAATTTGGTTTCTAAATACACCAAATTAAAATATCGTAATCATGAAAAAACAGTTAATAATGACCAAATTAATAATGTTTTAAATCGTCAATTTAATGACCAAAAACCCAATGAAGTTGTTGTTAGTGATTTAACATATGTTCAAGTTGGTACTAAATGACATTATATTTGTTTATTAATTGACTTGTTTAATCGCGAAGTAATTGGCTATAGTGCTGGACCAAATAAAACTGCTGAACTAGTTCAACAAGCTTTTCACAAGATAACACGACCATTAAATAAAATAACTTTATTTCATACTGATCGTGGTAATGAATTCAAAAATAAAATCATTGATGAAATTTTAATAACCTTTAAAATTCAAAGATCATTAAGTACCAAAGGATGCCCGTATGATAATGCTGTTGCTGAAGCAACTTACAAAACCTTTAAAACTGAATTTATTAACGGTAAAAAATTTGCAAACTTAACACAATTAAAATGCGAACTATTTGATTTTGTTAATTGATATAACAATATTCGAATTCATGGCAGTTTAAATTATTTAACTCCCGTTGAATTTAGAAAATACCAGTCTACATAAAAAGTGTCCTAAAAAGGGTTACCATTCCACTTTTTTATTTTTTTCTATATCAAACACATAAAACAGTTAATATCCATAGATAATAATTAGTATAATGAAAAAAATAATTAATTACTCACAATTAAATAAAAAATATGACTTAAATTTTAGTGACAATAACTTTGGTTTTACTTGAGAAATCTTTAAGGAACTAGTTGGCGACGATTGAGCAGAATATTTTACAACTAGGTGTTTTTATCGATTTGTACCTACTGCTAGAATGACTTTTAAAACTTGAAACTGTTTAACTTGAGATTTATGAATTTGTTGTAACTTTACAGATACATCCGCTCAAGAAGTACGACGCTATGAAAATACACACCCTGAAACAACAATTGCTGATTTATATAATTTATGTCAATATTTAGAAGAAAAGTATGGCGTTCAAATTGGACCCGAACACTCTAAGGTGACTGGGATAGTTTGAAAATTGAATAAAGAAGGCGGAGAAATAATTTTTCCTTCCAATCAACGAATAACTTTTATTGGTTATGCCAACGGTAATAGAATTTTTGGAACAACTGTAAAAGGTTCTAGTTTTTTGTGTTCACGAACTGACGAAATAATTATGGCAGAAGAAAAAGAAACTTTGACTGATAAACAACTAATTTATAGATATGAGCGTTTACAAATGTCAATGTTTCGTAGCAATCGGATTAAAGTTTCTGACAAACCCATAAAAGAACTTTCTTGAACCTTTGTTGATAAAATGACAGGGCAACAAGAAACTCGTTACTTATGAAAAAGTTTTTTTGTCGCGTTCACTTGCAACCCCTATGATAAATATCACCCATTTTATGAAAAATACTGTACGCCATTTTTACCATTAAACGACAAGATAATGAATTTATTAAAAGAAACTGGTAAAGTTTGATACGAAAATGAAAAAGAATTTGAAGGTTTAGGAATTTTTGTTTTAAGACTAACATTAGACTCTACTTGAAATAAATTGCCAGAAATTTCAAGAAAAAAAGTAAACCAACTTAAAAAAGATAACCCCGATGAATATGCTATTGTAAAATATGGTTTTGAGTACTCAGACAGTGATAGTACTATCTTTCCGTTTCGAAAACATTTAAAATATACACAAAAATACGATTTAAAAGATTTTTATGTTGCCACTATTGATATGTATAAATTTGATTTTTATAGTATCGGGATTGATTGAGCAACTGGGCCAATCGATCATACTGTGCTAAAATTTTGGGGATTTCAAGAATATAAAAAAACTGAACTTTACGATCCATATTTAATATGTGAAATTGTTGTAACCCCCGAAGATAATTTTTCTGAAAATGAAAAAATTAGTCATCTTGTAGAAGAAATAATGACTTTAAGAGCAAATTTTTATAATTTTGCTGATGTTATTTTTAATTACGATGATAAAGCAAAAACCGCTATGGAATGAATTAAAACAAAATTAATCGAAGATTATAGTTTTAACATTCGTGCCAACACAGCCATTAAGCACGCAACACCATTAACCAAAGAAGCCGGTTTAACAGACCGCGTTATTTGAATGCGTAATTTGTTTGGATTTGGTAATTGTCATATAAATTTACAAAATAATCCTTTTACTGCCAAATGCTACGAAGAATTACGATATGATGAAAAACGCACTAATGTTCCTGATCCAAAAATGTATCTTGATCCTTATGATGCAGACTTTTATGCGTTATATGCTGTAAGACAATTTATTAGAGGTAAACAAAATAATTTATAAAAGAAAAACACCAAATGATATGGTGTTTTTTGCTGTTTTGACACTGTCAATCAACTATATCATGATTATAACATTTTTAAGTAAAAGGATGTTTTTCATTTATTATCTTTACTACCCATTGGCAAAACCAAAAAATTAAGGAACTGTACAATTAACTGTGTCTCTAAGTAATTAACTTAAATTCACTCTGTCTTCAAATTTTATCATTAAATGTGAAATTGCACTACCCCAATTTTGAATTGGCATCGTTCATTTCTTAACCATATTTTGAAATGCTAAATAAAATATTTTAAAAACTGATGCGTCATTAGGAAAAATCTTTTTATTCTTAATGACTTTTCTTAATTGACTATTAACAGATTCAATCGCATTAGTTGTGTAAATAATTCTTCTAAATTCCTGAGGATATTCAAGAAAAATTATTAAATTATTTCAGTTATTTTTTCATGATTTAGTAATTTGTGGATACTTTTTATTTCATTTTTCTGAAAAATGATCTAAAGCAATTAACGCTATTTCTTCATTAATTGCTGTATAAATTGATTTTAAATCATTAGCTACAAGTTTGCGATCTTTGTAAGGAACAAATTTTAAACTATTGCGAATTTGATGAACAATGCATAATTGATGCTGTGTTTTTGGGAAAACAGCTTCTATTGCATCAGACATCCCAGTTAAATTATCACTACAAGCAACAAGAATATCTTGTAACCCACGATTTTTCATTTCCGTAAGATTATTAAGTCAAAATTTGGCTCCCTCATTCTCACTAATTCACATTCCTAAAATATCTTTTAAACCATCTAAATTAATTCCTAAGGCAAGATAAACTGCTTTATTTATTATTCGTTTATCTTGCTTTACTTTAACAACAATACAATCAAAATAAACAATCGGATAAATCTTCTCTAAAGGTTTAGTTTGTCACATTTTAACTTCTTCAATAACATCATCAGTTATTTGACTAATTAAACTTTCTGAAATTTCTGCTCCGTGATAGAATTCTTGCAATTGTGCTTTGATATCAGAAATTGTCATTCCTCTTGCATATAAAGAAATTACTTTTTGATCAAAGTTATCAAATCTTCTTTGTCTTTTCGGAATAATTACTGGTTCAAAAGTACTATTTCGATCTCTTGGTACATCAATTGCGATTGAACCATTTTTAGTAATAATGGTTTTTTGTGTGTTGCCATTTCTTTTATTATGATTCTCATCAGTTTCAAGATAATCTTTAATTTCCGTATTTAACATTCGTTCAGTTAATTTTTTGGTAAATTCCTGAAAAATAGTATTGCCTTTAAATAAATCTTGTGGATTATCAATATTTTCTAAAAAATAATCAACAACTTTATCAATTGCGTTAGGTTCTTTTTTTATTTTTTTTATTTTTTGTCATTTTCTGTTCTCCTTCGTTTAAGTATAATTCAGAATGAATTATCGAGACACAGAATTTTGGACAGGCCCCAAATTTTTAAAAATCCAACCCCGCGTAAACATATTTAATTATTTTAATTTTTAACCAATAATTTAGAAATTGCTTTCATAAACTTATCTTTCTTATTTAACTTTACACCACTTTTAATCATTTCATCACTGTAACTAATTGTTTTTCTTTTCATTTTAATTTCCCTCCTTAAACTTAATTCACAATTATTAATTATTAATATATTACCACTTATTTTAATGTTTCTAAATATAAATCTACAAATACAACTCAGAAAAATGATCTATTGCAATCTTATATTCTTTTTTATAAAAATTAATATAATCTCTAACATCCATTTTATCGCCGTTAATATTTTTTTCACTTTTTTGAAATGTTTCCTTTCAGCATTGATCATAATGGACTATTTCAAATAGTTCATCAAGGTCTGCATCTTCAAAAAATAAATAAATATTATCAATAAAACTTTTAATTTCTTTACTTAAATTAATTTCACTTTTTGTATTAAAAATTAAAGATCTATTATGTTGTTTACGAATACTTCTAATAACATTTATTGAATATACTTAATTTTAGGTATATTTTAATATGATAGAGGTGGATAATAATTATGGAAAAAATAATTCAAGAACTAGTAAATACTTTAACAGATGATCAATTTTTAGAATTTTATGAAAAAGTCAAACAACAAGCAGAATTAATAAAAAAACAAAAACGGTTAAATGAAATTGATCAAAAATTTAGAGCGCAAGGTATTTAAATGCCCTAAATGTGAATCTTACCATTGCGTTAAAAATGGACATAATTCAGAAGGAAAACAAAAATATTTATGTAAAAATTGCCGTGCAAGTTTTGACGTTTTTCGTAATCATTTTATTTATTGAAGTCATTTAAATTATGAACAATGAAATTTATTGATTCAAATTTCATTGCTGGGGCAATCTAGTAAAACAATTTCTCGTTTTATTAAAACTACATTAAAAACTGCTTGATATAATCGTCAAAAATTAATGAAATCAAAACAATTAGAAAATACCCAATTAAAATTTAAAAAATTATCTGGTAAAATCCAAATCGATGAAACATTTATTAAAGAAATCCATAAAGGAAATTTCAAATATAAAACTGATCCACGAAGAATTCACCTTGACCCATTCACAACTAATACTAAATGCTGTATTCAAATGGCAATTGATAATAATAACAATATTTATGTTAAATCCACAAACACCAAACGTTTACAAAAACAATGAGTTATTGAAAATATGAACAAAGAATTAATTAACGAAAATTCAATTATTACTTCTGATATGCAAAAATTATATTTTTTAGTAGCAAAACAAACAAATTCTACTTTATGTGTAACTAAAACAACAATTAATCCTGAAGCTAGTTATCGTAACTTAAATAAAATCAGTAAATTACAATCTAGTCTTAAAGAAGCCTTAATTCATTATCATGGTTTAGGTTTTACTAATATTCAAAATTATTTAAATCTCTGAAAATGAAAATACCAACATAAGGGTTTAACTCCAAACCAACAAACAGCGGTATTATATTTTAATAGACTTGGTACATAACTATAACTAGCTTAATTCAAAATTATATATTCCTGAAATTAAGTTAAATCGTAATCCAAATCTTCTAATCTTATTGCGATAACGATAAACTAGTATTTTAAATCTTTTTAATCTAGCAAAAACATGTTCAATGACAATTCTAACTTTATTTAAAAAGCTATTATATTCCTTTTTATCTGGATTTAAAGGATTATTTTTACTCTTTTTAATTGGCAATAATGTATTTTTATGAACATTTTGCAAACCTTGATATCCTGAATCGGCAATTAATTCTAATTTTGGATTTATAAGTGTATTTGATTTTAAAAATAACTTATAATCATGAGTACTGCCATAACAAAAATCTACTGAAATAATTTTATTGTTAAATAAATCAATAATTATTTGCGATTTTAATGAATGTTGCCTTTTCTTACCAGAAAATAATAATTTTAGTTTTTTTTAATTCTTTCAATTGGAATTTCTGTAGCATCAATTGCTAATAAATTATTAGTAGTACCCTTATTTTCTAATAATATCTTTTTGCCAGGTATATGAAAGTGACTATTTTTTATTAGAGTATTTTCAACTCAAAAGATATTACGAATACAACTAACATGACTAATATTATATTTTTTTGCAATAATACGATATGTACTATATTCTTTTCAGTATTCTAAAGTCATAAGTAATCTTTGCTCTATTGATAATTTATTTGGTCTACCACCAATTTGTTTTTGTTTAGCTTCACCTTCTTTTAAAATTTCTACCATTTTCATGAAAGTTTTATATTTTATGCCTATTAAACTATAAAATTCGTTTTCGTCTTTGTATTTATCTAACATTTGTACTTCACCTAGGAAATAATATTATCAAAATAGTAGATAAAATTAAAGGTTATGTACCAAGTCTATTCAAATTACAACTATTCCGGCTCATATTAGTGGTGGCAAAGAAATTGATTTAACTCAAGAAACACTTTGACTTTTAATAGCAAACATTAGACTTCTTGCAAAATTAATATGATAATTATAATTTTTAAATTTAAAATAAATATAAAAGTGTTATTAAAATAATTTTTAGATTATTTTTACAAATATTTTGTCATTAAAACATAATAAAAATTATTATTTACAATAAAAAAAGACTGAAATTTTAAATTATCAAATATATTTAAACTAATAGTTGTAAATTATAAATTGAAGCTATTAAATTAAATCTTAAAGCAAATCTTTTTCTACGATTTCGATATTTTTCACTAATAATTTTAAATTTTTTAAGTATAGCAAAAACATTTTCAATAACAATTCTCATTTTTGAAATTCGCTCATTATTTTGCTTTTCTTCTTTATTTAAAGGGTTTTTCTTTGATTTTCTTTTAGGAATTAAAACATTATGATTAATTTTTTGTATGCCTTGATAACCTAAATCCACTAAAACAGTTGTTTCTGGTAAAAATTTAATTTTTGAATCTTTTAAAATTTTAAAGTCATGGTTTTTACCATAAGAAAAATCAGAACTAATAATTTTTTTACTATCTTTTTCAATTATAACTTGTGTTTTTATTGTGTGTTTTTTCTTTTTTCCTGAGTAGTGCTGTTTTTGTCTTTTTTTGGGCGTTGGATTTGGCTTTCAGTTACATCAATTATAACAGTCTTATCTTTGAAATAATCTTTTAATAGTGATTTTTGACCAGTAAGTTGTTGAAAATTAGGGTGTTTTATTAAAGTGTCTTCAATTCATTTGATATTTCTATAACAACTACTTTCACTAATATCATAACTTTTTGCAATATGAAAATAAGTTCTATATTCTCTTCAATATTCTAAAGTCATTAAAATACGATTTTCTAATGATAATTTATTGGTTCTTCCGCGACGAAATCTCTTTTTTAATTCTTCTATTTTTAAAATTTCTAGCATTTTATTAAAAGTAGTATGTTTAATACCAGTTAATCTTAAAAAATTTTTATCACTTATTTGATTATTTTTTTTAAATTTCATTTAAATTCCACCTTTTTATTAAAAACAACAATTCAATTATATTTTAAATTAATTTTGCAAGAAGTCTATTGCTTTTTGATTCTTAACAGCGATTATGGTGTGATTTATTCTAATGCTCCTTTGAAAAACCATATCAGTATTTAGATAGGGAAAAAATTAATGTCAAGAAGTTACATTGTGATGCATTCCCAAAGAAATTCAAAATTAATTAGGAAAAAATATAATCGTGTTAAGGTTAATCGTGGTTTTAACAAATTTAAGAAAAACTTTGAATATAAATGATGAATGTTTTAAAAAGAAAGGGGATGATTATATGATTGAAACTTTCTTGGCCGATGCACCCTGCAACAGTAGAAAAAATAACAGCTAGTGATGCGATGACTAAATTATGAAATGCAATTATAACGGCTTTTACTAAAATGTGAGAAATTATTGCTGTTAATATGCCACAAGTCGGTAACTTCTTTGCTGACTACTGAATATTCATTTTTCCATTTATTTTGGCAATATTCTTTATTTGCTTTAAAATGTTTGAAAAATTACTTGGAGCGGCACGCTAACAAAAAAATAAAGTGAGGTGCAAGATGAAATTTTGCAAATGAATAATAGAAAAAAATAACCATTTTATTGAATTAAATCGCACCTCATTTTTAATTTTATGACATTGAGGAGCAATTTGATACATTTACAACGGTTATTTAAAAAACATTGTGAGCTATTTATTTTTAGTAGGTTGTATTTTGGTTTTCCTTTTCAAAATCAGCAATTTAACACAAATTAACAAAGTTATTAATTTCTTAAAAAACTCTCACCATTAAATATTGTTATTGGTTCATTAGGAACTGGAAAAACTGCCTTTCTAGTATACGCATCAAAATTACTAAAAAAGAAGAAATATCATATCGCATCAACTTTTCCATTACTAGAAACCCAAAAATTAAGTTTAGGACATATGGGATTATTAGACTTTGATTATCCGGTATTGCCAGACAAAACCTTACTTTTGTGAGATGAAACCAACTTATTTTTAGAAGGAACTGATTGAGAAAAAAATAATACTAAAAACGAAGAAACCGGTATTCAAGAATATTTCGCTCTGGCACGCCATTTCGGTCATATTGTGCTGGCTAGCGGTCAAAGAGATAAACATATTTGAGTTAAAGTTCGTGACATTGCCAATAATGTGATTGTGGGAATTCGTAAAAAACCAGTTAATATTTTTCGTCCTTACTTAAAAGTCATCTATGGCACCTTTCTTTACAAGCATCGAAGAATATGAACGCTGACGAAACACCTTAATTGATGCTAAAAATAGTAAAAAAGGTCGTCGCATTAAATATCGTGATATTTCTGAACTTGATATTTATTTTTTTAAACTAAAAATTCCTCTACCCATACTTAACACTTACAATTCTTTTTACTTAGCGTTTTTAAGAGATTATTTAAATTCAAAAGTAAATCCTGACTATGAAGACAAATACTATACTGACACCGCAATTGATTTAGAGGACTTAGAATACTTAAAAATGGATAAATTTAGCAAATTTTTAAGAAAAATGAAAGAAAAATAACGGTTAACCCTGTTTTTAGTAGCGACAATTATTATTTAGACATTAATTAAATTAAATTAAGTTTTATTTAATATTTTTGTTTCATTATCAGTGTAATTTCAATAACAATCATAATTCAGAAAAAAAATTGCCATTGGTGTAAAATCAAATAAAAACTCAAATATATTATATACAAGAGTTCGAGCACCTTCTAAAAATTTTAAATAAGGGTTTCTTCGGCGGTTGGACTATTTATCATATTTCACCTCCTTTCTAATGTTGTCGCTACTAAAAACGCAATCAACCATAACATTATTTTACTCTATGAAAGGAACAATAAAAAATGGAAAATCTTGCAAAAATGGCGGACTTTCTCGCTCAAATGCTTTATAAAGTTTTTGATTTAATTTGAAGTCTTGAAGTACCGGGAACAAATATTCAACTAATATTTCCTTTATTCTTAACGCTGGCTGTAGAATTTCTTATGGCAATTATTCTCGGTTTTAGCAGTCAACAAGTTAATTTAGAAAAACAACGCCGATATGCCGTTAAAAATAGTGGTCGCTTAAGTGCGTGAGGAAAAGTTAAAAAACAAATACAACCAATAAATCCAAATAAAATTAATTGAAAACAAAGAAATAAAAAAACAAAACAAGGTAACTAACAATGTTTAAACTAATTATTATTTTTATCTTAATAACTGTTCTTGGATTATTAGCTGGTAGTCATTTTGAAACTTTAACAAACTATATTAGCGAAGGCCTCGCGAATTTCCAAAAGTTTATTACTAGCAATTTAACAATTTTAGAATTATTTAAACCAATGGCACGAACATTTTCTCAACATCCAATCTTCACTATTATTGGCGTTACTTGTGTACTTATTGCCTTATTTATTGTGATTAAAGGTAGGTTAAAAAAATGAAACATGAACTAAAAAAACAAGAATTAAAAATAGAGAATGACAAATTAAAAATAATTAAAGAAAGGAACTTAATAGTTAATTATGTTAAATTCTAATTTATTAAATAAAATTAATGTTAATGATGAATGATATACACAAATTGGATAGGCTACAATAAATTGGACCATAATTATATAGACTTCAAAATTATTAAGAAAGAAGGAATATAAAAATGGGAAATAAAACCTCATACTCTGAAGAATTTAAAAAACAAATTGTAATGCTATACAAAAATGGCAAAAGTGTTATTAATTTAGGGAAAGAATATAATTTACCAAAACCAACTATTTATAGTTGAGTTAAAAATTATAATAATTCTGGGTCATTTAAAGCAAAAGATAATCGCACTGTCGAAGAAAATGAATTAATTTACTTGCGAAAAGAAAACCAACAATTACGAATGGAAAATGACATTTTAAAGCAAGCAGCACTGATAATCGGCAAAAAATAACAATAATTAATAACAACAAAACTAAATATTCAGTGAGGAAAATATGTAAGATTTTAGGTTTACTAAAATCAACATATTATTATCAAGCTAATAAATGCACTAAGTTTGATATTAATAATTATGAACAAGAAGTTATCAGTGCATTTAATAAAAGTCGTAAGATTTATGGTGCTCGTAAAATTAAAGCTGTTTTAAATAAGAAAAAATATGATCTTATCACGACGAAAAATCCGATTCATTATGATCAAAAATAATTTGGTTTCTAAATACACCAAATTAAAATATCGTAATCATGAAAAAACAGTTAATAATGACCAAATTAATAATGTTTTAAATCGTTAATTTAATGACCAAAAACCCAATGAAGTTGTTGTTAGTGATTTAACATATGTTCAAGTTGGTACTAAATGACATTAGACTTCTTGCAAAATTAATTTAAAATATAATTGAATTGTTGTTTTTAATAAAAAGGTGGAATTTAAATGAAATTTAAAAAAAATAATCAAATAAGTGATAAAAATTTTTTAAGATTAACTGGTATTAAACATACTACTTTTAATAAAATGCTAGAAATTTTAAAAATAGAAGAATTAAAAAAGAGATTTCGTCGCGGAAGAACCAATAAATTATCATTAGAAAATCGTATTTTAATGACTTTAGAATATTGAAGAGAATATAGAACTTATTTTCATATTGCAAAAAGTTATGATATTAGTGAAAGTAGTTGTTATAGAAATATCAAATGAATTGAAGACACTTTAATAAAACACCCTAATTTTCAACAACTTACTGGTCAAAAATCACTATTAAAAGATTATTTCAAAGATAAGACTGTTATAATTGATGTAACTGAAAGCCAAATCCAACGCCCAAAAAAAGACAAAAACAGCACTACTCAGGAAAAAAGAAAAAACACACAATAAAAACACAAGTTATAATTGAAAAAGATAGTAAAAAAATTATTAGTTCTGATTTTTCTTATGGTAAAAACCATGACTTTAAAATTTTAAAAGATTCAAAAATTAAATTTTTACCAGAAACAACTTTTAATTTTGTCGAAAACTCTTGATAAAATAAAAAAAATCATCAACTTGATAATTTTAAAAGGCTTTTATGTAAAATTACTATTTTTACTTTAACTTTTTTATACATTAAAATATAATACCGCTGTTTGTTGGTTTGGAGTTAAACCCTTATGTTGGTATTTTCATTTTCAGAGATTTAAATAATTTTGAATATTAGTAAAACCTAAACCATGATAATGAATTAAGGCTTCTTTAAGATTAGATTGTAATTTACTGATTTTATTTAAGTTACGATAACTAGCTTCAGGATTAATTGTTGTTTTAGTTACACATAAAGTAGAATTTGTTTGTTTTGCTACTAAAAAATATAATTTTTGCATATCAGAAGTAATAATTGAATTTTCGTTAATTAATTCTTTGTTCATATTTTCAATAACTCATTGTTTTTGTAAACGTTTGGTGTTTGTGGATTTAACATAAATATTGTTATTATTATCAATTGCCATTTGAATACAGCATTTAGTAGAGCCTGTCCAAAATTCTGTGTCTCGATAATTCATTCTGAATTATACTTAAAAGAAGGAGAACAGAAAATGACAAAAAAAATAAAAAAAGAACCTGACGCAATTGATAAAGTTGTTGATTATTTTTTAGAAAATATTGATAATCCACAAGATTTATTTAAAGGCAATACTATTTTTCAGGAATTTACCAAAAAATTAACTGAACGAATGTTAAATACGGAAATTAAAGATTATCTTGAAACTGATGAGAATCATAATAAAAGAAATGGCAACACACAAAAAACCATTATTACTAAAAATGGTTCAATCGCAATTGATGTACCAAGAGATCGAAATAGTACTTTTGAACCAGTAATTATTCCAAAAAGACAAAGAAGATTTGATAACTTTGATCAAAAAGTAATTTCTTTATATGCAAGAGGAATGACAATTTCTGATATCAAAGCACAATTGCAAGAATTCTATCACGGAGCAGAAATTTCAGAAAGTTTAATTAGTCAAATAACTGATGATGTTATTGAAGAAGTTAAAATGTGACAAACTAAACCTTTAGAGAAGATTTATCCGATTGTTTATTTTGATTGTATTGTTGTTAAAGTAAAGCAAGATAAACGAATAATAAATAAAGCAGTTTATCTTGCCTTAGGAATTAATTTAGATGGTTTAAAAGATATTTTAGGAATGTGAATTAGTGAGAATGAGGGAGCCAAATTTTGACTTAATAATCTTACGGAAATGAAAAATCGTGGGTTACAAGATATTCTTGTTGCTTGTAGTGATAATTTAACTGGGATGTCTGATGCAATAGAAGCTGTTTTCCCAAAAACACAGCATCAATTATGCATTGTTCATCAAATTCGCAATAGTTTAAAATTTGTTCCTTACAAAGATCGCAAACTTGTAGCTAATGATTTAAAATCAATTTATACAGCAATTAATGAAGAAATAGCGTTAATTGCTTTAGATCATTTTTCAGAAAAATGAAATAAAAAGTATCCACAAATTACTAAATCATGAAAAAATAACTGAAATAATTTAATAATTTTTCTTGAATATCCTCAGGAATTTAGAAGAATTATTTACACAACTAATGCGATTGAATCTGTTAATAGTCAATTAAGAAAAGTCATTAAGAATAAAAAGATTTTTCCTAATGACGCATCAGTTTTTAAAATATTTTATTTAGCATTTCAAAATATGGTTAAGAAATGAACGATGCCAATTCAAAATTGGGGTAGTGCAATTTCACATTTAATGATAAAATTTGAGGACAGAGTGAATTTAAGTTAATTACTTAGAGACACAGTTAATTGTACAGTCCCATTTAGTATTAGTTGCGAATGGGTCAAGGTGAATTCTTCGTGGATCAGTTTTATATTTGAAATTTCCTTTATGGATTTCTTTAATAAATGTTTCATCGATTTGGATTTTACCAGATAATTTTTTAAATTTTAATTGGGTATTTTCTAATTGTTTTGATTTCATTAATTTTTGACGATTATATCAAGCAGTTTTTAATGTAGTTTTAATAAAACGAGAAATTGTTTTACTAGATTGCCCCAGCAATGAAATTTGAATCAATAAATTTCATTGTTCATAATTTAAATGACTTCAATAAATAAAATGATTACGAAAAGCGTCAAAACTTGCACGGCAATTTTTACATAAATATTTTTGTTTTCCTTCTGAATTATGTCCATTTTTAACGCAATGGTAAGATTCACATTTAGGGCATTTAATAGACTTCTTGCAAAATTAATATGATAATTATAATTTTTAAATTTAAAATAAATATAAAAGTGTTATTAAAATAATTTTTAGATTATTTTTACAAATATTTTGTCATTAAAACATAATAAAAATTATTATTTACAATAAAAAAAGACTGAAATTTTAAATTATCAAATATATTTAAACTAATAGTTGTAAATTATAAATTGAAGCTATTAAATTAAATCTTAAAGCAAATCTTTTTCTACGATTTCGATATTTTTCACTAATAATTTTAAATTTTTTAAGTATAGCAAAAACATTTTCAATAACAATTCTCATTTTTGAAATTCGCTCATTATTTTGCTTTTCTTCTTTATTTAAAGGGTTTTTCTTTGATTTTCTTTTAGGAATTAAAACATTATGATTAATTTTTTGTATGCCTTGATAACCTAAATCCACTAAAACAGTTGTTTCTGGTAAAAATTTAATTTTTGAATCTTTTAAAATTTTAAAGTCATGGTTTTTACCATAAGAAAAATCAGAACTAATAATTTTTTTACTATCTTTTTCAATTATAACTTGTGTTTTTATTGTGTGTTTTTTCTTTTTTCCTGAGTAGTGCTGTTTTTGTCTTTTTTTGGGCGTTGGATTTGGCTTTCAGTTACATCAATTATAACAGTCTTATCTTTGAAATAATCTTTTAATAGTGATTTTTGACCAGTAAGTTGTTGAAAATTAGGGTGTTTTATTAAAGTGTCTTCAATTCATTTGATATTTCTATAACAACTACTTTCACTAATATCATAACTTTTTGCAATATGAAAATAAGTTCTATATTCTCTTCAATATTCTAAAGTCATTAAAATACGATTTTCTAATGATAATTTATTGGTTCTTCCGCGACGAAATCTCTTTTTTAATTCTTCTATTTTTAAAATTTCTAGCATTTTATTAAAAGTAGTATGTTTAATACCAGTTAATCTTAAAAAATTTTTATCACTTATTTGATTATTTTTTTTAAATTTCATTTAAATTCCACCTTTTTATTAAAAACAACAATTCAATTATATTTTAAATTAATTTTGCAAGAAGTCTAATACCTTGCGCTCTAAATTTTTGATCAATTTCATTTAACCGTTTTTGTTTTTTTATTAATTCTGCTTGTTGTTTGACTTTTTCATAAAATTCTAAAAATTGATCATCTGTTAAAGTATTTACTAGTTCTTGAATTATTTTTTCCATAATTATTATCCACCTCTATCATATTAAAAATATACCTAAAATTAAGTATATTCAATAAATATCAAGAGTTTTCGACAAAATTAAAAGAAACAACTGTTTTAGTGGATTTAGGTTATCAAGGCATACAAAAAATTAATCATAATGTTTTAATTCCTAAAAGAAAATCAAAGAAAAACCCTTTAAATAAAGAAGAAAAGCAAAATAATGAGCGAATTTCAAAAATGAGAATTGTTATTGAAAATGTTTTTGCTATACTTAAAAAATTTAAAATTATTAGTGAAAAATATCGAAATCGTAGAAAAAGATTTGCTTTAAGATTTAATTTAATAGCTTCAATTTATAATTTACAACTATTAGTTTAAATATATTTGATAATTTAAAATTTCAGTTTTTTTTTATTGTAAATAATAATTTTTATTATGTTTTAATGACAAAATATTTGTAAAAATAATCTAAAAATTATTTTAATAACACTTTTATATTTATTTTAAATTTAAAAATTATAATTATCATATTAATTTTGCAAGAAGTCTATTATATTTGTTTATTAATTGACTTGTTTAATCGCAAAGTAATTGGCTATAGTGCTGGACCAAATAAAACTGCTGAGCTAGTTCAACAAGCTTTTCACAAGATAACACGACCATTAAATAAAATAACTTTATTTCATACTGATCGTGGTAATGAATTCAAAAATAAAATCATTGATGAAATTTTAATAACCTTTAAAATTCAAAGATCATTAAGTACCAAAGGATGCCCGTATGATAATGCTGTTCTGTTGCTGAAGCAACTTACAAAACCTTTAAAACTGAATTTATTAACGGTAAAAAATTTGCAAACTTAACACAATTAAAATGCGAACTATTTGATTTTGTTAATTGATATAACAATATTCGAATTCATGGCAGTTTAAATTATTTAACTCCCGTTGAATTTAGAAAATACCAGTCTACATAAAAAGTGTCCTAAAAAGGGTTGCCATTCCAAATATGCGATTAAATCAATTTTAGAATTTTTAAAACCTAATAATACTATTTTATGCCCTTTCGATAAAATTGATAGTGAATTTGTATGTGTTTTAGAAAAAAATGGACATAAAGTTTGGAATAGTCATATTGACGATGGAATTGACTTCTTTAATTACATTAAAAGTAATGTGGATAGATAGGATTATATTATTTCTAACCCCCCATTTAGTAAAAGAAAGCAAGTAATAGAACATTTATTTAATTTAGGTAAACCGTTTGCGATGTTAATACCATTAGTAAGTATTAGACTTCTTGCAAAATTAATTTAAAATATAATTGAATTGTTGTTTTTAATAAAAAGGTGGAATTTAAATGAAATTTAAAAAAAATAATCAAATAAGTGATAAAAATTTTTTAAGATTAACTGGTATTAAACATACTACTTTTAATAAAATGCTAGAAATTTTAAAAATAGAAGAATTAAAAAAGAGATTTCGTCGCGGAAGAACCAATAAATTATCATTAGAAAATCGTATTTTAATGACTTTAGAATATTGAAGAGAATATAGAACTTATTTTCATATTGCAAAAAGTTATGATATTAGTGAAAGTAGTTGTTATAGAAATATCAAATGAATTGAAGACACTTTAATAAAACACCCTAATTTTCAACAACTTACTGGTCAAAAATCACTATTAAAAGATTATTTCAAAGATAAGACTGTTATAATTGATGTAACTGAAAGCCAAATCCAACGCCCAAAAAAAGACAAAAACAGCACTACTCAGGAAAAAAGAAAAAACACACAATAAAAACACAAGTTATAATTGAAAAAGATAGTAAAAAAATTATTAGTTCTGATTTTTCTTATGGTAAAAACCATGACTTTAAAATTTTAAAAGATTCAAAAATTAAATTTTTACCAGAAACAACTGTTTTAGTGGATTTAGGTTATCAAGGCATACAAAAAATTAATCATAATGTTTTAATTCCTAAAAGAAAATCAAAGAAAAACCCTTTAAATAAAGAAGAAAAGCAAAATAATGAGCGAATTTCAAAAATGAGAATTGTTATTGAAAATGTTTTTGCTATACTTAAAAAATTTAAAATTATTAGTGAAAAATATCGAAATCGTAGAAAAAGATTTGCTTTAAGATTTAATTTAATAGCTTCAATTTATAATTTACAACTATTAGTTTAAATATATTTGATAATTTAAAATTTCAGTCTTTTTTTATTGTAAATAATAATTTTTATTATGTTTTAATGACAAAATATTTGTAAAAATAATCTAAAAATTATTTTAATAACACTTTTATATTTATTTTAAATTTAAAAATTATAATTATCATATTAATTTTGCAAGAAGTCTATTGCTTTAAAACCAATTAGGGAAAAAATAGATCAGTGTGAGTTATTAGTTTTTGATAAAAGAATAAAATTTATTGCTTATATTATGGTATAGTTTGCAAGAATCCGCCAAGTGAAACTGCTTATATTTGTCATAATGTTTTGCCTAAGCAAATTGTTTATAGAAAATTAAAGGAGTTAAAAAATCAATTTGGTGATGAATCTAGTCAGATAACGATTACTATGCAGAATGTTAATAACACTATTGAAGAAGATGGTCTTTTTGACCTTAATGAAAATTATAAGCGAGTTAGTTTGACAATTGGTTCATTTACAGGCGAAATAAATGTTTATTTTAATAATTTTCAAAATATTAGTAATTACTTAACTAAAATAATTGAAAAAGATGCTAATTTCTTTGATGAGATAGTAGATATTGACTATTCTGACAACAAAGAAACTAATTTAATTGTTGCTAAAAAAAGTGCTAATTTTTATAAAAACAAATTTGGCTGAGAAGTTAAAGTAGGTTTCATCCATAAATTAAAAAATTTTGTTATTTCAGTAGATGATTATCATTTTAAACTTACTAAGTTTCTTGATGATACACTTATTATGCCCCTTAATAAAAGTATTTATTGAAGATCAAGATCTTATCAAGGTTTTTGGTTAATAAAAAAATATAAATTTAAAACAAGACTTGTAAAAAAGTCTTGTTTTTATTTGGGAGACAAATAAGATATAATTTAAGGGAAATAAATTAAAAGGTATTAAAGTAGGTGATTTAAATGGCATATGATGTAATTGTTATTGGTGGGGGGCATGCTGGGGTGGAAGCAGCTTTAACTTGTGCACGGTTGAAACATAAGACATTAATGGTTACGCTTGATCCGACAAAGATTGCGAGTATGCCTTGTAATCCATCAATTGGTGGTCCTGCTAAAGGGATTGTTGTTAGAGAAATTGATGCTTTGGGTGGTGAGATGGCTAAAGCTGCGGATAAAACAGCATTACAAATGAAACTATTAAATAGTTCACACGGACCAGCCGTGTGAGCATTAAGAACGCAATCGGATAAGATGGCATATAGTAAATATATGTATGATGTTATCATGCAACAAGAAAATTTAGCGGTGCTATCAGCAATGGTAAATGAGTTATTAATAGAAAATCATACTGTTAAGGGTATCATTTTAAATGACGGTACAATAATTAAAGCTAAAAAAGTTATTTTAACAACAGGTACTTATATGGAAGCTAAAGTTTTACAAGGGTCTAGTGTTAAACAGGAAGGTCCTGATGGACAAAAAGGTTCTTATGGGATATCAAAACAATTAGCACAATTAGGATTTAAAGTTATTCGCTTAAAAACTGGAACACCACCACGCGTTCATAAAGATAGTATTGATTATAGTAAAATGCAATTAGAATTAGGAACTGATTTACCATTAGCATTTTCTTTTTCTACAAAAGAGTTTGTGCCTTTAAAAGAACAAGTTCCTTGTTGACTTATTTATACTAATGAAAACACCCATCAAATTATTAATGAAAATTTAAAGGCATCAGCAATGTATCGTGCTGTTCCCACTAGTGTTGGACCAAGATATTGTCCAAGTATTGAAGATAAGGTTGTTAGATTTGCTGATAAATCACGACATCAAATTTTTTTAGAACCAGAATCCGTTGCTTTAGAAACAATTTATGTTCAAGGATTTTCTACATCAATGCCGATTGATATTCAAGATCGGATGTTAAGAACTTTGCCGGGATTAGAAAATGTTCAAGTTCTTAAATGAGCTTATGCCATTGAATATGATGCTATTGATCCTTTACAACTAAAACCGACTTTAGAAACCAAAATAATTAAAAATTTATTTAGTGCTGGACAAATTAATGGTACTAGTGGCTATGAAGAAGCTGCTTGTCAAGGATTAATGGCAGCGATTAATGTTCATTGTCAATTAGTGAATAAGGCCCCATTTATTTTAAGAAGAGATGAAGCGTATATTGGTGTTTTAATTGATGATTTAGTTACTAAAGGAGTATCGGAACCTTATCGGTTATTAACTTCACGAGCTGAACATCGGATTTTTTTAAGAAATGATAATGCTGAAGATCGGTTAAAACAATATGCTTATGATATTGGTTTAGTAAATAGGGTAGAGTGAGATGAATATCAAAAGCAATGTCAATTACAAAATATTGTTGAAAATGAATTAAGAGTAACACGATTTACACCTAATTCAACAATTCAAAAGGCATTACAAGAAAGTAATTTTTCATTGTTAACTGCTGGTATTAGTGCGTGAGATTTACTAAAACGACCAGAAATATCATTAAATTTTTTAGTACCTTATGTTACTAGTATTAATTTATTAAATCAAAATCAAAAAACTAATTGTGAAATTAAAAATAAATTTAGTGGTTATTTAATTCGTCATCAAAAGCAAATTACGCGAAAAATTAAATTAGAAAAAAAACAAATTCCGCAAGATATTAACTATGATTTTGTTGCTAATATTGCTATTGAAGCCAAAGAAAAATTAAAGTTAGTTCAACCGCTAACAGTCGCTCAAGCTTCACGAATTTCGGGAGTTAATCCCGCCGATATTGTATCATTGTTATTTCATTTACGAAAAAAATATCCACAAACTAGTTAATAATTAGTTTGTTAAGGTGGGAATAAAGTGGATAAAATCTTTAAATTAATAAATAGTATTAATATTGCTAGTATCTTTGCTGTTCCCATTTTTGGTTGTAGTCGTTCTGTTACTGATCAAGCAGTTATTTTTGCTAATCATCCATTAAGTATTTATGATAACGCAACAACAAAAAGCTTTTATAATTCATCAATTGATATTTTAGATAATTATTGGATTATTGATAATTTTGCTGATAAGACGACGCAATTGTTATTTTGACAAAATATGTTGAATACGCATACTAAAAATAAAACAAAATATTTTATTGCTTTAAATCATAATTTTGCTACTAATATTCCTAATTTAACAAAAGAGTTAGAAAAGTCGGTTGCTACGGGTAATAAAATTATTACCTTAGATTATGATTATGTTCTTAATTCTGTTAGTAATAAAATTGTTAATTTAGTTGAAATTAAATTTGATGTTTTGACAATGGGTTATAATTTAGGATATCAATCAGGGATTTATATGTTAAAAAATCATCAAGATTTTACAATTATTGATAATAAAATTCAAGTTAGTACTGTTGAATATTTAAATGATCAATTAGCACAACGATTAACTTTTGGGTTTCAACAAGGACTATATCAAGCGCAAATTGATAGTAAGCAAGATGGTGGTTATGAGTTTAATTTTGTTGATTGACAAACATCAATTGATAATCGTGGTCCTTTAATTAGATCTGATTGGAATCGTAATAATATGTATAATACTGCAAAAGCATTATTAGAAAATCATCAAGTTAGTTTAATTTTTGATCCGTTGTTATTATATAGTAATAATTTAGTAAAAGCTTTTATTGATAATAATCATAATTTAAAAAAACATTATTTTGTTAGTGTTGATATTATGAATAAAGAAAAATATCATATTAAACCCAAAAATTATTTACTTGCTAGTATTAATCGTAATTTTACTGGCATATTATCCAAAATTTATCATTCTGAGGAAATAAAACCACAGTTATTAACTGATTGAAATTTCGTTAGTGGTATTATTGTTGATATTCAAGATATTAAATTTTCTCATCAACAATTTGATAATAATAAATTTGTGTGAAAGTCTTTTCAATGTAATGCTATTAATGCTCCATTATCACAACATTTTTGTAAAGAAGGAACTAACTAATGTCATCACCTTTGATTGAATTTAATAATGTTTATAAACAATATCAAGATAATTTAGTTTTAAATAATATTACTTTAAAGGTAAATTCTGGTGAAATTCATGCCTTAGTTGGTGATAATGGGGCTGGTAAAACAACTTGTGTGCGTTTATTAGCTGGTTTGGAAAATCCCACCAATGGTGTGATTAAAGTTGCTAATAAACGCATTGGACAGTTTTTTACTCCTAACTATCAAATTAGTTATGCTGGACAAGATACTTACTTTATTCCTGATTTTAGTGTTCGTCAAAATATAGTTTTGGGAAATGAACCACAATTTTTGAAAATATTTATTAATTGAGGAAAAACTGAAGCTAAAATTGAAAAATTAATGCGGAAGTATAAAATTTATGTTGATTTAAATAAACAGTTTGAGATTCTTTCATTATCAGAACAAAGAAAGGTGGCATTACTAAGAGCCTTGTACCAAAAACCACGAATTTTAGTTTTAGATGAGCCAACAGTTGGTTTACCTTTGGAACAAGAAGAGGAGTTTTTACCAATTTTTAAATCTTTTATTAAAGATAAAATTACAGTAATTTTTTCAACACGAAGTAAAGAATTTGCTAAAGCAGTGTCAAATCATTATTCATTATTAAATAAAGGGCGGATTGTGTGGACAAAGCATAATAAAAATGTTTTAAAAGTAAAGAAAATTCAACATAAATATTGAACAACAATGATTGACCATAAAAAAGTTTCTTTAAAAAAAAGAGAATTAGTATTATATGCTGAAGATATTAGTTTTAATAAACGCAATTATCCAAAATTAGAAGGCATTGATTTAATTTTACAAGTTGGTGAAATTTTAGGAGTTTATGATCGCACAAATATTAGTAGTTCCTTAATTGGCGATATAATTTCAGGAAAAACTAAATCGTCAACAGTAAGAATATTTTTTAAAAATGATAGTATTAATAAAAAGAATCAGGCTTATCGTTATAAAATAGGCATTGATTTAGTACCAGAAAATTTTTTACAAGATGCAACTATTGATAGTTATTCTTTAATTGATAATTTTATTTTATGGCATCATAATAATCCTAAATATTTAAATGCTGGAGTTTTAAGGCGTGATGATATTTGATTTAAATTAAAAAAGATTTTACAAAATTATCAAATGCCTGATTTTATTAATGGTAATAGTATTGCCAATACTTTATCTAATGGTGAATTACAAAAATTTGTTTTAGCAAGAACATTAGAAACGAACCCACAAGTTGTTATTTTAGTTAATCCGTTAATGCATTTAGATAATGATTCAGCAAAATTGATTATTAATCGTATTATTGCCTTGCAAAAAAAAGGCGTAGCATTTCTTTTAATTGATTGTGATTCGCATCTTTTAGAATTATTAGCTAATCGGGTGACAGTTATTCAAAATGGGAGAATGGTTGCTACCTTAGAAGGGGATGATGTTAAAAGTAATATTTTAAATAATCCGCTGATTCTTTCTAGAAAACGCGAAGATTTGATTGATAAACATATTCAAATTACTAAAAGTGAATTAAAATATAAAAGTATTTCTCGAAAAGTTTTATTGTGGCAAAAAATTATTAATAAAATTACAATAGTTAAAGATAAAATTGTACAAGTAATAGCGACAATTAAAATAAGGATTACTGGTGGTTAAAAATGAATATTATAAGAAATTTTTGAACTAACAAAAAATTAAAAGCAGTAACGGTTATTTCATTAACAGTAGTTTTGCTTTTTGTCTTATCAGCAATAATTTTTACGCTTTTTAAAGTTAGTTCTTTGAAAGCATATGATACATTATTTTTAATGCCTTTTAATGATATTACTCATTTTCATAATTTTGTAAATTCATTTTCATATTTGCTATTAGCATCATTAGCATCATTAGTAGCATTTCGGTTTCGAATTTATAATCTTGGAGTTATTGGGCAAATGATTATTGGGGCAACAATCACATTTATTACTTCACGATTATTAAGTTCTGTTGGTATTACTACTAAATTTGCAACAATGTTATTAATTCTAGTATCAATTATTGCGGGGGCATTGTATGCGCTCATTGCTGGTTTTTTTAAAACTTATTTTAAGATTAATGAAATGGCATCAACTTTGTTGCTTAATATTATTGCTTTTAATATTTATTATCATTTACCAGAATGAAGTCAATATAATGATAGTATTATTAATAATAATGCTTCTTTAATAATTAAATTAAGTATGACGGTTTATTTTTCCATTACAATTTTTATTGCTTTGTTTATTTATGGTTTTGTAACGATTTTATTAGATCGTCGCGTGTTTGGTTTTCGTTTAGAATTAACGGTTGCTAATGCTGAGGCGGCACAATATGCAAGATTAAATCCCAATGCTAAGCAATTAATTATTATGACAATTTCCGGAGCAATTGCCGGAATTGCAGGCTATACTTATTTTGTTGCTAATCTAAATAAATTAGGAACATTAAGTTCAACAATGTTACAGGAATTTGATAATTTGTTGATTCCCTTATGAGCATTTAATTCGCGTATTGGAGTCTTGTTGCTTAGTATTTTAGTTGGTTTAATTCGTTCGCAAACGCAATTTCTTTCGTTAACATCATTTGATTATGAAATCATTGATATTATTTTTTCATTTTGTATTACCATTTCTGTTTTAGTAAGTTATATCATTTTATGAAAACAAGAACCGAAGTTTTTAATTAATTTTAGAATGCGGGAGGCGTTAGTAAACCAACGACCTGATGTTAATGATGCAACTAATATAATTAATAAGAGGCGACGATAATTATGAATATTGTTAATATTTTTGTTAGTAGTTTATCATTATCAGCACCATTACTATTCGCAGCTGTGGGATGTTTAATAATGCAAAAAGCGGGGATTTTAAATTTTGGTGTTGATGGCGTAATGATTTTAGGGGGGTTATCGTATGCAATTGTGATTAAACAATATTTATTTCTTGGTGATAATATTTGTTTTTTAGGTTTTTTTTTAGCATTTGTTATTGGTATGGTGTTAGGTTTAATTCATGCGATATTAACGGTTTCTTTAAAAACTAATCAGTTTCTTGTTTCATTTATTTGAAATTATTTGGCTTTAGGTTTGAGTTCGCTAATTTTAATATTTAATTATGGACAAAGAACATTAGATGCTAATGAAATTTTTATTGCTCCGATATCTATTGGATATCCGTTATCTTTAGTTTTTATTTTTAATGTTATTTTAATATTATTTGTTTCTTCTTTTTTCTTTTTAACGCGAATGGGGTTATATTTTAAAGCAGCTGGGAAGAATGCTGTTGTTTTAACTTTAAGTCAAATAAATGTTGTTAAAATTCGTTATTTAGCAGTTATTGTTGGATTTGGTTTAATAGCATTAGGTGGTGCATTTTTTACAAATCAAAAAGGCACTTTTGATGTTACTGTTAATAATGTTGGATTAATTGCTTTTGCGATTGTGGCATTAAGTCAATGAGCAGTATTTCGAAGCGTATTTTTTACTTATTTAGTAACAGTTTTACTTGAATTTAGTGGATTTTTACGACAAGATAGTAATAAGTGATGATGGACAATATTACCTTATGTTTTACCATTATTAATTGCGCCACTATTTGCATTATATGAAAAAAATGATCAGATGCCAAAAATGTTAAATACACCGTATACGAAGGAAAAAAGTTAAGATGTTAGTTAGTTTATTAAAGAAAATAAATATTGTTTTTTCCCATGAACAAATAAAACAATTAGAAAAATATTTTGAATTATTGCAACAATGAAATGAGAAAATGAATCTGACAACAATAATTGGTAAAGAAGAGGTTTATCAAAAACATTTTTTTGATTCATTGTTACTAACAAAAAATGTTGTTTTAGAACAACAACTCATATGTGATGTTGGTACGGGAGCTGGATTTCCAGGAATCGTTATTAAGATTTTATTTCCGAAGATTAAATTATTTCTTGTTGAAGCAATTATTAAAAAGTGTTTATTTTTGCAAGTAGTAGTTGAAAACTTATTTTTAAAAGATGTAACGATTATTAATAATCGTGTTGAAAATATTGCGATTCAATATCGTGATTTTTTTGATATTGTTACTGTCAGAGCGGTTGCTCAGTTGAATATATTATTAGAATTATGTATGCCAATTGTAAAAGTTAAAGGAATGTTTATTGCTTTAAAATCAGAAACTAATAAAGAATTATCTAATAGTCAAAATGCTTTAAAAGTTTTAAATACAGAGTTAATATCTACTTATAGTAGTAATTGAAATTTTTTAGGTAAAAGAACAATTTTATATTTTATTAAGCAAAAATCGATTGATAAATTATATCCGCGAGATTTTGCTAAAATAAAACGGTGACCATTATAATTTTTAACAAAACTCTTGTTATAATGTTAATATAATTAGGTAAAATATTTGGGAATCTTAAAAAAGGAAGTTAAAATTTATGGCTAAAGTAATTGCAATTGCTAATCAAAAAGGTGGTGTTGGCAAAACGACAACATCAATAAATCTTGCTGCTGGTTTGGGCAGATATGGACAAAAAGTTTTGCTGATTGATTTAGATCCACAAGGAAATAGTACAACAGGAATTGGTGCTGATAAAAGTAAAATTGAAAGGTGTATGTTTGATGTTTTAGTTAATGATATTGCTCTTAGTGAAATTATTCAAAAAAATGTTTGTCAAAATGTTGATTTGGCACCAGCAACATTATCATTGGCAAGTGCTGATTTACATTTATTAGAACAATCTAAAGATAAGCAAAATATTTTGTTGGATAAGTTAAAAGGTATTCTTAATAATTATCATTATATTATTATTGATTGTCCACCATCATTAGGATTATTAAATCGTAATGCATTAAGTGCATCTAATACGGTAATTATTCCGATTCAAGCTGAATATTATGCTTTAGAAGGATTAACACAATTGTTAACTTCAATTAGATTTGTTCAACAGAGAAGTAATAAAAATTTAACTATTGAAGGCATTTTGTTAACAATGTTTGATACTAGAACAAAGTTATCGTATGAAGTAATGCAAGAAGCACAGAAGTATTTTAAAGAGAAAGTATATAAAACTTATATTCCGCGAAATATTAAAATATCGGAAGCGCCTTCAAATGGGAATGATATTTTTAGTTATGCTGAAAATTCATCGGGGGCAATTGCTTATATGGAACTAGTTAAGGAGGTATTGCTAAATAATGGCGCAGAACAAGGAATTAATAACTAAAAGAAGATTATCGGTTAAAGGATTAGATAAGATTTTTGGTGAAGAAATTAATGATTTGATTAGTGAAATTGAAACCAATGATGAAATTAAGCAAAATGCGGTTGAAATTTCACTAAATGAAATTCGTAGTAATCCTTATCAACCACGAATTGTTTTTGACGATGCTGAGATTACACAATTAGGACAATCAATTGTTAAGCATGGGGTTATTCAACCAATTATT